>CAYTFC010000149.1:0-1661 GCA_964436955.1 uncultured bacterium | reverse complement strand
CAGCTATTTATATAAAACATGGAAATATTCCATGACTAGTATAGTTTCAACGAGTTTAGGTAATGGCATACATCTAATTTTTTATAAGGCCGTAAAGATAAACATGTCGCTCGCAACTCGGGCTGTTCAATCCAAATGAAAAAATCAACATTGTTCCCTCTCAGCAACTGGATGATTGATTCGAATTCGTTGGAATCTTGGGCCTACTCAGTAAAACTTGAAAAATTGACTGAAGAGTAATGGCTAACTTTTAGAATCACTTTTGCCATGGAAGGAATGTTGCCTTCTGCAATGTAACTCTTGGTTTCTTCATTACTAGCGAAAGATGCAATCGCCGCTATACTAGCATGACAAGCTTGAGCAATTATGGATCCTTGACTCCAATTTTTCTACATTAAACAGCTTACTTTGACTATTCCTTATTACACAAACTATACTGGCCTCGTTCATGACGATATATTGCACAAGACTCATAATTTCAATTATTGGCTGCACCCCGGTTATTTGAGGGTGGATTCTTTAGCGGCTCTACGGAATGGGTGACGTAGGGTATTTTTTTGTAAAGTATTCTAAATTTGGGTTTAGAAAGATTTTTGTCGGAGGACTTCATTGGAACACCACTGCAGGTATAATTTTGCTCTTTTATTACAGCTTTCGTTTTGGATAGATGGTCTCAAAGCCTATTTTGAACAATTCGGACAGGTGTTAGACTGTAACATCATGCGGGACCCCACGGGGAAGTCACGATGCTTTGGATTTGTCACGTTCGCTGATCCAGTGGTCGTAGATATAGTACTTCAGAAGACACACATTCTAGACAAAAAACAAGTAAATTTTACCTGTATGTCATCTAAATAGACTTTGCAGATTGATCCCAAAAGAGCTATTCCTAAAGAAGAGCAACAATCAAGTACACTTCCGGCTGTGTCAAAACCCGGTGAATCATCCAACCTGCGAGATGATAACAAGGTTTTTGTTGGTGGAATTCATATTGAAGCAAATGAAGATGACATGAAGGATTTCTTCAGCAAATATGACGAGGTTCTTGAAACTGTCCTAATGAGACACAGGGAAACTGGTCGATCCCGTGGATTCGGCTTTGTTACATTTGCATCCCTTGATGGCGCACAGCGAGCCTGTGCTGACTTGGATGCTAAAATTAGAGGTAGAAAGGTAAAACAATACGGTGTCACCGACAACATTAATTACTGTTTAGGTTGAGATTAAGATGGCCGTGCCCAAGGGGAAGGCTTCAGCCTTCAAAGCACCTGCCGTTGTTTCCTCGGGTGCAAATGACCCATATGCTGCATGGACTGATTATCTTAAACAATATCCTGAATATTATGATGCCATGATAAAGGCTTACAGTAATCCTGCAGCCATGGCAGCATACTACAATCAATATTATGGCAATTCTCAAGGCTCATCGGCCTCTTTTCCTGGCGACGCCAATGCTATAACTGATGATACCTCTGCCTATAGCCAGCAAGGTATCCCAATTGCTAGTCACTATATCCCGCCCGGTGAAGAAGTATATAATCCCAAGAACATACCCTGTGAATATCCGAGTGATGGCATCGAGCATCGAAATATTAAGAGTCGATCTCGTAGTAGATCCCGTTCTCGAAGTCCACGTCGACACCGAAGCAGAAGTCCCAGAT
>CAYTFC010000148.1:0-1768 GCA_964436955.1 uncultured bacterium | reverse complement strand
CACTTCAGCATTTGACATTTTGGATTGAGGATCATCCGTTACGTTTAAAAGGCGCTTCTATCCATCATGTTTTCCCAATGAGTATTTGGGCGATCTTTTGAGAAACGCTGTCCAGTTGCTCTAGGATTAGCTTCTGTCCATTTGCGGTGGCGAAATCAGTAACGATTTTCCACATACACACAGGAACTCCACGCTGACGTGCGGCATAAGCAATGCCATAGCCTTCCATGTCGATGAGATCGCCATGTGCTCGCAAAGTTTGGTTGATTTCGGCATGATGGCAGGGATAGTCAGACGAGATAAGATGTAGTCCGTTTTCTGATACCTTTAGAGAGGGAAACAGGGTTCGATGTAATTTTGAAGAGTGGTCATCGATGCCGATTGGTAAAATTGGATTTTTCGATACGTCCGAAATTTCAAAGGTATCGCCAAGATTGAAATGGTCGTGTAGGGCTCCGACTGCGCCTAAATTCCAAACCTCAGATATAGGTTCCTTACAGGCACTTATAGCGGCTGTGGCAGCAAGACAACCCATACCAGATATCGTGATGAAGCCTCCATCAGAGAAAAAGAAGTTGTCAGAGATATTCTGAGCATTCAACGCTTCGAGAGCATGCTTAGCCTCGATAAGTGTTGCGAATACGATGAGGCGGTTATCAGTGGATTTCATAGGGTTGTTCTACTTGAAATAGCCAGTCTTTGTTGTGTGGAGGAATCAAATCATGTTCACGCGCTAACTGAAGCATTTTGTCAATGGCTGCGCGCCCTTTTTCGGTAAGCCGACTGGTATCCTCGTTCACATAAAGTTCAATATGCTTTCGGATGACATCAGGTTCCTTTTCAATGCTATGCATTAGAATGTAGTCGTGGGAGCTCTTCGGATTTTGATAGGCGGATTTGAGAGATGCATGAATAATATTGGTAAGGTCATTGAGAGTTTCTTGCCCTAGAGAGCGCTTAGCGACGATGCCTCCAAGTGGAAGGGGAAGATGATAGCGGTTTTCCCATAATTCACCTAAGTCGGCAATCTCGACGAATCCACTATCTAGAAAGGTAAACCGTGTTTCGTGGATGATTATTCCACAATCCACTATGCCACTACGGATCATGCGCGGAACTTGATCGTAAGTGCAGAAGTGCTTCTCAATAGATGGATCTACAAGAATATTGCACAGAAGATGTGCAGTGGTGTCTCGGCCAGGAATGGCAATGCGCTTATCTCCGATGTTATTGAGATCAAAATCTTTTGCAGCGATGATCTTGGGTCCGCATGAGTAGCCTAATGCACAGCCGGCTGGCAATAAAACATAATTATCAAGAATGTATCCTAGACAGTGCATGGATACTTTTGAAACCGGATATTTGCCCTGCAGGGCCCATTCGTTCAGATGTTGAACATCAGCTAAAATGGGAGAAATGGGGTATTCCTGTCCGACAAGGCCTGCGGCCCAGGCATGAAACAGGAATGTGTCGTTGGGACAAGGAGAATAAGCTATAGGAAGGTGATGGCGTGGCAGTTTTTCCATGTAGTCACAATACAGAATTTTGCATGTATTCTTCAATGCTTACTAATAGGTACATTGTCAGTATGTGCTCACATAGGAAAGTTTCCGTGGTTAGGTCATCCGAAGGATGGCCTAACCACGAGGCTTTCGCAAGGCTCAAATTCACATTTTAAGCCTTGAGCGTATACTTGCGATTGAATAATTTCCAACTCAGACCCTGATTGCTACCAAAACTTGCCGCACAAGTCATTGAATTTGAATTC
>CAYTFC010000147.1:714-1936 GCA_964436955.1 uncultured bacterium | reverse complement strand
AAGTTGGCCATCTCGATCAGCATCTGGAATTTCGGGAGCAAATATTTATCCCTAACTCTCTCCACCACACAGCACGTCCCATTGTGTAGCTCTTCCCATCGGCGGCAGAAATTCCCGTACAGGGATAGTGCCTTATGAAAACGATAGAGGTTCATGGCAAAATCGCAGTTGTCAGACCAGCGAAAGTGACAGAAATTGTCAAGCCTAGCCTCGTCCAATGCGAGAAATTCAGTTTGGGAATTGGTGAAAATCCCGTCTATGACTGCTCGTATTGAATCAGGACTTGGCATAACAAGCGGGTCAACATTGACCGCTTGCCCTGTGGCGTTATCAAGTTCATTCATGGCTAATTTCTCCTTTCTTCGTGCCGCGTCTTTCCAGGGCAAGCGGCAAGTTACCCTTGGCGTTGGGCTATAACTGACCAAACAACCAATGTGTAATATATCCAAAATGGGAAAGGATAATCAAACGGTGCAATTCCTAAAGTTCCTTGTATTCCACGACAAAGCATTTCATAAAATAATGAGATATTCATTCCTGCCGTTAGCAGGATTGGGAATAGGCATTTGGACGGCATTTGATCCCTCAAACTTTGTAGCAACAGGAGCCATAGACCCTGCATCAAAATACAAAATACGGGTACTCCTATCTGAAATCCTCTCTCTATTATCGTTAATTGCATTGCTTGTCCTCACTATGTTTTCCAGGAAAAGGCATCTGGTGATACTAAACCCAAAAGAAGTTAAATTAGAGATATTCATATTTTACAATTCTAAAATAAACAGATTGCCTATGACACTTCACCCAGATTGGTCATGGGATATAATTTTTAATATATTTCTATCTGCATTTAGAGAAAACCCAACCAAGAAAGATGCAATCTTTTACCCAAAAGATAAAGGATCATACAAATTAATCGACTTGAACTCTGAGAAGTGGATTAACCATCCTTCAATTGCTAAACAGCTATCTACGGATAAAATTGTTATTATCCATAGTTCAGAACTATCAAAAATAGAAACTTATGACGACGAAACTAAGCAGAAATACATTTCAAAAGTAGTTAAAGAACTTTGCAAAATACAATAGCAATATACGCAGACAGTCCAACAAAATGCTACAGCCGACCGCGAGAAGCACCGGGTTAAATTCAAGCTCACTGGCGCGGTCGGCTGAGTTTAGCGTTAAGCATCGTGATCGACGCCTTCACAGCCATCTTCCA
>CAYTFC010000147.1:0-704 GCA_964436955.1 uncultured bacterium | reverse complement strand
GGTCAATCATGCCAGTCAGTAGCGTTGAGCCGTCTTCTGCTTCATCAAGCAGCATCCGGCGCACTTCTTTGGCAAACAGGGCTTCGTCAGTAACTTTAACGGTTGGCACATCGGTGCCGCTCTCTCCATCCCAAAACTCTTCGCAGTTTGCGGCGGCAAAAGCAAGAGTACTGATCCCAATTTTCACCACCAAACATCCGTCTTCAATCGTGCAGATCAATGGCGTTTCCATCTCAATTCTCCTGTTTAAAATGCTTAACAATACGTTTCAGCGGCGGCTCCGCTGAACTTTGCGTTACCTTGCCAGGGGAATCTTGTAGTAAGCCCGGCAGGCTTCCTCAATCAGCGTCGCCCTGCTTTCCGGGCGGCTATCCATCCAGGTCAAAAGATCCGGCGGCAGCAAAACAGACACGCCCACCTTTTTCTTTTCTTCTGGCAATTCTGGCCGACCCGCCCCATTGGGGCCACCGCGCTGGGGGATATTTTTTATTGACCCGGCGTTACCGACCACCCGTATTCCGCTGGCCAACTCGATCAGGCAGCCCTTAAACAGGCCGTCATCACCAACATACTCACCAAGCGACTTGGCCCCAATGGGGAGCGGTGAGGCTCCCCAGTAGATGTTCTTTGCTTTTTCTGGGGTCATCATTACGCCACCCCATACCCGGCAAAAGCTTCCTCGACCTTTGCCAACATATCAAGAG
>CAYTFC010000146.1:0-2126 GCA_964436955.1 uncultured bacterium | reverse complement strand
GAAGGACGTGGAAGACTGCGAAAAGTCTCGGGGAGCTGTCAACAAGCTTTGATCCGGGAATATCCGAATGGGGAAACCCAACACGAGTCATGTCGTGTTACTCTTATCTGAATAAAATAGGATATGAAGAGGGAACCAACTGAACTGAAACATCTTAGTAGGTTGAGGAAGAGAAAATAAATAATGATTCTCGGAGTAGTGGCGAGCGAAACGGGATCAGCCCAAACCTTATAATCTTCTCACTTTCGAGTGAGATAAGCTGATAGGCGAATGTTTATGAGGGGTTGTGATATAACACGAGACCAAGTCAGAGAACTGAAATTCGTTTCAGGTATCTGATTTGCGACCAGCGACTATCATCGACTGGATAAGGTAAGAAATCATGTTGTTAGCAGAATAGTTTGAATGACTAACCAAAGGACGTGAAAGTCGCGTATGCGAAAACAACATTGACCTTATACGTGTTTTATCGAGTAGGGCGGGGCACGAGAAACCCTGTCTGAATCCGGGAGGACCACCTCCCAAGGCTAAATATAATATACGATCGATAGTGAACTAGTACAGTGATGGAAAGGTGAAAAGAACCCCGGGAGGGGAGTGAAATAGATCCTGAAACTTTGTGCCTACAAGGAGTCGGAGCTCGAATTTATTCGGGTGACGGCGTGCTTTTTGTAGAACGATCCAGCGAGTTAATTTCTAGTGCAAGGTTAAGTCAAGTGACGGAGCCACAGTGAAAGCGAGCCTGAATAGGGCGATTTAGTATGCGGAATTAGACCCGAAACCGGGTGACCTAACCATGAGCAGGTTGAAGCTACTGTAATAGGTAGTGAAGGACCGAACCGTCGTACGCAGCAAAGTGCTCGGATGACTTGTGGTTAGAGGTGAAATGCCAATCGAACTCGGAGATAGCTGGTTCTCCTCGAAATAGCTTTAGGGCTAGCGTCAATTAAAATATCCAACGGGGGTAGAGCTCTGTAAAGGACTGGGGGGAGCAATCCTACCCACCCTTAACAAACTACGAATACCGTTGGTGGTACATTGGCAGTTAGAACGTCGGGGCTAAGCTCGACGCTCGAAAGGGAAACAGCCCAGACCATCGTCTAAGGTCCCAAAATATATACTCAGTGGGAAACAAGGTGAGATTTCTTAAACAGCTAGGATGTTGGCTTAGAAGCAGCCATTCATTTAAAGAGTGCGTAACAGCTCACTAGTCAAGAGATCTTGCGTGGAAAATGTAACGGGGCTCAAGTATATTACCGAAGACATGGATGCATAATTTATTATGCGTGGTAGAGGAGCGTTCCTATCTGCAGTGAAGTCGAACTGTAAGGTTCGGTGGAGCGTTAGGAAGTGAGAATGCTGGAATGAGTAACCATAAGACATGTGAGAATCATGTCGGCCGTAAGAGCAAGGTTTCCTGAGCCATGGTAATCATCTCAGGGTTAGTCGGGCCTAAGCCGAGGCGCATAGCGTAGGCGATGGACATCAGGTTAATATTCCTGAACCGGTTATAATTTGTACACTGTTCACGGTGAAATAGTCGAAGCGGATTCATGGTATGTATCCGTCCAACCTTGCGGGAACGCAAAGGGAGTGAGAGTCGATCTTCGGATTGACGATTTCGGTGACAGCACTGGCTAGAAAAGCAGATGTACGCGTGATTATAGCCGCCCGTACCGCAAACCAACACAGGTGCTCGAGTCGAGTAGACTCAGGCTTACGAGAGAACCTTCGCTAAGGAACTCGGCAATACAGCGACCGTAACTTCGGGATAAGGTCTGCCCCCTCTTCATTGAATATGAAGTGGAATTGTCGCGTACATTGATCAGTAGATCATTAGTGATAGGTGGTTAAAAAACGTGCGTTGTCCACTTTATTGGCAACAATAAAAGTAGCAGCGCATTAGTGAGTACGCTCGTTTAGGAATTTATTTCTAAACACTATGAGTGACAAATCCTTTTTTATGAACCACAATTTTTTACTGAGATAGAGCAAAATGATTAGCATACGTTTGTATGCAAAAATAATGCTCTTTTGTACGCGCAACCTTTCTCTTCGTATTTAACGATGAGGGGGCCGCAGCAAAAGAGCCCACGGAACTGTTTACCAAAAACACAGGTCTCTGC
>CAYTFC010000145.1:0-2303 GCA_964436955.1 uncultured bacterium | reverse complement strand
AAGGTCCTTTGCCTTATTGTCGCTTACAGTGCTTCTTTTTTATGGAGGGGCTTATTCATCTAGCGCTCATAGCGATGCATCATCTGCAACATTGTACCTCTCGGCAAGAGATCACTCTTGCCGTCGAGGCACACTGCTGCATCTGATATATCGCTATGAGCGCTAGATGAAGTTTTGGTAGCAATCCAATGCTGTCAACTTAAAATAAACCTTTGTTAATGCCGCTTCGGCGAAGCGGCGCTACAACGTGTAACAGAACATTTAGCGCTACTTTGTCGAATTGGCGTGGTAAATATGTTCTTTAAGTTGACAGCATTGGGTAGCAATCAGGGTCTCTTTGGTAAGTAACTTTTAGATTTCGACTATGGCGGACAGGCTGGTATTCAACTTTTTCACGGCACTAATATCCGTTGTAGAACAGCTATATAAGTTTTCTTTCAGGTTCGATCTAGACATTAATGACTAATACCCCTATATTTATTCCTTATTAACAACATTGATATTACAATAAGGATGTCCGCAATGGAAGTAAGTACAAGATTAAATTATTCACAACATTTTAACGACACTGATTATCAAGATCCAATTAAAAATGCACAATATGTTCCTAGAGACGTGGATAATTTGTTACGGTTTTCTCTTAATAAATCGAAGGTAGATCAAAGAATTCGAGATAGCGCCTCCTTGCAGATTCTTGGATATGCAATGCCGTTTATACAATCCGAAAAGGACACTTTAAAGAATCTACTTACTGTTTATAAAAAATTCGGAAAGTTATCTAATCTATTAAGAGAAAAAACAATTTCTGTTACGTACCAAAACTTTCGTACATCTGAAACCGACCAAAGAAAGAGCATAGACCAATTAATGGAATTCACAGCGGACTTCAAGGCCGAGCCCTGTGAAGCGGTGCGTCATATTTTAGATCACCCATACGAAATTCATACTGAATCTAATTATTACTTAATCAGTAATGGTTGTCAAAATATTGTTATTGACACATCTATTGAGGGATTTTATGAAAGATGTCGACAATTTAGCCAAAGCTCAGAACCAGCTTTAAGGGATTTAGGTAATAGTTTTCTATCTCATCAAAAAAAAATGATTCTCATTGATTGCCTCAATAAGGTCTGTAAAGTCTCTCTTTCTGAAACACTAAGTGAAATAAATAAAATATCTAGTGACAGTTACGCGGAATCAAAATTTAAATTATTTCAATTTTCTCACAAAGTATTTTCTCCCGTCGGATATAAAATAGAAAGCCTACTATTTAAAAATATTAATCAAGAAAACTTACAAAGCTTCAATTTGTCTCATTGCGATAAACAAGATTTTATTGAAATGATAAAACAAATAGATTCCGTAACATTTAACATCTCTCATAACAAAAGCTATTTAGCAAGACAGACACAAGTTTGGACAAGCATCCCTAAGGCAGTAAAGAATAATGCGGAATTGCAAAAGCATCTTTTGAGGATGTGGCTGTCTGATCCAAAGGCTTATACAGAATTGCAGGAACACTTTATCGAGGAACTATTTGCTGAACCAATTAGTGAAGTACATGAACCCACATTAGTACCATTATCCGATTATAACTATCACCCACGCGTCAAGCGTTGGTTGCAACCGTTATCTAATAACAAGATTAGACAGTTCAGGGACAAGGGAAAGCCTACCTATCAAAAGCAAAGTGCCCAGGCATTAAAGATCGCCCATAGGCGGCATCGCGTCCCCCTAGCCCTAGATGCTCTGCTTCAATCCAGCGAATATAGTTTTCCTACAAAGACTGGGAGGGCAATGATAGTTAAAATGACCTATGCTGGCGGTGAAGAGGAAATGGGCCTCATGACATGGGGAATTGGCAGTGAAAACGAAGTCTACCATCGAGCAGTATCTACCGCAGATCTGCGGGACTTTGAGGGTGGTGATTTAGAAAAAAAACTTCTTGCAATTGATGATTCAGACCTAAAAGACGACGTGGATATGGAGACTGAACTTTCTGATAGTTTAGAGACAATAGATCCTCCTGGCACGCTGTCCATTAACCCATCATCAGGAATTGCTACAGTAGTTGGGGAAGGCTGTACTGTTAGTGTAGCAAAACGTTTCGGAAAAATTTCCTTAGACACATTTAAGAAAATGCTAGCAACCTAGTACTATACGCAATGAGGGTGGCTCGAGTTCCTTCCAATTGATTTTAGGTTCTTGCGCTCACTCATTTATTCAAGAATAAATGAGTGAGCCAGAGACTTTGCCTTATTGTCGCTTACAGTGCTTCTTTTTTATGGAGGGGCTTACTCATC
>CAYTFC010000144.1:0-2308 GCA_964436955.1 uncultured bacterium | reverse complement strand
TGAATTCAAATTCAATGACTTGTGCGGCAAGTTTTGGTAGCAATCAGGGTCGGAGCTAGGATGTAGGTAGCAAGTCAATGCTGTCAACTTAAAATAAACCTTTGTTAATGCCGCTTCGGCGAAGCGGCGCTACAACGTGTAACAGAACATTTAGCGCTACTTTGTCGAATTGGCGTGGTAAATATGTTCTTTAAGTTGACAGCATTGGGTAGCAATCAGGGTCTATGGCTTAAAAATCTTTTCCTTCATGATCTTTCTTGTTTGTCATTCTGCATCAAAATAGGAAAACCAATAGATATTTTTATTAAATTAATGATTTAATGTGATTATAAAGAAATAAGGATTGGGTGGATTAGATTCTTCTCTTCATGTTATTTAAAAATTAGATAAGTTTATTATACCACGCGGGACCTTTCCTATGGGATCAAATCACCATTGCAGGCCGCGCGTGGTATACTCCAAAAAGAGTAGCAGTCCAATCTTGGTGAGAAACTGATGAGGGGTCTAGCATAGAGCGCGTTAGTGCGACGTGGAGGCTCGTTCGCGGTACATAGGAACACTAAGATACCATTTGGCGGATTGCTTCTGCAAGCGCGTCGTTCCCAATGATTTGTTCTAGGGTAGGACGGAAGCGATAGCTCCAATTATTGTCAGACCAGGTTCCGGGAACATTGATTCTTTCATCTTCAAGATTTGGCCAAACAAGGCCTGGAAAAAGCGCTAAATATTCCTGTAGCAAGTTCACATGAAACAGACTACTACTGTGATGGCTGTCATGCAAAATCGCCAACTGCTGCTCGTGAGAAATCTTTTGGTTGTAGGTCCAGCCACGGTTTCTGGCGTAGGCGCTAGCGTCTTCTGGCAACTGCTTCCACCAAAGGCTAAGCGGCTCAGAATCATGAGTAGAAACTGTTGTCATACTCTTTGGAGCATAGTCTTTGATAGAAATGTAACCGCGATCCGTGTTCCAATGGCGTTCCCATCGCATGACTTTTGTGCCACAAATCCCTAAGTCGTCCATAGCCGCACGTACTCCATTGGGGATGGCGCCAAGGTCCTCTCCGATGGGTAGTAGCGGAGAGCTTTCCACCAACATTTGCAAGATTTCGCGTCCATGATCGAGCCAAGTAGATTCGTTTTTGGGAAGAAAAAAGCCCTCTTTCGCCGATGCACCAGCGGGGATTGCCCAAATACGGAAAAATCCAACAATATGATCCAAACGATAGAGATGATAGTAGCGGCTTGCCACTGTTAAGCGATCTTTCCACCAGAGATAGTTATCCTGCCGCATGGCTTCCCAATTGAAGAGAGGAAACCCCCAGTTTTGTCCTTCGGGTGCATACATATCGGGGGGGGCGCCTGCAGAATAAGCCTCCAGGAATAGACTGCGATGCTGCCATAAATCGGCGCTTTCACGGCTAATGAGGATAGGGATGTCGCCTTTAAAAAATACTCCTGCCAGCGTAGCGCGCGCTTTAGCGGTTTGAAGTTGCTGGGAACAATAATATTGAACGAATTCGTGGTAGGAGATTTCAGGCTCTAACTGGTTTTCCAGTTCTCGCCATCTTTCTGGAGATGGATTTTTGATGTCCTCAGGCCATTTTTCCCACGTTTCCCAATTGTGTTGCCGCTTGAGCGTTTTGAAGATGGCGAAACCGCGCAACCATCGATTCTTTTGAAGGAAGCTTTGGTATTCTGGCGTGGCTGAAATGAGCGGATATTCCAAAGCGTGGTAGAGCTTAAGGAATTTCTCCTTCAATACACGTACTTTGTCGTAAGCGATGCGTTGCGTTTGATTGAGTGCCTTGAGTTGCTTGATTATGGGGCGTAAATCCGCATAATGACCGGCCCTGGGGAGGCTTTCTAATCCTAAATGGATTGGATTGAGCGCAAATGCTGAGATGGCACTATAGGGGCTTGAATCCGGTCCTGTATCATTCAATGGGAGGACTTGCACGACATCTAATCCAATCTGTTCGCACCAATCAAAGATCGCAGAGAGATCTGTAAATTCGCCTATCCCACAGCTAGATATTGAGCGAAGAGAAAATAGGGGGATGTTTATACCGTGATGATGTTGGATGCCAATCCGTTTCCATTGCTCAGCCGTTGAAGATTGTAGTAGGGTATCTTCGAGCATCACTTTTCCTTGTTTTGCCTTTTTGTATCAAAATCAAGGAATAACCTCCTAGCAAGTCAAATGCTGTCAGAGTAAAATCTTTGTCTAAGGCAACACCGATATCCTAGCTCTGCCCCTGATTGCTACCAAAACTTCATCTAGCGCTCATAACGATATATCAGATGCAGC
>CAYTFC010000143.1:0-2636 GCA_964436955.1 uncultured bacterium | reverse complement strand
AAGCGAACGCACACCTTAAACTTCAATTCAACCTGTCCTTATTTGCCGCTTACGTCCCAATCGGCTTCCTGTATAGACGCAAAGGGTATGGGAAGAACGACGTGTGGTGGATCTGCGATACCAAGAGGCTATGCTAGGTTTCATCATTTCAGAGAACCTTCTACCTAGTTCTCTTATGTTCAATAATTACCTAATATAACTTCCGAAAGAGTGAAGACATTTGTCGATTACAAAATACCTGCCGTGCGAGTTTATGTTTCTTTGAACAAATCTTCAAGAGATGCTTCCCCCCCTGAGATGATTTCTTCGGAGTACATCGTAGGCTTTAAACCCATGGCAGTAACCATGCAAAAAAACAGTTGCTTCTTCGTTCTGGTTTGCTTTCGGAATATTTCCATTTTTTTCATCAGCTCATGAGCATATGATTTGTCAATGGCAAATGGGCTGTCGGAACATTTGATTTCGCATAAAGTGATCGTCCCGTCAAGCCGATCAAAAAGTAGATCTATTTGAGCTCCTTCCTGCGCTTCTTTGGTTTTTGGAGCAAACCTCCAAGTCCCTGCCGTCGCCCCAGCATCGATATTCAAAGCTCTACGGATCTGATCGATGTGCTTGTAGCAAATCGATTCAAACGATAGACCAGCCCAAATCTTCCAAGACGGCTGATTAGATTGGGACATCCAAAATCCTTCATTGACAGCCTTTTTTGCAATGGTTTTTAAGTTAGGCTCTATCCATCGCAAATAGAACAGGCTATATTCGTCATCAATGACATAGTACACTCCTCTATCCTTATGCCCGTAGGGAACAAGGCTTGTGATAAAACCAGCTTCCTCCAGTTGATGCAGGCGTTTCACCGTTCCTCCACCATCCGGAAGTTTGGATAGCTCGATCAACTCAGCTTGGCCGATTCCGTAACGGTGCTTTGCAATGATCCGGATAAGGTCTTTAAACGGTTTGGAATCATCAAAAAGCGATTCAAACAAACGCTCGAATTCTTTCACTAGAGGGCCGTCGCTTTGAAAACAAAGCTCCTCTATACATTGATTTGCCGAATAGCCTTTTCGAATGTACGACCAATAGAGTGGTACCCCTCCTAAGACCGTGTAGAGAGAAAGAATTTGTTTGCGATTGAGGTTGACCTTACGGTCTTTCAAATAGCTTTCCGTTTCGTGTAAAGAAAATGGTTTTAAATGAATGGTGCGCGTCACTCGGTTGTGAAGGCCACCTTTATTGTTAATTATATTATCGATGATCCATGAAGTTGCGGAGCCACAGATGATCAATTTGACGCGTCTATCAAAAACCCAGTAGCGATTCCAGTATAGTTCCAAAGCTGTCAAGAGCTTTGAGCGTGGAGTTGCCATCCATGGAAATTCGTCGAAAAATAAAATAATTGTCTTATTTTTCGGTACTTGAGCAATCGCGCTAGTCAAATCTTCAAATGCATCCGCCCATTGCTTTTGAGGAATAATCGAAGGGCTCTGGTAGAAAGTCTTTCCTATTTGCTTGGCAAATTCTTTCAGTTGTTCTTTCGAAAATCCCTTTTGGAGCCCTGTCACATGGAAAAATACGCATGAAAAAGAGTCAGAAAAATTTTTGATGAGATAAGTTTTCCCTACTCGGCGCCGCCCGTATACGGCAATGAACTCTGATTTATTGGATTCGACGAGATCACGCAGCAACCCCTGTTCCCTTTTCCTCCCTATGATCTTTTCTGTATTCGCACTCTCGTTTTTCTTCGATATCATGCTAATCCATGAGATTTGTTCTTATGCTAAAGAGGCTCTAAGCAACTAGCATACAAATGTTTAAGATCAAATTGCTTGTTCCGCGCGCTTTGTGATCACAAACATGGCGGAACTCACGTAAATATTGTTCCAAGCGCGGCGTATCTTTTTTTAAAAACGGCGGTAAAACGCATGATCTATGTTTGTTCCGCGGGATTAAAGGTAACAAATCGCGCGGAACAATACAAGATTTTCTTAAATTTCCGTCCAATAATAGGTACCTGACGTTTATCCTTTACAGAGTCCAAAGAGCTACCTCCTTCTAAGTTTAGCCATGCCGGTCATAAAATAGGAACCAGAGCGAGAGCACATAACAGAATCCGTACTTATCCTTGTGACAGACTTGCAACACGTCACAGCTGTTATGAAAAAGCTTACATGGTGTAAATCTCTTCAGAAGCTACTTGCAGAAATTTACGCTAGAGCACCAGGAACATCTCCCAAGGCATATAAATTAGCGAAAAAGGCTCCAAAAATAGGTGAGGAATTGACCTTTTCGCTGCAAAATCGACCATTTTCTTCCGGAGAGTCCCCGCAATAAAGTAACATCGGAGATGAAACAATATCTAATAGTTCAAATTGGGTTGGGTGTAAAATTGAAAGAGAAAAAGAAGTAGTACTAATGGAACTTCTAAAACGTGAGCAAGAAAGCAAATAGCACAGGCTACATGAGTCTTATAGCGAAAAACATTCATAATTTTATATGGCCAAGGCGATTTTTTGGAAACTTTCTATTATGCAGTGATTGTTGACAATCAGCTTAGGAAAAGAAAGTCAGTACAAGTCTTAGATAGCTCTGGCTCACTCATTTACCCGATCTATCTTGTCTGGCAACTTGCCAAGGGC
>CAYTFC010000142.1:0-2655 GCA_964436955.1 uncultured bacterium | reverse complement strand
TGAATTCAAATTCAATGACTTGTGCGGCAAGTTTTGGTAGCAATCAGGGTCCTAGCTCATTTTTTTAGGCTGCCAAGAAACCTTTTGGCAGCCTAACAATCTCATTTATGTATTTATTGGTCATTGATTACATAGTAAAGCGGCGTCCATCCCTGAATATCAACAATGTTGGCATTGGCACCTTCCTCGATCAGTAATCGTGCAATCTTTACATCTTTTCTTTTGGCAGCTAAGTGAAGGGGCGTAGAGCCATCAATGTCTTGCGTATCCAATGGAGCCTCTGCTTGGATGAGCCTGCGAATAAGGGGAATATTACTCGTCAGGACAGCCCAATGCAGTGGAGTAAATCCAAAACTATTACTACGCTCTACTGCAGCACCCTTTTTTAAAAGTAATTTGACGACTTCAGGATGGCCGTCCTTACAGCCCCAATGTAAAGGGCTTGCATCGTAAGTCGTGAAAACGTGAACACTTGCATCATGGGATAAAAGGATGCGCACACAATCTACAAAGTTTTCAGCTGCTGCCCAATGTAAAGGAGTAAAGCCAAGGTCACTCGCAGCGTCTATGTGCGCTCCGCTCTGAAGAAGCGCTTTAATGATCTCTGTATGCCCCATGCGGGCAGCCCAATGAAGCGGTGTTTCTAGGCGAGAAGTTGTGCAATTTACCTCCGCTCCGTGCCGAATGAGTAGCTCGACGATTGCTACATGACCTCCAATCACAGCATAGTGAAGAGGTGTCCACCCATTTTGATCACGTTCTGAACAATCAACCCCATTTTCTAGCAAGGTTCTAACCACTGAAGCAGAACCTAGAAATGCAGCTTTCTGAAGTGGAGATTGCGAAGAAAGGCATTCTTCAGTTCTCTCAGTATAAAGTTTCAGAACCCAAGGAGAATCCAGGTTGGCGTCTGAAAGCGATATATAGGGAGTCTTTAGTAAAAGCGAGGGAATTCCATGGATTTGATTTTTTTCAAAAGCTTGAACAAGTTCTGAACGAATCACTTTTGGCTCACTACTCATATTGATAATTCCTTACAAGAACTTAAAGTAAATGAACAGAGCTGTTATTACATCGCTTGCCCGTATTTGGCAGCAGCAACAGGCTAGCATGCAGTCAGAATTAGATACAATTTTTATTTGGAGAGATAATGAAAATGAACCGGCGAGCACCTGCTATTTATGCGAATTCAGTCACTTTTCTCATGACACACTTTTTTCTTTAGACTAGAATAGCTCGATATCCAGACCTACCATAAATTCTAAGGAGCAAGCCATATGTTAGCTGCCGTACCACAAGCACTCAAACCTTTACAATGGCTACAAGAATCGAAATACCTATTGGGCATATCCCATAGACCACAACCAAATTCTTTTTTTGGACGCCACCTCTGTGCATTATCATCGATGGTTACCAATAGTGAGGGCCTTCATACCATTGAAAAAATGATTCTTTCTACAACACAAATCTTTACCCCCGCTCAGTTTATTACCAACAGCACCCATGCACTTATTTCAATCCACAACTTTTTTAAATCCGTGAATGTCGTCTCGGATGTTAACAGATGGATTAAAGGATGTCCTGCTTGCTATCGTAGCTATCTCTCAATGACCGCCAGTGCCCTTTTCACCGTAAGCGATGCCGCGTGCACAATTAATTTTACCAACTCCATCGGTTTAATCAATAGTGGTAAAGCTGCCGCCAACCTGGGTGCAATAAGCCTGTTTGGACTTAAACCCCTTTTGGTGCTCACCAACGTCACTCTGGTAGGCTTTATAGCAGCCACAGAATTAGGAGGATTTGCCATCACCACTTATCAAGTGACTAGCACATTAAAAAAGGGAAAAATAACAAATGAACAATGGGCAAGTCTTATCTCCAAAGCTGCTGAAATAACGATTCGTATTCTCATTCTTGGAGCCTCAGCCTTCGTCTCCACCATAACCGGAGTGGCTTCTGTCGGCTTCCTAGGCTTGGTTGCTGCAGGAGGAATAGGATACAATATCTACAATAAAAACCTGGCAACGTGCAGCGTAACTAACCGGTAAATAGACCTTTCAATATAGTGTAGAGCTTGTATAGGCTCTACACCATCAAACGTAAATCCATGGTCACCCGTCTAGCAAAACATGAATGGATCTCTGTAGGAACGCTAACAGGCTTTCTATTGCTCATGACCTTTATTGCGTGGATGGATGATGAACCCCTCAACACACGCAGCATCCACCTCAATGTACAAAGAGTCCGTGTCACTATTAGCGGCGCTGTGGCTTCACCAGGAGAGTATCTACTACCCATCCCTTCAACCATTGCCGACCTTCTGAATCTAGCCCAACCTCTCCCTATCGCTGATCTGCGGCGCATCAATCTCGAATCCAGGTTGCGTGAAGGTCGTCATATTAACATTTTTGAAATCCCTCAAATCACCATCTATGTTAAGGGCGCTATCGATCAGGAAGGATCCATGCAACTTCCCAAAGGATCAACCTATCAAACGCTACTCAACATGCTGCATTTGACACACGATGCCGATACAGGCAGTATACCACTTAATAAACGATTGCGTGACAAACAAACCGTCACTATTCCCAGGTCATCAACCTAAGACCCTGATTGCTACCAAAACTTCATCTAGCGCTCATAGCGATATATCAG
>CAYTFC010000141.1:0-2759 GCA_964436955.1 uncultured bacterium | reverse complement strand
ATATATACGCGGAATTACGACATATATACGCGGAATTACGACATATATACGCGGATGCCTGACAAATTAATTTTTCTGACCGGAATACCAAAGCCCCCCTTTGTTTTTGCCTTTAACCTCAACTTTCCCTCCTGCTTTTAAATCTTGCAAAAGTCGTTGGATCTGGCTCTGGGAAAGATCTGGTAAAACTTGCGTCAAGTCAGACAATTTTGATCCATTCCTGACATTTTCAACGATGTGCTTTAGAAGTAGCTGTTTATTAGTTTCCTTATCTAGACCACGCTTTCTTGTGTAAACTCCGCTCCGCCCAGCAAATTCGTAATACCGACGACATAGCAGGTATTTGGTTCCCTTCCCTCTACCATTGATCTCAATTAGCCCTAAGTCAATCAAACGCTTTAAACCGGCTTTTAATTGAGCAGGCTTTGAAGGAATGGAAAGTTCTCTATGCACTAGATCTAAAAGCAAAAAATCTTCAGCAGAAAAAGAAGTCAGGGTTTCCTGCCCAATTTTCTCCAAAAATCGTAGAAAGCTCTCGTCTTGAATCTGACCATCCAAGGTCAGCGTCATCTCATGTTCGTCAGAATCG
This sequence comes from uncultured bacterium, assembly GCA_964436955.1. Classification (GTDB taxonomy): domain Bacteria; phylum Chlamydiota; class Chlamydiia; order Chlamydiales; family JAJFMA01; genus CAMFKD01. Next base: position 2,170 of record CAYTFC010000141.1, on the reverse strand, counting down.
GAAAAATCTGGAATTAACTTACCTTGTTTGATACTCTCCTCAAACATCGTATCCGCACCTTGCCCTGCTCGTTCAACTAGTCCACATTTAGCAAGAACTTCTGCTATCCGTCTGTTGCGAGGCTGTTGTTTCCAAAGTATGTTTTCGGGGGTGATCCCTGATGGAAAGCCTCCTGGGCTGACAATCGTAATGGTACGGGCATACTGCCTCACCCAAATGGAACCAGCCATTCGGTAATCACGATGGCTAACAGCATTTAATACACCTTCTCGTATAGCCTTCTCGTTAAAAGTAGGAATATCCCAAATGAACAGTCCATCCTGAAAATGTTGGGTATCATTTCGTAGATTTATCTTTTCCCAAAGGTCATTGTAAAACGAGAAAAAGCCTTCTCGATACTCGATTCTTTGTTGAGCTGGCCCGGTGACATGGCTAGAGCGATATTCAAAAATAACCTCGGCTTGTGCAAGATACTTTCCAAGAGCTCTCGACGTTCCAAAGAGAATTAGGGCGGCATAGGTAAGCCCTTTGTCAACGAGAACTTCAGCGTCACTCAACAACCTTTCATCTGACATATTTTTGAGGCTAGTATTTCCGGACTTTCGGATCCAAAGATCCCGAAAATGAAAGATTGCCTCGCAATTGAGGTCTTTTAAGGTGGCCCCTGGACATACTTGTGCCGTGAAATCCGGCTCTCCCTCGTTAAAAATCCGCTTTAACATATCTTGTGTCATTGAAACCAAATCTTCCCTCCCTTCGCATCCAGTAAGAGCCATTGTACTGAAGTGGGACTCCAATAGGCCTGGAAGGGACTGTAAAAACAAGAACACGCCCCTTCTCCATCAGCAACTCATCGACATCAATTCGTATTTGCAACCTTTGGATAAGCTTCGACTTGATATCTTCCATATTTTCGAAAGCATAGCTACCAACAATGAGTCTTGGAAGCTTGTCCGTGACCCCAAGAATCATGCATCCACCGCCCTCGTTAGCTAAGGCACAGCAATACTTGATTAGCTTTTCGCTTTCAAACCCAGCCTTGGCTTCTTTGAATTCAAGGTGTTCATTTTCCTTTTCCAACATCAACGCATGAAGCTGATCCACCGTAATACTCATACCTTTACCATCTCCCATGGGAAATCTTGGACCGAAAATCAAAAAAAAGATACCAAGCGAGCCACTCAAAGTCAATTGTAGACACTAATAAGGACGCCCATTCAGTCCACCGCCGCGTACATTTCGTACCGAGATTATCTTACGTGTCTTCCGGTGTCGAGATTGTCAGCGCGACTCCTCAAAGTAGAGGTATTTTTGACCATGATGCAGCGTTGAATCCGGTGATACCAAAATCTTTCCCAAGAAGAAAGGGGCGCTTGACAAGCATCCCTTGCTCACTCAGCAATGCTAGAACTGCCTGCAAAGGCATTTCTGGGAGCTTTTTACTCAACTCCATTTCTCGATACAGCTGTCCCGATGAATTGACAATCTTCTTCAAATTACCTTCCTGATAGTCGAGCATCTTCTTAAGCTCGGCCACGCTAGGAGCTGTTTGAGTGATGTCCTTGGTGCTAAATGCTACATTTCTTTCTTCTAAAAAACGAATCGCATCTTTGCAAGTGGAACATTTTGGATGAATATAGATGATCACAACAACCCTCGAAAATTATCTAATCATAAAGCAATCGAAAATAGAGTAACTTCTCTTTTTTTTAGAGTCTATTGTATTTAGAAAAAGTGACGGGGAAAGCCGAACATGGTGCGTATCACTCCCGGATTATAGAAAGCACAGGCTTGATAGGATAGAGTCTGCTCCTTCACTGCTGCTCCTGTGAGGCAACCGAACAGATTAGCTAACGCAAAAAACGTTTAAAATAGTATTAATTCCCGGAGGAAGTTCGATCCATAACTTGTCCAAAAGTATGTCGCCGTCTCGCGTTAGTCATTAATCCAATTAATGGACACCGTGAATATATTCCACATAACTTGAGTAGCAAGATGAGTAGTTCTATACCACGCGCATCGCAGCATTGGGCAAATAGCAAAACACACCTTGCCGTCCAATGTCGTCAAAATAAGGAAAACATTAGGGCTGCCACTTCGGCGAAGTGGCATAAAACGGTAGTGTAACATTCTTTCTGTAAATTCGATCTCAGGGGAAGGATCCAATGAG
>CAYTFC010000140.1:0-2778 GCA_964436955.1 uncultured bacterium | reverse complement strand
CACTGCTGCATCTGATATATCGTTACGAGCGCTAGATGAAGTTTTGGTAGCAATCCAATGCTGTCAACTTAAAATAAATCCTTGTTGATGCCGCTTCGGCGAAGCGGCGCTACAACGTGTAACAGAACATTTAGCGCTACTTTGTTGAATTGGCGTGGTAAATATGTTCTTTAAGTTGACAGCATTGGCTTGCTCCCTACATCGCACTCGAACATAGTCGATCACGCATGGCTTTATGCAGATGTTTTTAGCAGTCTATTTCATAAAGTTGCTGTAGGAATATTTAGCGCTTTTTGCAGAGTTTGTTTGGCAAAATCTTGAAGAGAGAAAATTAACGTACTCGGAACTGTGTCTCACAATCATTAGAGCTATCGCCTCCGTCCTAGTCTAAAACAAATCATCGGAAACGGCGCGCTTGCAGAAGCAATCCGCCAAATGGTATCTTAGTATTCCTATGAACATTGGAATACCTCTTATCCTTCTTTTTATTGCAGCGCCCTTACATGCGGTCGATCCTCCACGCCGCATTAACGCCCTCTATAGTAGTTTAGATCCCACATCAGTCTCTCAGCACTTGGCTTTGTACCACCTCTATCCAAGTAGTAAAGAGGGGCAGCAAGCCTTGCGACGCGCATGGCAGTTGCTAAACACACAACCGACTGGAGGATACGAAAACATTTCCTTACCTAAGCGGGGCATTGAAGCCGTCGTAGCTCTAGTCAACAAGCATCCCATGGATGCCCCTCTGCAGCTTTCTGATGATGAACTTGGCATGATCGACCGGATATCCTCCCACCTCGCCAATAGGCGCCTGCGAGGTTTTGGAGCCCTTAATGAACAGACTGTATTGAGTTTACCACCAGAAGAAATCGATTTAGGACGAGGCTTATTCCTTAGTCAAATGGGAGAGACCCCCGAAGCTTTGCAGTCTGTTCGTAGCTACGAAGCCATGCTAGACTTAATGGCATTGCAAATTCGCGCACGTCTTAAGCCTGAATCGCGTCCGGAGGACAAAATTCGTGAATTAAATCGGTTTGTATTTGAAGAAATGAATTTTCGATTTCCACCCCATTCCGTTTATGCCAAAGACATCGACCTGTATACATTTCTACCCTCCGTATTAGATACCCGTCGTGGCGTATGCTTGGGTGTGTCTGTCCTCTATTTATGCCTAGCTCAACGCCTCGATGTACCTATGGAGATTGTCACCCCCCCGGGCCACATCTACGTGCGCTACCGCGATAAGATCCAAGAAATTAATATTGAAACAACCTTAAGGGGCGTTCATGTCGATAGCCGTGAATATCTCAGCATCGATACAAGACAACTACAAGAGCGCGATTTACGCGAAACCATAGGCTTTACACATATCAACGCAGCAAGCGTCTATTTGCAAACACAACAATACGATAAAGCTTTAGCTACCTACAATAAGGCCCTACCCTATCTTCCCCAGGACAAGCACCTGCACCAGCTGATGGGTATCACATATGCCCTTAGCGGTAACGAAGAAAAAGCCCGTGCCCTCTTGGAGCCGATTCGCGATTGGTTACCTGAGGAAGCAGTGAGCAAAGACACTTTAATTGAGGACTATTTGAACGGCAAAACCGATGCGTCAGGTTTAGGAGTGATTTTTTTGAATGTTGATGAGACTTCTGACTCGCTCAATACCAAACGAAAAGCCCTCAAGGAGTGTCTAGAAAAATTTCCTGAATTCCGTTCAGGCTGGTTGCAGCTTGCAACAACAGCCCTTCAAATGCATCGTGTAGGAGAAGGTCTTGAATATTTAGAGCGCTACCACCAATTGCATCAAGACAATGTCAGTGCTGAGTACTTTCTGTCTGTTGTATATGCGGAAAGACTGAATTTTAATAAGGCTTGGGAACATCTACACAATACTGAGAAGTTACTTGCTGCTCGCGATCATCAACCAAAAGCCATGAAAACACACCGTCGACAGCTTGCGCTGCGATGCCCTGAATAATTAGAGGAACGCTTTTTATGCCAAAAATTTATACTAAGACTGGTGATGCCGGTAAAACGTCCCTTTTCACCGGAGAGCGCGTGAGCAAGGATAGCACCTATATTGAAGCGATTGGGTCGGTCGATGAGTGTAATTCAGCAATTGGAGCAGCCATAGCGTTCCTTCCAAAACAAGAAGACTTAATTAATTGTCGTGATCAGTTGGAAACCATTCAGCACGGGCTATTTGATGTAGGAGCCGCAATAGCTACTCCACGGTCTCGTGCTTCGGAATTCAAGAAAAACAAAACAGGCTTCGACCATCACGCTATCGAACTACTTGAACAGTGGATCGATGCTATGGAAGAGCAACTACCCAAATTAACGCACTTTATCCTGCCAGGAGGGCACGCAGCTGGTGGAATGTTGCATTTGGCGCGAAGCACGTGTCGTCGAGCAGAGCGCCGTGTTATCCCGTTACACAATCAGGCGGATATCAACGAAGATGTATTTATTTACTTGAATCGCTTGTCAGACTACCTTTTCGTAGCCTCTCGCTATGTGAACCACAAGCTCAAAAATCCCGAAACCGCATGGCAGCACAATATAACCAAAGCGGCAAGCTCTTAGTCTTCTTAGACCCTGATTGCTACCCAATGCTGTCAACTTAAAGAACATATTTACCACGCCAATTCGACAAAGTAGCGCTAAATGTTCTGTTACACGTTGTAGCGCCGCTTCGCCGAAGCGGCATTAACAAGGGTTTATTTTAAGTTGACAGCATTGGATTGCTACCAAAACTTCATCTAGCGCTCA
>CAYTFC010000139.1:0-2990 GCA_964436955.1 uncultured bacterium | reverse complement strand
ATGACTTGTGCGGCAAGTTTTGGTAGCAATCCAATGCTGTCAACTTAAAGAACATTTTTACCACGCCACTTCGGCGAAGTGGCTCTACATGTTTTGTTACACGTTGTAGCGCCGCTTCGCCGAAGCGGCATTAACAAGGATTTATTTTAAGTTGACAGCATTGGGTAGCAATCAGGGTCTAAGAAAAATGTACAAGTATTGCTAGTACCTCATCCTCGCTACAAGGGTATTGTTGAGGCGGATGTATGTAAAAATCTTCAGAGAAAATTCTCACATCTTAGAATCGTTGGAGATTTTGTAGACGATCCTGAAAATCGAGCCAAAACCGTGGAAGCTTTAACAATAGCAGATGTTGTAGTGACTGCTGACGCGGCATCTACAATAGTTTATCAAGCCAATGCCATGGGGAAAAAGGTTCTGCACGTAAATCCTGCAATTAGTGTGACTAGCCAGTTTTTTTGTGATAAAAAGCTGATACAACGCGTTTCTAGTGAACGTGATTTTCAGAATGTTCTTGAGGGGTGTTTGGAAATTGATGCCAGCAATGAAAATGTCTTCGAGGTGCTAGGGATTCCCAAGAATGGAGCCAAGCTTCTGTGGGACGAATTTACTTTGGAAAGGGCTTTGATTTAAAGGCGGAGCCCACGGAGCTTATCATTCGACTAATAACACTCTTCTTTTCAACCATCTCTTCTACTCGCATATACACAGGGATGTGGTCAGAGGGGTTTGAGATTGGATCCAATGTGAGCTTTTCCTTGGATGCTCTGTTTGTTAGATTTGAGACATGCACCGTTTCTTTCTTAAAGATGTTCTTTAATTTGGCAACGAAGCCTTTCTTGCGCGCCTTTTGTGCGACAAAGACATAGTCAAGCTCACGTTCTTTTAACTCCGGGGTTCCACCGCCATATTTTCTAGTCATTAAGCTTGTTGGCTTAGCTGTGCGGTGTACGGCAAAGCCCGCGTCTTTAAAGAGATTGAATCGGTCCGCATGAATCTCCGGGGAAGCGTTCATGTCCGCTCCTACAATTACTGTGTCACAATCGGAGCATGCTTCCTTCAATTTGGCCAGAAGATTTTTGATGTCTTTATCTCCCTCAGCAGCATCTTCCTTTAATTGCTTTTGATTCTTCTCTTCCAGGTTAAACCCTGGAATGTGCCCCGAAACAAAGGCTATTTTCTTACCAGTGGCTTTTTCGGTACCGACGGCTACTGCAAAATCTCTGTCACTAACGGGGTCATTAAAAGATCGATTCTCGATGTTCTTGAATTTGTCGGGATGTATGGCTATCGCTGTGTCTGTGTAATCTTGGTTTTTTCTGGCAGGCCTTACAATATCGAATCCTTGAGCTTTAAATGCTTCTATGTCGTTGCGTCCCTCTCCCATGACTTCTTGTAGTGCTGCGACATCAACGCTACTGGCTAGATCTTTTGCGGTTTCTCCGAGTAGTTTGTTTCTGACGTTCTGGACAGAATCCATTGTGGCGGGGTCTGCCCATACCGATTTTTCAACGTTTCCCTCTTCTTTTCCCTGGTGTAGCTGTGTGTAGTCATTAACACTTGATCCGGAGTTCCAAGTTGCAAATTTAAAACTAGCAGATGGATCCATAATCACCTCTTTATAACAAATTATATAATAGTTAACTATTTTTGTATAATTTGTTTATTAAGGCGATGTTACTTTCACTCCAAAAGTCCATTATTGTCTACGTAAGGACGTTGTAAGATCGTGAGATCCTAAAGTGAATTGCGGAGGAAAATAGGCGTTGAGCATATCTTGGTAGGATGTGAACAACACATCTCCAGCCCCATATTTAGAAACATGCAGCTTATCATTAAGACAGACATAATGGTGTACAGAAATACCCTTTGATCTATAACTGTTATGCCCGAAACTATCTGCCTGTGCCTTGATTCTGTAGGAGCAACCTGGTCTGTGGTCTACTTCTCTATATGTTTTGGTGGTTGTGGTTTTGTAGAGATCACTAAATGTGCCTTCGGTGCCATATCTTAAGTAATGAGCGAATCTCTGACAGTCAAAGGTCTCATATTCATTTGGGTAACAACCATTTCGGTCTAGCTGATTTTTGTTTATTTCTTTTCGAAAGGCTTTGAAGTCTTTAGATAAGTAGTCTATCAATCTTTTAATTATATCATCATCACGATCTAGTAGTCGAATGTTTTCTCCATCGTCTGTTAGTAAGGCATCAATTTTTCCGTGTATTTTAGTATTGACTGGCCACGCTTTTATAGAAATTTCTTCTTTATTTTTTGAAATTAATGAGATAGCGTAATGGTTTTTAATCCCTTCGCGATCTTCGGATTCAATGGTTTCATTTAACTTAATCACTAAAACGGAGTTTGAAAATTTAGCTATTTTGTCTATTCTTGAGGATAAATTATCTTTTACTGCGATCTCATCAGCGACAGGATCCTTGGGCAAATTTAATTTCTGCATTTGCTCAATAATTTCTGTTTCTTCAATTTCCACTTGAGCCAAGGAATTTTCAATGCTCTTCATCATTGCAAGTAGGCTTTCTTTTCTTTTTTGTAGATTTTCAAGAGCGAGACTAAGTTCATGTTTTTGTGGAATGATTTCATCCAAAATAACGCTTTGACCAATTTCGCTAGGCTCTGTGTGAGCGTAACTAGTAATTGATGTGGCAGGTTTGTTGAATAGTTCGTTGCTTATCATAAAATCCTTAAAGTGAATGTTAAAATATAAATCATATAATATTAACTAATTAAATTCTAGTTGTATAAATCGAAAAGGCTAGAGTACGTCGCTTCGGCGAAGTGGCGCTAAGTCTAAGACCCTGATTGCTACCCAATGCTGTCAACTTAAAGAACATACTTACCACGCCAATTCGACAAAGTAGCGCTAAATGTTCTGTTACACGTTGTAGCGCCGCTTCGCCGAAGCGGTATTAACAAAGGTTTATTTTAAGTTGACAGCATTGGATTGCTACCAAAACTTGCCGCACAAGTCA
>CAYTFC010000138.1:0-3640 GCA_964436955.1 uncultured bacterium | reverse complement strand
GAATTCAAATTCAATGACTTGTGCGGCAAGTTTTGGTAGCAATCAGGGTCTTAGAGCTATGACATCCCAAGCTTTTGAAATTCTGCGTTCGGAGTCCTCTCCCGAGGTGCGCGCTTGTATTGAGCGTATTTCGACAACTCCAGTCACAGAGACTGATCTGCAAAATTCCTCTAGCCTACAAGAAGCGATGAAAATTCCGAAAACCGTCATGGCTCAGATCCATCAAATTGCAAAAGCCCACTATACCCGCGAGCAGTGGGAACACGCTCGCTCGCTATTTATGATGCTGACTGTTCTCGCACCGATGGAGCCAGCATATTGTATGGGATTAGGAGCTAGCTATCAACATATGGGTGATATGGAGGGCGCTCTTCGTTGCTACACCACAGGTTCAATCCTAGACCCTACTCATCCGCTACCTTTTTTACTCGCCAGCGAATGCTGTCGCAGTGTTGGGCATGTCGATCAAGCTGTCCAGTTGCTGGAAGGAGGACAGGCACATATTAAGGAATATCCCTCCCCTGATCCTTTATGGGTATCACTTGCGGATGAATTGCAGGCTGAACTGATAAAAAAGGTGGCTTAAATGAACCCTACACAACCGTCTGGATTTCATACGCCCCAAAAAATTGATCTATCTCTAGTGCAAGGAAGTCAACCACAAGCTTCCATAGGCATAAGCGCCTTAAAGGCTGCCGATCATGCCGTGATCGCGGATTATGCGGTTAAACCGAATGGATCGATGAGGAGTCGAGCAGATCAATATGATAGGGCATCCTTGGGACATGACGCTTTTGTTTCGCCCTCAAAAACACCCTTAGCTTTTGCCGCGCTTGAGCGGGTCTGTAACCAACTGAATGACCCGGTAAGAAAATCTGACGTTGACGCGGTTATCAAAGGTTTTGAAGACAAATTCCGAGACGAAGATTCTAGAGTGTTGGAGAGTCAGTATAATAGGGCAGTTAATGATCCTGGCTCTATTGCACAATGGGCTGGTGCTTCCGAGGATAAGGTTCCTCAGGCTGTTATCGCCATAGAGAACGTACTAATTGATAAACTAATTGCAAGATATTCTAAACAGACAGTCGGAGCACTCAAAGAACAGGCGGGGAGATTCGACAAGGAGAGCGAACCCACGCCTTCCATGACGTTAAATAAAGAAGTGATCAGGACTATCTTAGACGGTAGTAGAATAGGTCCCGATGAAAAGGTCGAAAAGACCAGTACAGAAGTAACCGCTAGAATTATAGGTGCTAAGCCAGCGAAAACCGAAAGATCGGGGCTTTCCAAGTTTGGAAGAAAATTAGGTAAGGGGCTTAAGATAGGTGCTGCTGTAGCGATTTCGCTGGTTGTGATTCCTGTGGCCTTAGCTACTGCCGCATTGGCTGCTATGGTAATTATTCCTGTTGCGGTGATAGGTGTTCTGATAGCGGGTGTCTATCTTGCGACGCGTTAGTCATTTACAGGTTTCTTTACACTTCCTTTCTAATTTCTTTTAAATTACATATATTGTTATATTCTATTAATCAATTCAATTTTGATTAAAAACATTTTTTAATAATTCAATTGTTCAAAGGATCTTCCAATGTATTGCGCCAGTCTTTATTCTAATCCCTACGTTCAGTGTGTTGAGCGGGTCATTGACGATGTAAGCTCTGTTGTCTCCAACCTTCGTAGTGGAGTTTCCTTAGTTGTTCGCGAACAAATCGGAAAACTAACTCAGGAGGACTTAGCTCATCCTACTCGCTTTTATTCTGTCATGCATCTAAAGCGAGCCCTGATAGGTGGGGCAATATACCTAGGGAGCTTCGCGTTTATATACTTGATAAAACCTCTTATGTCAGAGGTATGTTTTGAAGATTTATCGCTTTCCAATCAAAGCCCTCTATGTCATAAAACTTTGATTTGCCTTTGTTTTGGCTTCATGCCAATACCTATATTTGCATTTATGACGATGTATCAGCGAATTCGTCGGTACCTCGAAACGTATAACGTGACCATCGATTCTCTTAGCTCTGGACCAATCGACAGGGAATGTATTCTTTTTCTACGACCGACTCAAGACCACAATGGGGCCTTCAGCGTGGGAAAAGAACGGGAAGGTATCCTAAAGGAACTGTCGTTGCATCATCGCATAGTCAACCGTTTAGTCAGAAACGTTGACGATATCAATGTATTGTTTAAAAAATATTCTAGCAACAATCGAAAGCTAAAGTACGTGTGGTTGAGTGGGCACGGAAGTTCCAACTCGGTGTCGCTATCGTCAGATTGGCGCAATAGCGGAATGTTAAATCTAAAATCTGGGGCTAAAATTCAATGGGATCTCCTGGATCCTGAGGCTGTGATTTTTTTGGAGTCCTGTAGCACTGGCAAAGAGGAGCTGAAAGGTAAGCCTAACTTTGCGGATGCTGTGAAAGCAGCAGTAGGCACAAGACGTGTGATAGCTCCAACCTGTGATTCTACAGACGCAATGTTACGTCTGTATGATGCTGTTGCATTTGACTTAGGCTTTGAAAACAAAGGCACTAAGGTAACGTATGAGCCCACTTACGAACTTGCTAGCAAGAAGATGTCAGAATTGTAACTAAAATTTGGCTGTCGCTCGGTCCAAATTCACCATTTTAGACCGCGCGTGGTATAACATTAAGCCCGGAGGCCACAATAATTGCAGTCTCCGGGCCTATATCTATTATGAAAAAGGCTAAGTCGTATCTATTTTACGATCACGATTCCCATAATGGTCTTTGAGGAAGGACCATCACCTCGCCACCACGCCTTGAATGCCTCTTGGTCTGTTAGACATTCAGTGTGGCAAAAGCGTACTTGATAAACACCTTTCTTTGGAGGTGCTTTTAGATTTACACTAACGTGTCCATTGCCATTCATAATGCCCAAACTGTGCAATATGCAAGCCTGCGGACCATCATCTTGTAAACCTATTATAAAGTGGTGTAGGTGAAGCGTTCTCAACAGATCAGCGTCTATAACGTAATCCATGTCTGCAGTGAATGCTTCGCCTGGCTTAACGAAAATGTACTTATGCTCATCATCTAATTTGAAGTTCTTAATTTCAATACCATCAAAGCGGATCGTATCACTGACCAAACCTAGCGCAGGGACGCTATCCACGTAGTCAGAAATGGTGTCTGCTAGGTTGTCCGCATAAGCTGGAGCAGTAGTCGATACTGACGCGCAGAGAGTAACGGTCATTAAGAGTTTTAAGAAATTGTTCATAAGGTACCTCGAGTTTTGTGTTTAAAATTCATAAGCATACAACGCTCTATTAATTGATGGATGTTGTCTCCAATAGTTTATGGGTTAATGTTAGTATTCTTTATCAAATATCGACTGTATGTTAGATAGCTAACGAAGGTCAAGAAAAAATAAATTCTTTATATACGCATGCCATACCAAATAGCGTTCTCATACAGCCACGAGCCAGTTTTTTTTTTTTAGACACGATGAAATAGTTGAAGAGGCAAGATGTGCCCCTTGGATTGGGCTTAAGCGTTCTTTTTACGAAAAAAAAACGCGCTAACGAGTGCTTGAGGGCTAATTTTGTCAGGGAATAAAAGGCATTAATCGCCTTAGACCCTGATTGCTACCAAAACTTGCCGCACAAGTCATTGAATTTGAATTC
>CAYTFC010000137.1:0-3722 GCA_964436955.1 uncultured bacterium | reverse complement strand
GCTTACAGTGCTTCTTTTTTATGGAGGGGCTTACTCATCTAGCGCTCATAACGATGCATCATCTGCAACATTGTACCTCTCGGCAAGAGATCACTCTTGCCGTCGAGGTACACTGCTGCATCTGATATATCGTTACGAGCGCTAGATGAAGTTTTGGTAGCAATCAGGGTCTCAGGCTTATAATTTTACGCATGTTTTTTACAAGACCTTCTAAACAAAGTCATCTGTTGTATTGAAACGTTTTTTATAATTTAGGTTTTACAATCAATTTCGCATTTAAATCACATTCTTTAAAATAAATAAACAATAGTTTTAGTTGAAAATTTAATATATATATGATATAATTTAAGCATTATAATAATCAATTATTCAGGAATAATATATGGAAAAGTGTTGGCCAGTCGATAATCCTCAATTTTCTAGAAAATTGCATGATTTAGAATTATATGACAAAATTTCTAAACTTGATAAAAAAATAAAAAATATCAGATTAGACTTAGATAACAATGTTAACGATGATTACTCTTTTGAGATAAAGATTAACAAAATTATAAAAAATGAAAATAAAGCTATTGCCATATATCGAGAAATAGACAGTAATCTTTATAGAATCGCAATAAAAAATCTATTATTTATTACGCGCATATTTGATGCTGAATACATTCAAAGCGAAAAACTAAGAGCTAAGACATTAGGAGTATTTAAAAAAGCATTTGAATGCATTAAAGAAGATATTCAACTTTACAGTATTTCACTTATCACCGCTATTTCTGCCTCTGTTATTGTAAATACCTTTATAAATAGAACTGACACAGAATATAGTTTCAGTGCAAATGGGATGGTGTCAGGAATAGTTGAGGAAATTATTTTTAGATTTATGCTGCAAAACTGTTTTCATGGCGGTCAAAAGATAATAGAGAAATTAACTCCAAGTCGCTTAAAGCATAACTCAATTATCCAGATGATTACAGCGCCGTCAACCCGAATACTAGCAACGCATCTCATTTTTGCCGTTTGTCATATCACTAATCCAGGCAATACAGCATCCCAGGTAGCTAGAATTATTTTATTCAATAACTATTCACTCAGGTATGAAACGCATGGCTTAGTGGCAACAATGGCTGCACATGTGTTTCACAACGGTACGGTTGAATTGATTATGTTTGCTATGGGTATTGTTTAAAACCTGACTTAGATCACCATATTGTCAATAAATAAAATATTGCCATATGTATCGTCATACCGCACGTGGTATGTAGGACAGCTTCTACGAACTGGCATGCTTTTGTAAATGCGGCTTTTCTTATTGAGGCCTCGGTGGTAGAATGACGTAGCTGTTAATCATCGAGGCTATTCATGACAAACAATTCGCACGAGCTCCTTTTAGGCGCTCACACATCTGCTGCAGGCGGAGTATTTAATGCTCTAACTGAAGGCAAAAGTATCGGCGCTACCACCATCCAACTTTTCACCGCTAATCAGCGTCAATGGAAAGCTCCCATCTTATCTCCAGAAACTGTTGCCAAGTGGAAGGAAACACTCCAAGAAACTGGCCTCCGCGAAGTCATGAGCCATGATAGCTATCTAATTAACCTGGGCGCTCCAGATCCAGAAATTTTAGAAAAAAGCCGTACCACCTTTGGCCTAGAAGTGCAGCGTTGTCATGAATTAGACATCACCTATTTGAACTTTCATCCCGGCTCAGCACTGAAAGAAGATCGGCAAAAGTGCCTAGATCTGATCATCGAAAGCTTGCTAGGATTGGAAGGCATTATCTCCAAAGGGAATACCCGTTTGTTGTTTGAAGCGACTGCTGGGCAGGGATCCACTGTAGGCTGCACTTTCGAAGAGCTTGCTTATCTGATCAATGGGACCAAAGATAAGATTCCTGTGGGTATCTGTGTGGATACTTGCCACATCTTTGTCTCTGGTTACGATCTTCGAACTGCCGAAGCTTGCGACAAAACATTTTCAGAGTTTGACCGTATCATTGGAATTAAATGGTTATATGCTTTGCATCTTAATGATGCCAAAAAAGATGTAGGGTCCAGAGTTGATCGACACGAAGATTTGGGCGAAGGTAAGATCGGCATCGAATGTTTTAAATGGCTGATGACCGATCCACGAACACGTAATCTTCCCAAATACCTAGAAACGCCCAATGGCCTTGAAACGTGGAAAAAGGAAATTCAGATGTTAAGAGACTTTGCGGGAGCAACACATGCGTAAAAAAATTCGAGAAATCAAGAGTAGTCCAGCACTTGAGGGACAGGAAGTCACCATCAAGGGTTGGGTTCGCACAGTTAGAGATCAAAAGAACTTCGCATTCATTGAAGTCAATGATGGCTCAACCCTATCCAATTTTCAAGTTGTCGCCGATAACACACTTCCAGACTACGAAGCTATCCTCAATAGCGTGACAACGGGAGCATCCATTGTTGTGACTGGAATGATTGTTTCAAGTCCTGGCAAGGCTCAAAGCCTCGAGATGAAGGCCAAAGAAATTCAGGTCTTGGGCAGCTGCGATCCAGCTACCTATCTGCTGCAAAAGAAGCGACATTCCTTGGAATTTCTACGATCCATTGCACACCTGCGACCACGAACAAACACGTTAGGAGCAGTAGCCCGCGTGCGTAGTGCTTTGGCCTTTGCAACGCACCGCTTCTACCAAGAGTTGGGCTTTGTCTATCTACAAGCTCCTATCATCACAGCATCAGACTGCGAAGGTGCTGGACAGATGTTTCGCGTGACAACGCTTGATGCCGATCAACCTCCGAGAACGCCAGAAGGGAAGGTCGATTTCAAGCAAGATTTTTTTGAAAAACCAGCATTTTTGACAGTTTCGGGTCAATTGAATGCGGAAATTTTTGCCTGTTCGCTTTCGGATGTGTACACATTTGGTCCAACGTTTCGTGCAGAAAACTCCAACACATCACGACACCTCGCTGAGTTCTGGATGATCGAGCCTGAAATGGCTTTCGCGAATATCACCGACAACATGGATAATGCTGAAGCATTCCTAAAGTACGCTCTGAAGTATGTATTGGAAAATTGTGTTGAAGATCTACAGTTCTTTGACAAGTTTATCTCTGAGGGATTGGTTCAACGTTTGCAGCAGGTTGTTGAGACTCCGTTTGAGCGATTGACCTATACCCAGGCCATCGACATCTTGTTGAAGTCTGGCAAAACGTTTGAATACCCAGTGGAATGGGGCTGTGATCTGCAGTCTGAGCACGAGCGCTATTTAGCAGAGGAACACTTCAAAAAGCCAGTGATTCTGACAGGATACCCAGCAGCAATCAAAGCATTTTATATGCGTGCAAATGATGACGGAAAGACAGTCGCTGCTATGGATATCTTGGTGCCTAAGCTTGGAGAGATTGTTGGCGGAAGTCAGCGTGAAGAGCGCTTAGATGTTTTGGAAGGCAAGATTGAGAAAATGGGTCTTCATAAAGAAGATTACTGGTGGTACCTGGAGCTGCGCAAGTATGGCTCTGTGCCACACTCCGGTTATGGCGTAGGCTTTGAGCGCTTGGTAGGCTTTGCTACCGGTATGGAGAACATTCGCGACATCGCCGCATTTCCACGTTATCCCGGCCATGCCGATTTCTAAATAGTTCTTTGTGAGTCTGCCTCGCCGAGGCAGACAAACTCTATCCCTGCAACGGCTGCCTTTTCCTTGTAGGTCTGCCTCGCCGAGGCAGACAAACTCTATCCCTACA
>CAYTFC010000136.1:0-3953 GCA_964436955.1 uncultured bacterium | reverse complement strand
ACTATGCTCAACAGGCGCTTTGCAAAAAATATGGGTCTATTTGACGCTTACATAGTAACCGCTTGAGTTTCCGTTTAGGATAGACGTGACCAAGTTTGTATTAGGTAAATAGCTGTAATCGGTCAGCAGACCGTCAGATGTTTGCTCATGCAAGGCCAAGTTGAAACCATCTGTGGAATAGGTGATGTAACGCGAAAAACAAGACACTGCTATCGAAGAGTCCTATGAATTTCTTTAAGTTGACAGCATTGGGTAGCAATCCAATGCTGTCAACTTAAAATAAACCTTTGTTAATGCCGCTTCGGCGAAGCGGCGCTACAACGTGTAACAGAACATTTAGCGCTACTTTGTCGAATTGGCGTGGTAAATATGTTCTTTAAGTTGACAGCATTGGGTAGCAATCAGGGTCTATGGTTCGCTCTTTTCTGTCAAAATACACCTGACCTTTTTCCATCGTCTTTTACCATATCATAGAAAATGCCGCGTTCAGACAATCCAGTAGTCCCATACTTAGGGACCCTAGTCTATTGTTCCTGCTATGATAGGATTTGCCCAGAAGATCAAACAATGCAAAATCTCAGGTAAATTAAATAATCCTCCATAACCATAGAACCGATGGCTAATCACTTCGCATTGTACCCAATCGGTATCAGAACGCTTAAGATCAACCGTCTCAAAATTTTGACCATCTAATACCGTTTCACTTAAACTAAATTGTACCTCCCACGTCGCATTAGCCATAATTCTAAGGCATATTATGTGATGATGCTCCCAATCTCCATCACAATGTTCAAAAAACCAATTCGTTAACCATGTCATGGGTTTATCATTAATAAACGCCTGTGCACGATCTGTGAGTGGCTTGTTAGCTAGGCGGTCTTTTAAGCCATCACTGGTTTGGGTAGCCTGGATCCAGGTTCTAAATGTTTTGAGCATATCGGGTAGATAGAAAGGACCACCTGCACATGAAAAAATGTTGTTTTTTATTTCATATGAACGCCAATCTATCTCTGAACGATCTTCAAAAATGGGCTCGAAAGATTCATCCTTATAAGGAGTATTTGACAAATTCACTTTTAAGCCCCACCCAGGATTGTCAATTCCAACTATCACAAATTGACTTTCTAACTCTGGATTATTACAACAATAAAATTGATACCAATCAATCAGCCATAAAATATCTTTTTCCAAAATACTACCTTTCTTCAACGTCTTAATATTTGGGGACTTTCCCTAAGATTGAACAAAGGGATCTCCCAAGGCTCGGGCATCCTTACTCCTCCAGGAGCTGTAGGATCGTGCACATGAGGCTCATATACGTCTGTCTTCGTCACTTTGTTATGATGAAATTTAGAAGAATTTCCTGAGTCATCATATCGTTTAACTGTTTCCCAAGGATTTGGATTGCGCGGGTTACTTTGTGGTTGATACGTTTCATATTCGTACGAACCGCGTTCAGGATCTCTTTTGAAAACCGTGTGGGCGCCTTCAGCAGTTTCTTCTGGCCGGAAGCGGTGGCCATGAGTAGACCTTTTAGTTTTGCCAGCCTCTATCACAGCTTCGGAGACGTCTTTTTGTACAGTGCGTGCGTCCTTAAATACTTCTTGTGCGACATCCTTCACACGCTTAAATCGCACACCCGTTTCAGCAGAATAACGGGAAGCGCGGCTGAAAAAGGTGTCTAGGGGACTTTTAAAGCCTAATGTGCGACTAAAGCGATGCACTATATTCATGATCGCCATAGAATTCCTAACATAGGGAACCTTTCTTACAAACCCCATACCATAAATTACTGCAAAGTCCCTTGTCCTCGGATGAAGTTGATCCCAATATTTTTTTCCTTCGGCACAATAATCTCGAAAGCGCTCCCCAGCGCTGCGGAAGGAACTTCTGTGCTTACATAGCCTTTCGGGCATGCATCCTGATGGGTAAGATGCTCCGCGGGACCTATGAGATTCTGAACTTCCTGCCGTCGCTATACCGCATGCAGATAGTCCATAGGCATCGAACATGCACATTGGATTGTTGTGCACATAGGCATAGAGGTTGGGGCCATCAGTAAAGCCAATGGGGTCGGGGGTAATCCAACGTCCTAAAGATGGGCTGTAATAGCGTTTACCAAAATAGATAAAACCTGTCTCTGCATCGAATCGCTTACTAGCAAAGCCCCATGGACATGCGATGCCTTCGGTTGCGGCTAACTCTCCAAATGCACTATAGCGATAAGTGCCTGCCACTTGACCGGATTGGGCATCTAGGAGAGTGCATATATTGCCTCGATGGTCGTGCAAGGATGCATACAGGATGCCATTTAATTCTATTGCGATGGCTGCTCCTAGTTCTGCTCCTTTACCACGTCCTAACACGCGTAGTTCAGTGATTGCACCGTTGGTCATGGCGCCAATTTCACGTTCGCCTTGATAGAGATAGGTCTCTAACGAGTCACAGGTTTGTTTGCTGAGTCGGCGTCCGAAGGAATCGTAGGTATAAGTGAAGGAGAGGGTAGGTGTTTCTACAGCAGTCAAGCGGTTTAAAGCATCGTATGTATAACGCGTGACTTGGTCTGCGACGGTTTTTTGCAGGAGATTGCCATTCAAGTCGTATCGGTATATGGCTTCGGAGTCATCCAGCACTTGATTCAATCGGCTGATGCGATAGGTTGCGTTGTCTTTCACGACTCGGTTGTCAATGGAGTCATATTGATAGGTATGGGTTGTACTTCCGGTTTCCGAAATGAGTTGATTGAGGTCGCTATAGCGATACTGTTCTGCAGTGGCACCAAGGTTATCTCGCACGGTTGCGGATACAAGGTTGCCCACAGAGTCATAGCCACCGCTGGGTATTTCTTCGGTAAAAGCAGTGGTATGGATTAGTGAAAGGCGTCCTAGTGCATCATAAGTTGAGTGTCGTGTGCCGGCATTGGCTATTAGCCGCGATTGGAGTTCACAGCCACGCCAATCATGTTGTGTATATGTGTGTGTGTAGTCTGAGCGAGAAACGGTTTTTAAATGGGGGCCTTCATATCCATACGTGATGATGGATTGATCGGGTAAGTAGACTTGTTGGATGCGTCCAAGAGAATCGTAGAGATAGTTAGAGGTTAGTCCTGTGGCTAATGTTTCTCCCACTAGATGATTTAATGTGTCGTATTGGCGTGTGGTTGTTTGACCAGCGACGATGTCACTACTTTGCAGAAGGTTGCTATTCAGGTCATAAGCATAGCTATAGGATATTGTCCCATCGGAAGATGCTAATGTTTGTAAATGACCCAATGCGTCGTATGTATGTCTTAACGTAACGCCATCAGATTTGGTGATTGTGAGGAGTCGTCCAAAGCGGTCATAGCATTGGAGCGTGGTTTTGGTGATTTCGTCTCCACCGGATTCGCAGGTATACACAACACGTCCCATGCTGTCATGTTCCCAACGGATGATGTAATCATGCGTGGCGGCGCCATTTACAAAGACGGTTTCACGCTGTACGATTTTGTTACCTACAGCATCGTACCCAAATGTTTGTAGGGCTGTGGTGATGCCAAATGGATTACGTTTCTCGACTTTAACCAGGCGCATTAAAGCATCGTAAGTTTCGTGCTGAATATTCCCCAAGGGGTCAGTGATGGTTTTTTCGTAAAACTTGTCGCTATACGTGATGTGAGTGACGTTGCCTAAAGCATCGACTTGCTCAGTGGCTTGGCCCTGCGAATTGAAGTGCGTTTGGGTTACAGCAAATGTTGACTCTGAGTCATATGTAGCTGTGAGGGTTTGGTTTCCGAGCCGATCATAGGCGTAGGTTTCTTTGCTAAATACTGTGCCGTACGCATCTTCGGTGCGCAATTCAATGAAACGATCGAGCGTATCGTAGCATTGGATTTGGGCGATGTAATCACTTTCACCACTCCATTGCTTGGTGGTGAAAAGGCGTCCCAAGGAGTCGTATGCATAGGTGGTTTT
>CAYTFC010000135.1:0-4249 GCA_964436955.1 uncultured bacterium | reverse complement strand
TCTGATATATCGTTATGAGCGCTAGATGAAGTTTTGGTAGCAATCAGGGTCTCAGGCACGATTAGGATGTTATTGGAATGGTTTGTGGGGCTCGGATGCTATTGGATGGATTTATATGCTTTTGCTACTTATACTTCCTTTTATAATAACAGTTTATGGGTGTTGGACAATGGTTAAAAAGCGTGATGAGATTCCTTCTGATGACAAATGGTGTGTAGAGGCTTTGTTTGCCGATTTTGCCGTTTGGCAAAAGGTTTACGATTCAGTAAAAGGGCTTGATCAACATCCTCATTGGCCAGAAATATCCGCTTATCGCGGAACGTTGGCCGATGGTGCGCAACAAGTCAAGGTCTCTTTGGAATGTTTGCTGGGTATTGAAAGACGTCTTTCTGCCCTACATACTTATGCACACTTACGACATGATGAAGATATTACGAATCCGCAGTATAAAGAGGCGTATGTTAGAATCACGACGCGGTACCACGATTTTGCGCAAGAAGCTTCTTGGTTCGAACCGGAGCTTTTAGGCCTCCCAGAATATGTTCTAGAAAGCTATTTGCAGGCTCCTGAGTTAGAAAAGTATCGTTTTCATATCGAGAAAATTGCTCGCATGAAAAAATATACGTTGGCTCCCGAGCAAGAAGAGCTTATGGCAATGGCCACCAAGGCATTTCAATCGCCGCATCGCGCTTTCTCTGCGATTAACGATGCGGACTTCAAGTTTGGTAAAGTAGCCGATCAAAACGGAGAGATGCACGAACTTACGCATGGTTCATATGGTTTATTTGTGCGCTCCCATGACCGCACGCTACGCGCCAACAGCTTCCGGCAACTTCATCATAAATATCGCGATTTTGAGCATACGTTGTGTGAGCTACTAAATGGTCAAGTACAGCGGCATCTCTTTGAAACCCGCGCTAGAGGCTTTTCTTCATGCGTGGAGGCTGCTCTCTATCCCAAAAATATCGATACTACTGTTTATGACGCGCTTGTCAAGGCTGTTCGGGATAATATCGATGTGCTTCACGACTATATGGGACTGCGCAAGCAGCTGCTTGGGTTGGATGAGATGCATATGCACGATCTCTACGTGCCGCTTACTTCACAGGTAGACATCAAGCTAACATATGAAGAAGCGCAGCAAGCTGTTATCGATTCGGTATCATTATTGGGTGAAGAGTACCAAACTCTCCTTCGCGAAGGTCTCGAGGAACAGCGCTGGGTCGATCGTTATGAAAACGAAAATAAGCGCTCGGGAGCCTATTCCAGCGGTTGTTACGATAGCCGGCCCTATATTTTGCTGAATTTTAAGGGTGTTTTACATGATGTTTTTACGCTAGCTCATGAAGCTGGCCACAGCATGCATAGTCTCTATAGCCGGCGCCACCAGCCGTTTCACTACTCCTCATACCCCATTTTTGTGGCGGAAGTGGCGTCTACGTTCAACGAAGAGCTGCTCATGAACAAGCTCATGGCTAAAGCCAGTACAAAAGAAGAACGCATTTTTCTGATCAATCAGAAACTTGAAGATATTCGCACGACGCTATTTCGTCAGACGATGTTTGCGGAATTTGAACGTCAAATTCACCAGTGGGCGGAAAGCGATACTCCCATTACGTCCACTTTGCTGAATACCGAATATGTCAAGCTTAATAAAGCTTATTTTGGACCACATGTAATTGTTGATGAAGATATCAAATCAGAGTGGGCGCGTATACCTCACCTCTACTACAATTTTTACGTGTATCAATATGCGACTGGAATTAGCGCGGCATTGGCGCTTGTAGACTTAGTGTCGCAAGGCGGCGAAAACGAGCGCAATGCCTACCTTAATTTTTTACGTGGAGGCTGCAGTCACTATCCGATAGATCTACTGCAAATCGCCGGTGTAAATATGAGATCCCCGCAGCCGGTGGAGTTGGCGATTAAGCGATTCCGTAATCTGCTGGAGGAGTTAAAATCGCTGACTTTACCCTAAGACTAAGTAATCTAGTGGTTTTAGCAAACGAATCCGTGATGTGCTAATTTTGCTTGTGCGGAAAAATAGACCCATGTTAATGTGTTACTTCAGAAACAATGATAACCACTTTCTAGAGGAGATCGGACTATGGCACAGACCAAGACGAACATTAAGCTTCGCCCTCTGGGCAACCGCGTGCTTGTAAGACGCCTTGAGGCAGAAGAAACTCTCAAGGGCGGCATTATTCTTCCTGACACCGCCAAAAAACAACAGGAATCCGCTGAAGTTGTAGCGATCGGTCCTGGCAAAAAAGATAAAGAAGGCCGTGAAATTCCCGTGCCAGTAAAAGTCGGCGACGTGATTCTCATGGAAAAATACTCTGGGCAAGAAGTGACGATTGATGACGAAACATTCGTAATCATTCGCGGCGACGATCTCATTGCCATCGTCGAGAAATAGCAGATTTCAAAAGACATAAGGAGAACGTATGGCTGCAAAAGAGATTAGATTTAAAGAAGACGCCCGTCAAAGAATTTTGAAAGGCGTGCGTACCCTGGCTAATGCTGTGAAGGTAACGCTAGGTCCAAAAGGACGTAACGTTGTTATCGACAAGGCCTATGGCGCCCCACACATCACGAAGGACGGCGTAACTGTTGCTAAGGAGATCGAGCTAGAAGATCGCTACGAGAACCTAGGCGCGCAAATGGTTAAAGAAGTAGCTAGCAAGACATCCGACAAAGCGGGTGACGGCACTACAACAGCGACTGTTTTGGCAGAAGCTATCTATGCAGAAGGCTTGCGTAACGTAGCAGCTGGCGCCAATCCGATGGATCTAAAACGCGGAATGGAAGCAGCTTTGAAATTGGTGACAGAGAAGCTCAAGTCACGCAGCAAGAAAGTAGAAACCCAGAAAGAAATTGCACAAGTAGCAGCTATTTCTGCCAACAACGACCAAGAAATTGGTGATATCATTGCTAAAGCAATGGAGCGCGTTGGTAAAGACGGCACTATCACAGTCGAAGAAGCCAAAGGCTTTGAAACGACTCTTGATGTTGTGGAAGGGATGAATTTTGACCGTGGTTACCTCTCTGCATACTTCATGACCAATCCAGAGACACAAGAGTGCCTCTTGGAGAATGCTTATATCCTCATTCACGAGAAGAAGATTTCTGCTGTAAAGGAACTCATTCCTATTCTTCAAGCAGTGGCTGAAAGCGGACGTCCGCTTTTGATCATCGCTGAGGATGTCGAAGGGGAAGCTTTGGCAACATTGGTTGTGAACAGATTGCGTGCCGGCTTAAAAGTATGTGCAGTGAAGGCCCCTGGCTTTGGCGATCGCCGTAAAGCCGTTTTGGATGACATAGCTGTATTGACTGGCGGCCAGGTAATCAGCGAAGAGCTTGGACATAAGCTTGAAACTACAACCCTTCAACAGCTTGGAAAAGCTAAGAAGATCGTTGTGAAGAAAGATGACACCATTATCGTTGAAGGTTCTGGTGACAAGAAGGCTATCCAGGATCGCGCAGCGCAAATTAAGCGTCAAATCGAAGAGTCAACATCTGACTACGATCGCGAGAAGCTACAAGAGCGCCTTGCTAAGCTCGTGGGCGGAGTTGCCGTTATCCGTGTGGGCGCAGCGACTGAAGTTGAAATGAAAGAGAAGAAAGACCGCGTGGACGATGCCCAGCATGCAACGGCAGCAGCTGTTGAAGAAGGCATTCTTCCTGGTGGCGGTGTAGCGTTCTTACGTTGCATTCCTGATCTCGACGCTTTGGCAGCCACGTTCGAAGGCGACAAGCGCACAGGTGTGAAGATCATCGCGAAAGCGTTGGCGGCACCATTGATGCAAATCGCAGAAAACGCCGGTCAAGAAGGCTCCTTGATCCGTCAAGAAGTCGAGAAGAGAAAGGGTAACCAAGGTTACAATGCTTTCTCCGACGAGTATGTTGACATGTTGGAAGCCGGTATTCTTGATCCAACGAAGGTAGCACGTTGTGCGCTAGAAAACGCGATTTCTGTAGCAGCTATTTTGCTGACCACAGAAGCCGTTGTGGTAGAGCTTCCTGAAGCCAAAGAGTCAGCTACTGCAAATCAGGGAATGGACTACTAGTTTTTCTAGTCAGTTTTTCCATCAGAAGCCACGTTCGTGAGAAATCACGGGCGTGGCTTTTTTTGGTTCATATCGCGGCAGCGATATACAGCAGACACTTCACAACTAAATATTGCCTAAGTCTAAGCTAAGACCCTGATTGCTACCAAAACTTGCCGCACAAGTCATTGAATTTGAAT
>CAYTFC010000134.1:0-4278 GCA_964436955.1 uncultured bacterium | reverse complement strand
GGCTAAGTCGTAACAAGGTAGCCGTACCGGAAGGTGCGGCTGGAATACCTCCTTTTAGAGATTGTAATAAACCGCTGTTGTTTCCAAATACTTTCAAAAATATTGTTCTTTTAAAGACAAGTACTAATAGTACCCGATTCAGACCCGTAGCTCAGTTGGTTAGAGCGCTACACTGATAATGTAGAGGTCACCAGTTCAACTCTGGTCGGGTCTACTTAGCTATTTAAGTTGAAAGGTTGTAGGGTTGCTAAGTTGATGGTTAATCGCTGGTCAACAATGTCACCGAGTACTGATCAACCAAATATGGGGGGTTAGCTCAGTTGGCTAGAGCATCTGCCTTGCACGCAGAGGGTCATCGGTTCGACTCCGATATCCTCCACCAAACCTTCGGGTTAAATAAATTAGTTCTTTCAAACTTGGATGTGGCGATAAGGCCTAAAGATTCGTAGTCTTAACATCTTCAATTGTGTTTCCTGTAGAGGAGGCATAAAAGTTCTTTGACATATTGGAAATTGTGAAAAATCAAAACATAGTAGATATGCATCTTATGCAAGTGTATATCTGAAAAATTTTTTAAAGCGAATAAGGGCGCATGGTGGATGCCTAGGGTCTGAGAGGCGATGAAAGACGTGGTAAGCTGCGATAAGCTACGGGGAGGTGCACACGACCGTTATATCCGTAGATTTCTGAATGGGACAACCTAATATACTGAAGGTATATTACTCTGCAAAGAGAGCCAACCCCGAGAACTGAAACATCTAAGTACCGGGAGGAAAAGAAAATAATAATGATTCCCTGAGTAGTGGCGAGCGAAAAGGGAAGAGCCCAAACCGGGTCAGCGTGCTGATCCGGGGTTATAGGACTGCATTTAGAAGTTGTTATCAAACCGAATCATCTGGAAAGATGGGCCATAGCAGGTGATAGCCCTGTAAGTACAAATTAACAAGGACGAGCAGTATCCTGAGTAACGCGGGACCGGAGGAATCTTGCGTGAATTTGCCAGCACCATCTGGTAAGGCTAAATACTCCTCAGACACCGATAGTGAACCAGTACCGTAAGGGAAAGGTGAAAAGCACCCCGAACAGGGGAGTGAAATAGTACCTGAAACCGTGCGCCTACAAGCGGTCGGAGTCCCGATTTATCGGGATGACGGCGTGCCTTTTGCATAATGAGCCTACGAGTTGCTCCTCACTGGCGAGGTTAAGTTCTTATTTAACGGAGCCGAAGCGAAAGCGAGTCCAAATAGGGCGAATAGTCAGTGGGGGCAGACGCGAAACTTTGTGATCTATCCATGGGCAGGTTGAAGGTGTGGTAACACACACTGGAGGACCGAACCCGTTGACGTTGAAAAGTCTTGGGATGACCTGTGGATAGGGGTGAAAGGCCAATCAAACTGAGAGATAGCTCGTTCTCCCCGAAATGTTTTTAGGAACAGCGTTGCATTATGAAGTTTATTAGAGGTAGAGCTACTGATTGGGCTAGGGGGCTTCACCGCCTACCAAACCCTGACAAACTCCGAATGCTAATAAATATCTGCAGCAGTGAGGCTTTGGGCGCTAAGGTCCAGGGCCGAGAGGGAAATAACCCAGATTAGCAACTAAGGTCCCTAATACGTAGTTAAGTTGATCAAACGAGGTGGGATTTCTATAACAGCCAGGATGTTGGCTTGGAAGCAGCCATTCATTTAAAGAGTGCGTAACAGCTCACTGGTCGAGAGATCCTGCACGGAAAATAATCGGGCATCAAACTACGAACCGAAGTTCTAAATTCTAGCTATGCTAGAGTGGTAGGGGAGCATTGAAATCTGCACAGAAGGTGTGGCGCGAGCCATGCTGGAGCGATTTCAAAAGAAAATGTAGGCATAAGTAACGATAATTAAAGTGAAAAACTTTAACGCGAAAAGTCTAAGGTTTCCTGATCAACGTTAATCGGATCAGGGTTAGTCTGGTCCTTAGGAAAACCCGAAAGGGGTATCTGATGGAAAGAAGGTTAATATTCCTTCACCTACTATGCATTAAAAGTGACGCAGGGACGTGGTGGTTGCGTACGGACGGAAGTGTACGCCTGAGTGGAGTCTTCGGACAAAGCGAAACCATAAAATCCCTGCCAAGAAAAGCGAGCATAGCAGCCAGTACCGGAATCCGACACAGGTAGACGGGATGAGTATTCTAACGCGCTCGGGTGAGCCGTGGAGAAGGAACTAGGCAAATTAACGCTGTAACTTCGGGATAAAGCGTACCATCGCGAGATGGTCACAGTAAAATGGTACAACCAACTGTTTAACAAAAACACAGGGCCCTGCAAAAACGTAAGTTGACGTATAGAGCCTGAAACCTGCCCGGTGCTGGAAGGTTAAGGAAGGGTGTTCGACGCAAGTCAAAGCTCCTGACTGAAGCCCCAGTAAACGGCGGCCGTAACTATAACGGTCCTAAGGTAGCGAAATTCCTTGTCGGGTAAGTTCCGACCTGCACGAATGGTCTAATGAGTTGTACACTGTCTCCTCCACGAGCCCGGTGAAATTGTAGTATCGGTGAAGATGCCGGTTACCCGCCACGGGACGGAAAGACCCCGTGAACCTTCACTACAACTTTGCATTGATTTTGAGCAACAAATGTGTAGGATAGTTGGGAGACTTTGAAGCAGTGTCGCCAGGCATTGTGGAGTCATCGTTGAAATACCAACCTTTTGTTGCTTAGAACCTAACCCTGAACAAGGGGACATTGCATGGTGGGTAGTTTGACTGGGGTGGTCGCCTCCTAAAAAGTAACGGAGGCTCGCAAAGGTACCCTCAGTACGGTTGGTAATCGTACGCAGAGCGCATTAGTAGAAGGGTGCTTGACTGTGAGACAAACACGTCGAGCAGGAGCGAAAGCTGGCTAAAGTGATCCGGTGGTTCTGTATGGAAGGGCCATCGCTCAAAGGATAAAAGGTACTCCGGGGATAACAGGCTGATCTTACCCAAGAGCTCATATCGACGGTAAGGTTTGGCACCTCGATGTCGGTTCGTCACATCCTGGGGCTGGAGAAGGTCCCAAGGGTTCGGCTGTTCGCCGATTAAAGTGGCACGCGAGCTGGGTTCAGAACGTCGTGAGACAGTTCGGTCCCTATCTGTTGTGGGCGTAGGATTATTGACAGGTTCTGACTTTAGTACGAGAGGACCGAGTTGGACTGACCGCTGGTGTATCAGTTGTTCTGCCAAGGGCATTGCTGAGTAGCTACGTCGGGACCAGATAAGCGCTGAAAGCATCTAAGTGCGAAACTGACCTGAAGATGAGTAATCCATATAAGGGCGGTCGTAGATGACGACCTTGATAGGTTGCAGATGTAAAGATAGAAATATCAAAGTCGAGCAATACTAATTACCCAAGAGCTTTATTAATACAACTGTATGTAATCTGTAGTGTTCTTACTCTTCAACATCTTTCACAATATAAAATGAGATAAACTCATAAAGACATAGAGTAATGTAGTAAGTCAATCAATGATAAATACTACTTAAACTCAAAGAATTTATGGGGTTGATAGGACTGGTGTTCACCTCTTCCCATCTCGAACAGAGAAGTTAAGCCCAGTTCCGTTGATGATACTGCAATCATATGCGGGAAAGTAAATAAACCCCAAAAATATTAAAAAAGGTTCTTGATAGTAATATCAAGAACCTTTTTTGCATTTGAAGATATTGGGAAAACTTGATTTTGTAAAAGAGAAGAATTATCTTTAAAAGAAAAAATCTCTACAATGAAAAGAAAACTACACTTAATCATGATATATTTCAGCTATATCATCATCCCCTTCAATGGATTTGCGCAAAAACAATTTAGCTATATTGATGGATATTCTATTAATGCTTCTTTAGGGATGGCTACTACTATTGGAGAATTAGGTCATTTAGGTACGTTCAATCCTGTCATATCTATTGCTGTTGAGAAAGGAATCTCACAAAAAATCAATCTTATGTTTGAAAGTAATTTTGGAAATTTATCTGGTTATGAGCCATATTTTTCAAGGTTCAAGTGTGAGTTTTTTCAATCAAATCTGTTGGTATCACTTAACTTAAGTAGGCTTTTTGAGGAAAGTAGAAGAAATTCGATTTTTAGACCTTACTTAGGTATAGGAATGATTTGGTTTCACACAGATGTTTATGACTTAAAAACAGGAGCTTTTTTGAGAACTACTGCCGATGGTACGACTAGACACACTTCTATTTTTCAACAGGCTGGCATTGGTGTTGGGAGCAAAGGAATATATTATACCAGAGAATTAGTAGTTCCGTTTGG
>CAYTFC010000133.1:0-4523 GCA_964436955.1 uncultured bacterium | reverse complement strand
ATTGGCGTGGTAAATATGTTCTTTAAGTTGACAGCATTGGGTAGCAAGTCGGGTTATAACAAGTCTCTTCCCTCGCTACATCAAGAGCCGAACTGAGAGCGGTTTTATGGTGAAGGTCCTTTGCCTTATTGTCGCTTACAGTGCTTCTTTTTTATGGAGGGGCTTACTCATCTAGCGCTCATAGCGATGCATCATCTGCAACATTGTACCTCTCGGCAAGAGATCACTCTTGCCGTCGAGGCACACTGCTGCATCTGATATATCGCTATGAGCGCTAGATGAAGTTTTGGTAGCAATCAGGGTCTAAGGAGTGCTTTTGAAAAGAGAGTCAGTAAAGATGTTTAAAAGCTAGCGAACGTAAGGGCCGCTCGCTCGGCTCGGCCGCCCCGCGGCTGGGCCGTGTGACCGGTATGTCGTTAAACTAGAAGGTGCAAGTCCTTTACGGGCTCTGGTAAGGAGAACCGTTAGAGAAGGCAAGGGTGTCCATCGTGAGGTGGAATCTGAAGAAAGCTGTATTCAAAATGTTGATTTGACGAACAGCAAGTGCATATTAGGCAAGGGCTTCTAGGATTAGAGTGCGGTTGACCTCAAAGTCCAATACTTACCCAGAAGAAGTCAGATTGTTCTTCTTTTCTGTGGTTGTCGGTTGTCATAGAAGATTAGGTCTTTCCTTTGCTTTCATGTTCGGGCCTTCATCGTCTATTGACGAGTTACTATGCCGTCTGCTGACTGCTGTACCGTTCACGTCATCCCTCCGGGACACCGCTAGCGATGGGTTTTCCCTCTTTTGTCAGTACTCTTCCATGCGTGAATACAGCTCTCACCGGGTAATTCGTTAAACTTTCCTGTTAATCTGTTGCATCTACATCATGAGTCGAGTGGGCGGCCCCAAAAACAAGAAACAATAAGGCTTAGGAAGAAAAGATCTCAAATTTTACAGAAAAACCGTTGCTTAATCGGGACCTCCGCAAAGACAACCACAAATACATAGAAGAAAAATACCAGTTAAAACGCTTCCGACGATGGTTTCGGCCGTACTCATTTCTTTACCACTTTCCGCCATAACTGTAGTGGCCCAACTTAGGATGCAAGCTAACGGAAGAATTGTAGTTTTCGGTATGTGTACAATTTCTTTAAAGATAGCTTGTGAGATCTGACTAAAACGAGATGTCGTGTTATCTATTTTAACCTGAGGTTTGCTTATTGGCATATTCACTTGTGGGATGCCTGCTGTATGGGTGACTGCTGTTAACATAATTAAGTACTCCTGTATTCAAAAAGTTTCAAGAAACGAAAGTTTTATACGCACATATCCTAAATCATAAGAATACAAAAAGTGAATTTAAATCTTTCATTATTTTAGGAATTTCAGCCCATGAAAGCCGAAGGGGGCTCGTGGAATAGCCCAAAACAACTTAATTATGCGGGCATTTACTCGGTGACTTTCCGTCCTTCCCCTAAGTTTTTACGTGCGCACTTTTAGCCTTGTAACGCCATTCTTAAGTTAATGTCGTCAAAATAAGAAAAAATATTAGGATTGCCACTTCCGTGAAGTGGCGCTACATGTTTTATTACACGTTGTAGCGCCGTTTCGCCGAAACGGCATTAACAAAGGTTTTATTTTATCCTGATGGCATTGACTCTTAAGTAACCATTCGCAAATTTCTGCTCCATCTCTTTATTAGTAAATACATTTTTTACTAATTCAGTAAAATTATTTTTCTATTGTTATTAATTTTGTTATAACAAATATTTTAGTGTCATTTTTTTTATCATGTATTTTCTCATCTTAATCATATCCTAACAAAGGATCGATAAGCTAGTCACCCTGACAGAGATTTGGGTTACAAAGTATCCCAATAAAAATCACGTTCATTTGATTGAGTGAGGAGGGGAATGGATTGCACTTTCGCTACTAATTCAGCCCTTAAAAATTTTGCTAGATGGTCTGGCGATTGGATTCCCTTTTGCTCTAAACCCAAGCCCTCTTTCTTGCAACGCCAAGTGTGCTTAATAAGTGAAGTCCTCGGTACTACCGCCCTCATCACCTCCACAACAGAAGCATTTCATAGCTGCGTAAAGTTTTTGATAGACTTTACCGAAGCAGTCTCCCCACGATTCATCCTCGAGAAGCTTTCAGTTACGGTCGTTCAGTTAGACGTATGGATCGATGGCCTTCGTTTTATCAACGATATCAAGCACGCCCTGGACTTAAAATACCTTACCGATTTCGTTGCCAAGAAGTATGCCCTAGCCGTTAGTGGTGTCTGTTTCTTTATCGCTGATCTAGGTGCTTCAATGAGTCTATTAAACCATTTCAAACTCATTCCTCTTGATAAAATTTTTGCCGTTCTTAGCAGCGTGAGAGTCTTTGGCCAAGCCATTCCTAAGGTCGCAGTTCATATCGTCGCAGGCACATTCTCACTGCAATATCAGACTGCTGGCTTCCTATTTCTTGGTATTCAAAGAGGTATCGATTTTTTTGAGGGCGATACTTGTAAGCGCAATATGATCTGGATCGTTACCTGTATTTGGGAAGTCATCCATAAAGGATTTTTATTTTTTGCAGGACCTCTGCTCTTCACTCCGCACGGAGTTGTTGCCGCTGGCGTGCTCGGAATGGCAGCCAATGGATTCGGGATTTGGTCAGCGTACGAAGATGCCGTAGAAGAGCAAAAAAAGTAGATTACTAAAATTGTATAGAATTTGGGAACCTTCGCTAGAAGCATTCTCATTTTTGATATTTAAAAAGAGCAGGGAGGAGGAAAAGTGACTGGAGCTCTAGCTCAGATTCCGATGTTTTCCACAATGGTTGTTAAGGCTAATGATGCCTATCATTGGCTGGTACCAACGAAAAAAGCACCACCATCGATTGTCGAGCGTGTTAGACTGGCAGTTATGAGTGTTTGGCAGGCAACCTGTCGCACGTTCTATGTTGGTGTCGACGCACTAGATCGTATCAGAGAAAGCACCGATGGCTTGGATAAAGTCTTAAAACTCTGTACCTCCATCAGTGTAGGAGCAATGTTGTTTTCCTGCACGGATAAGAAGTACTTTAAATGGTTGTCGAAAGAGCTTAAATACATCGACAGTGTATTCTCAGCTATTTCTGTGTTTGGACGCTGGAGTGCTTTAACGGAAATGCAATTCGATGCAAAGACCGGCAAATATCAGAGAGTAATGTTCAAAGATGGGCCGATTAAAGAAGCTAGCGTAGTCTTAATGGCCATTTCTAAGCTTTTTGAATTCGGACGCTTCATGCAAACTATCGGCTTCCTGTCCACGCAATGGCTGATAGCGGCTGATGCTCAATACTTGGGAGGCATTGCCGCACAAGTGGGTAGCAGTAATGTGATTGGACGAGCAGCTTTCGAAGTCGGTCTTGGCGGCTGCAAGAACTTCTTTTTGATCCTTTCTTCAAGCTACTCAATTCTTAACAACACCATCACAGTGATCGATGGTAAAATGAATTGTGAAAAGAGTCTAT
Organism: uncultured bacterium; assembly: GCA_964436955.1. Lineage (GTDB taxonomy): Bacteria > Chlamydiota > Chlamydiia > Chlamydiales > JAJFMA01 > CAMFKD01. The sequence continues at coordinate 1,036 of CAYTFC010000133.1, read as the reverse complement.
TAGTCGTGAAACGCGCCGCTCTTAGCATTGGTGCAGACGCCGGAAAGATCTATCTTGCATCGGCAGCCTTTGCTGTAGCACCTCTGTGGGTAGCCGTGGCTTTCCTTACAGCGGTCTTCTCGCTCAGCAAAATTTTGTTGGATAGTTACGGAAATGGCAGGGTAGAATTTCCTGCTTGGATGACTAAAGCTTAGCCCTGGTAATACCTTAAGGAGGATATAATTCGTGTCAGTACTTGCCTTGCCCACAATGTGTAATTGGCTACCCTTTTGTCACACAGCTCCAAAAGCTCCGGCTTCATGGGCTATTAGCGCATCAGACGCTCTTTTAAAATTTAAAAAATTGGAAGAAAATGCAGACGGCTTCCAATACTTATCTCGTCTATCAGTTTGCATTGCTCAGATATTTTCGCCTTTTTGTAATGTGACTGCTTTGATGAGAACAATGAATTCAGTCGATGTATTCATTGCTGGAGCCCGTATCGTCCTAGATGGTAAATATTTTTTAGGATCCAAAATGTGCGCTGACTTCACTAAGCATCAATGGACTGCTATCTCTAGCAACATTGCTTTTGCAGTGTCAGACGCAGCAGCGTCATGTTACCTGTTGAACACCCTTGGCTTAGTCAGCACAGCTGAAATAGCAGCAGCGTTGTCAACAGCAACCATTTATGGAGTTGCCCCTTTGGCACTGCTAGCTACAGCATCCGTAACATCTGTCATTCTGTACTCTGTTTTGATCGGGAGTATTTTGCTGGGTATTGACTCTCTGGCTAAGATACATTTTGAAGGTGATGAATCAGCGTTAACGGCTACGTTGGTAAGCCGTTCAGCTGGTGAAATTGCTCACAAAATCTTCTTATTGACTGCTGGGACTTTCCTTGCAACCACTGGTGGAATCATGATTTCAGGCGTCCTAGGCGCTATCGCCGCAGGAATGGCTGTAAAATCCGTCTACGAATGGCAGAAAGTAAATAAGCCCTAGACCCTGATTGCTACCAAAACTTCATCTAGCGCTCATAGCGATATATCAGATG
>CAYTFC010000132.1:0-4713 GCA_964436955.1 uncultured bacterium | reverse complement strand
AATTCAAATTCAATGACTTGTGCGGCAAGTTTTGGTAGCAATCAGGGTCTTAGGTATGTTGAGATTAAAGTGTCGGAAAGGAAATAATTCATTTACTTCCAAAGCGCGTGATATTACCATGAGTGCTCTGATATGCCCTAAGACCTTATGTGGAGGAGAATGTTATGGCTGATGAAATAGATCTTTTGGTGGCGATTTTATTGGATGAATCGGCAGGAGTAGAGGCGCGAGATACGGCCGCGATGGGCTTAGGTACTTCCGATGATGATAGGGCGCTACTCGCTTTAACCAAAATAGGTTCAGATGAAAGCCAAGACAACTTTTATCAAGAAACATGTGGAGAGTCCCTAGCACTGATTATGATACGTACACGGTGCTTTAATAGACAAATTATCTTGGGGCTTGCGGAACCTGCCAAGAGGACCGCGCTTGCTTATTTTCAGGTTGACAGACCGGAGTGGTTCAGAGCGGTAGTAGAGGATGAGGAGTTGGCTCATTACTAAGTTGTGAGGACTTGAAATGCTCTTTGCTCCATTATGCGCTGCCTTAAAAGGCACTATTCTTGCCAGCATGATGTGGATGCAGGCAGCGCATGCGATCACATCAACGGGAGTATCTATGGATGAGACTCAAAATGATTTTATCATTCCGTCATATCGCTTTGAAAATGGTCAGAAGCTAGTCAATCTTACGATGCACTACGCTAGCTTGGGGACTCCACAACGAGATGCTGAAGGTAAGATCAACAACGCTGTTCTAATTCTGCACTGGACGGGTGCTAGCGGTGCGGCGATGTTGACCACTGCATTTAAAAAGGAGCTGTACGGTCCGGACAAGCCTCTCGATGCCAGCAAGTACTTTCTCATTTTTCCAGATAGCATCGGACATGGCCAATCGAGCAAACCAAGTGATGGCTTGCGCACAGAGTTTCCCCAATATGGTTATCACGATATGGTCCACCTTCAGTACAAGTTGGTGACCGAAGGGTTAGGAATTGATCATCTCAAAATGATAATGGGTACATCAATGGGTGGTATGCATGCCTGGCTATGGAGCGTGTTATATCCACGCTTCATGGATGGTATCATGCCTATAGTAAGCTTGCCTGCACGTGTTGATGGTCGCAACCTGCTTTGGAGGCAAATGGTGGTACACGCTATTCAAGTGGACCCATCATGGAATCATGGCAATTATACGTTGCCTCCGCGCGGATTGTTGGGGGCCTGGCCCTTTGCGCGCATGTTGCTAGACGGCGTTCCACATTTGCAGACTATTGTTCCAGATCAAGCACGTGCTTTAGTTTTCATTAAAGATGCTGTACAGGAAGCCACTAAAAAAGATGCTAACGATTTGATCTACGTCTTGAATGCGTCGCAAGACTACGATCCGGAGCCCAAGTTGAGCACAATCCAAACACGGGTTTTTGCATTGGATTTTACGGACGATCAATTAGATCCGGCTGAACTTGGGACGCTTAACAGGCTTATCAAGCAAGTGAAGAATGGTCATGCAGTCGTACAACCGGGAACCCACCATTCTTATGGCCATCTGACGATGGCGCATCCCGAGTTATGGGCAAATCAAGTCGCGGACTTTGTTCGTTTAGTCAACACAGGATCTTTCAAAGTAAAATAAAGTCTTTGTTTTGTGCCGCTTCGACGAAGCGGCGCTAAAACGTGGACTATAGACTCGCTATGATTTCGTATAGCTTGTGGCGCAAATGTTTGATGGATGCTTTGCTAGTTGTCGTTTTGATTTGAGTGTTGTACAGGGGCTTGCGAGTTGCTTAGGGCCCAAAGTTTATCGATTGAAATGCCGCCTTCAACCTCAACGCGTTCGCATTTGTAGTCCAAAGATGCTTTTGTGCTGACGGTTTTTTCGTGTTGTTGAGTATCACTAGCCGGTTGGGTTGTATCGCTCATATCGCCTACATAATTAGAGGTCTGTGTTGTTGAATTGGCTAAGAGGTTAGCCCATCATGCGTTTGTAGAATGTCATGAACGTAGGCGGTGACGCAAGAAAAATTATTGGGAAGTGGTTCCGAACCCTACGACCCACTTCAAAAGTCTAGAAGGGGTTGTGAGTATCTAAGAAGATGGTGGGCAAATTCAGTGTGGAGCTCACATAGTCTTTGAGGGCTTTGGGCCCAATGCGTTCGGTAGCGGCGTGACCTAAGGCAAAGAAATGAATGCCTTCCTCCATCGCAAGGTTCCAGATGGGCTCATCGAATGATCCTGTAATAAAGGCATCTATTCCTTGTGCGATGGCTTCTTTAATGGACCAATGAGCACCTCCAGAAAGGAGCGCGGCTTTTGTGATTGTAGGCTTTCCGGCAGGTGTATGGTAAGCCACATGCTCGTAGTAATGCTCTAGCTGTTGTTTAAATTGTTCGACAGGGATGTGAGCGACGGTGCCTTTGACTCCGATTAGGCTTCCCTTAAAGTTGCCAAACGGCTCGAGAGCATTCCAATTGAGGTCACGCGCGGCTTTATAGTTGTTGCCAACCTCTGGGTTGGCATCCAACGGAATATGGTATCCAAGCAAACTGATGCCGTGGTCGAGAAGGAGCTGTAATTTTTGCTTTCTGACACCTTGGACGACGGGACTATCGCCCTGCCAAAATATGCCGTGATGCACGACTAGAGCGTCGACGCCAGCTTTCACCGCGAGTTGAATGGTTTCTAGTGAAGCGGAGACTGCTGTGGCTACTTGTTTAATTTCTTGTTTGCCCTCGACTTGCAACCCATTGGGACATAAATCTGAGAATAATTCGGGTTTAAGGAGAGCGTTGAGTTGCTGACAAAATTCTTGTAATGTAATCACAATGGACTCCAGTATTTCTATATGAATGTATAATTTTACCAGTAACCGCCTTACAACTGAAGCGAGATTATGCCAGTTTCTAAAGACACAAACACACATGCCAAAGAGCTTGCTGGTATTACAGCAGCAAAACTTATTCAGCCGGACATGTTGGTGGGGTTAGGCACCGGATCAACAGCTACCCATTTTATTCGAGCTCTTAGTCAGCGATGTCGTGACGGCTTGCAGATACGTTGCGTAGCGACATCCACAGGTTCTTGGGACTTAGGAAATAGTTTGGGCCTGCCCATGATTGACATTCAGGGGATTACCAATGTTGACATTACCGTAGACGGCGCTGATGAGATTGACCCGGCAAAAAATATGATTAAAGGTGGGGGTGGAGCGCTCTTGCGCGAGAAAATCTTGGCGAGTATGAGTCGAGAGATGGTAGTAGTTGTTGACGAACATAAGCTTGTTGAGCGATTAGGGAATTTCCCCCTACCTGTTGAGGTCGAGCCCTATGGTTTTGATGCTACTGTTGAGCGTATTGGACGGATTGGATTTAAGGGCAAGCAACGAATCAAAGTATCAGGAGATAAGTATGTTACGGATGGTGGCCATTACATCATCGATCTTGATTTGAAGAAAGCATCGATGAGTCCGGCCCAAATCGATAGTATCCTGCGTGCTTTACCGGGAGTTATTGAAACCGGTTTCTTCTTCGGGCTGGCTGGGCGGGTTATTGTGGGAAATAATGATGGTACTATTGGGATTCTCTAAGGGGAGAGGTTATGCTGACCTTTAAAGAACTAGTTCAAGTCTCATTTGAGAAGATCTTACAGACCCGTTCCTATACGGTGGTGGTTTTAGGAACCTTGCAAAAACGTTTCGCCATTTATACTGACGCATCAATTGGCAAGCGCCTGCAACTTTATCTCTCTGGGGGGGCAAAGTCTCGACCTCAGACGCATGATCTTATCTATCAACTTTTTCAGGGGTTGGGCATCCGTGTTAAGCAGATCGTTATCACGGATTTGCAGGACACCATCTACTTTGCAAGGCTATATCTTGAGCAGCAGCATGGCGATTTGCGACACATCATCGAGATTGATGCGCGCCCCAGTGACAGCATTACTATAGCTTTAATGTCCAACGCGCCCATTTATTGCACACGTGAAGTGCTAGAAAAAACGGTTGCTTTGGAGGACTAGTAGTTGATGTAGAAGTTGTTGCGAGCTAGGTTGACGATAGTCTCGACAGCTTCTTTTGCATCTACTCCTATCGCTTCGATTCCGATCCTCGCGCCCTTGTGAGCGGCGAGCATTAAAATGCCAAGCAAGGACTTAGCGTTTACTTGGCAATCTTGGTAGGATAATTGTACATCCGCCTTGAAAGCCGCCGCGCATTTTACTAGCTCAGTAGATGGGCGTGTGTGCAAACCTTTATCATTGTTTACAACGAACATCCCCTTTGCTTTTGTCATCTTACTTTTCACAGAGCTTCTTGCTGCTGCTGCCATTGGTCCTCACAGGAATCGGTGGTTGAGTTTCCTACTGGGGCTACATCGCCAATCGTTGGCAAATAGATGGCATACCGTTGAATTCGAATTCTTGGCAAGCGATATTTATGCGGCCCGAGCCCCGCCACCCATCCCAATAACATCCCAATCGAGCCCTGAGCCCATACGCGTTAAGCTAATTCTGATTTTTTTTGAAGTCCATTGGGCAAACCTTTGGTAAGTAACTTTTAGATTTCGCGGTCTGGGGCCAGACCGCGCCACCCCATTAAAGACGTCGCCAATCCTTAAACCTTTCGGGCTAATGATTTTATAAAAATTAGCTTAACGCATATGGGCTCAGACCCTGATTGCTACCAAAACTTGCCGCACAAGTCATTGAATTTGAATTC
>CAYTFC010000131.1:0-4851 GCA_964436955.1 uncultured bacterium | reverse complement strand
TGTGTGTGAACATACAGCGAATATCTGCTTAGGATGAGATACTCTTGGCACTATTTACCCTTTACGTCGTTTCTTCTAAGTCCTTTATGTCCTTTTGGTCTTTTATTAGTGCGAAAAGTCAGCGCTGTCTAAAAATGGGCAACAATGTGACGAATTGAGTGATTCTGAAAGGACGCAAAGGACAAGGGACGTAAAGGACCAAAAGGACATAAAAGACTTAGTAAAAAGGACATAAAGGACATTTTTGCATATTTTTCCAAGGCGGCAAAAAATGCAGGCACATAAAAAATAATAGCATCGCTCGCATAGACAATAACTTCGCGGTCGTAATTACCACATATACATCTAGTTAAGTCACAAACAAAATGAAAAAAAAAGCCAGCCTGACTTATGCAATTGTCTCCTTATGTCCCTTTTTAGGTTAGCGTAAGCCACCTCCTTAAGCTGAGGAATTACATTCAAGAAAAAGATGTGGGTACAAGTATGTCCCCGCCTCTGCGTTTAAAAAATACACACTGTTTTTGCATGATTTGAGTTTGAATAATTTTCAACGCTGAGACGGGGAGACGGGGAGGCGCATAGGAGGATAGGGAGCAAGAACAATTAACTTATGGGTAATTAGGATGCGGGCACGGGCTAGGGCTAGGGCACGATTTAGGATGTTATTGGAATGCGAAGCGGGGCTCGGACACGATTTGGGGGGAAGAAAAAAGTTCTAGACCAAAGAATGGAGGAAACTTTGATCTAGAACTAATGGTGGGGAACTTTTTGCTATAACCTAATGTGTAATGAATGCTCATGATTTTTTCCAGGAAATTCTGAGTTCAAAGAGGTTCTCTCGGAAGACGAAAAAAAACAATTGATTTACCCTTTTTCCATTGATTTGGGAAGGGGAAATCATTAAAAGAGAGGGAACATTTGCCAAGCCATTCAGGCGGCAGTTGAGAAGCTCCTACTTGCGGCTTCGATGCCTCCAAAATACATTAGAGAGCATGATATGTTGAATTTTCGAAAGTTAAAGCAGGATTTTGCTCCTGGTATTCTAAAAGAAGGCAAAAGCCTGAACGACAAAAAGATGGTGGTTTCTGTTAAGATCATGAGCTTAACAGCTAGTACTGTACGTCTTAGTTGTCGGGTTCAAGGGAATTTCGAAAATTGTTATGAAAGCGATATTGAGATTGATCGTAACGAGTCTTCACCCATCGATTCCGACTGCGATTGTCCCTACAAATATGACTGTCAGCATTTGGCTGCGGTACTATTTTACCTTGAAGAGCACTTTGATGAACTTGTTGTAGCTTATTCTCAGGAGACTGACCTGGAACAGTCCGAGCAAATTGAAGAAGAGGAAAAGGCTCAGCTCCGACAAACCTTTAAAGAAGCAAAGACGAAGCAAACCATTAGACAGGGCAAAAAATCTCGTGCTGAAATTTTACAAGAATATGTGACTGCTGCGGCGGTGTTGGGAAGATCTCCCTTTTTTCTTCCTGAGGAAAATCTCGAGGAAGACAAAGCTGAACTTGCCGTTATCTTCTCCAATCAATCCCAAAAAGTGTTTGATCACGATAACAATGCTGAAATACAACTTGCTTTACGCCTGCCGTCGCGTTCTAAGCCACTGCATATACCTGAGGTTAAAGAGTTTTTAGATGGCGTACGATACAATGAAACCCTTTACATTGGCAGTAAGCGCTACTTCTTCGGATTAAATTCCTTCGATTCCGTCAGCTCAGAAATATTACGTATGCTCATGGATTTTTCGCGCTTTCAAGACGTTAAGGGCGAGCGCAATCCCCGAGTCGCACACGTCGGGGCTGAAGCATTTGGTAGCATTCTGGCTAAAGCTTATGAGTTGGCGGTGGCTACAGGTCAGGCGCCCACGCGTGCTAGCGAGTCCGGCACATCATTAATGCCTTGTTTATACTGTGGAGCATTAGAGCAGCCTCTTTGTTTCTCACATTCCCCTGCCGTTATGCGCTTTGGTTTGGAGTATCTTAAGTTGCCGGAGCCGAAAATTTTATTAAATCCCTCTTTAACGGTAGAAGCAAATAAGGCTGTGAAGTTCGAAGAGGTGTGCCTTTTCGAAAGCGCTAAGCCTGGTATGATCTTTGAGAATATCTATTACCGCTTCCAACCGCAAATTCGACGTAAGCACTTGCGCCATCTGAATTATATTCGTGAGATCACAATACCTGAACCGCTCTTTGGTACATTTGTAGAGAATGCTCTTCCCGAGCTCGCGCGTTTTGCTGAAGTGGGACAGGAGCGTGTTCTCGAGAACTTTACCACTCTTCCATTCGTCGGTGAACTGCAAGCCGTATGTGATATTTCCTATTTGGATGGAGAACTAGATGCGCAGCTGTTTTTCCTTTACGACACGATTCGTGTTCCGGCAGCTCTCTCGAAGCTATCTAATGAACACGTCAATAACTTTGTGTTGGATGAAGGCATATTGGCGCGAAATCTAACTGAAGAACAAAAGATTGTTGACGATCTGTTCCAAGACTTCTTGTTCGATGAAAAGCAAGGCTTTTTTGTTGCTAAAACAGAGAAGAAGATTGTGGAATTTATGACGGAAGTCATTCCACGCAATCAACATCGTGTGACCTTTAATTGCCCTGAGAACCTGCTTGATCAGTTTATTTACGACAACACACGCTTTGTCCTGCACCTCAGCGAAACGGATCGCATCGATAAGTATAATGCCGCATTAAAGGTCAACGGCCACTTAAAAGGGGTCACGGTTGATCTCCTATGGGACTGCCTAGCATCTAAGCGTCCATTTATTGAACTGCAGCGTAAAAAGACCACGCGGGGAACCAGCACGGGGCGAGGATCTAATAAGATCCTAGTATTGAACTTGGCGGAACTTGCTCCGGTCGTACAAATTTTTGACGAATTAGGTATTAATTCTTTGGATGATCACGTCGAGGAGCGCCCCCTTTGGAGCTTGGCGAGCATTACACCGGCGCTATTTGATAATGTTCCGATCGACTTTAGCATGAGTGAAAGACTCACTGAAATCCAAGCACAAGTTTTAGGCGTACGCACGGTTGAGACCAAGAAAATCCCCACACAGATTCAGACGACTCTGCGTGGATATCAAGTGGACGGTGTGGCATGGTTGGAACGTCTTCGTAGTATGCACCTTAGTGGTATTTTGGCGGATGACATGGGACTTGGTAAGACCGTTCAGGCTATTACCGCTATGACACAATACAACGAAGACTATCCCGATGCGATTAGTTTGGTTGTATGTCCCACATCGCTAGTCTACAACTGGAAGGAAGAATTCACCAAATTCAATCCAAAATTGCGTGTGTTACCTGTGGATGGAACACCAGTTCAGCGCAAAAAACTATTGGAGGGCATTAAGGACTTTGATGTCATTATCACCTCCTACAGCTTGTTGCAAAAGGACATCGATTTCCACAAAACAGTCAACTTTGGCTACGCCATTTTGGACGAGGCTCAGCATATTAAGAATCGTGGCACGCGCAATGCGAAATCTGTGAAAATGGTGCAGGCGCATCATCGTCTGATTCTGACCGGTACACCGATTGAGAACTCTTTGGAAGAGTTATGGAGTCTCTTTGATTTCTTGCTACCAGGTTTGCTAAGTACATATGACCGCTTTGTCGAAAAGTATATACGTAACGGCAGCTCTGGTGACACGCTATTCAACCTGAAGCGCAAAGTATCACCTTTTATATTGCGTCGTATGAAGAAGGACATTCTTCAAGAACTCCCGCCTGTTTCGGAAATCGTGTATCACTGCCATCTTTCCGAAGCGCAGCGCGAACTCTATCGGTCGTATGCCAATTCCGCACGTGAGGAACTCTCTCGTCTGGTTAAGAAGGAAGGCTTCGATAAAGTTCAAATCCATGTGTTGGCTACGCTGACACGACTTAAGCAAATCTGTTGTCATCCAGCTATATTTGCCAAGGACAAGCCCGAAGTGGGAGATTCGGCGAAGTATGACATGCTGATTGAATTGCTACAGTCGCTAATTGAAGGAAAGCACAAGGTTGTGATCTTCAGTCAGTACACACGTATGTTGAAGATCATTCGTGAAGACCTTGAGCAAATGGGTATCCCATTTGCCTATCTCGACGGTTCAAGCAAAAATCGCATGAGCATTGTGAAACAGTTCAACGAAGACGAATCAGTTCCAGTATTCCTGGTATCATTAAAGGCTGGCGGTTCTGGTTTAAACCTTACTGGTGCTGATACAGTTATTCACTATGATATGTGGTGGAATCCTGCGGTGGAAAACCAAGCCACCGACCGTGTTCATAGAATTGGCCAGACCGCGTCAGTGTCTGCCTATAAATTGGTGACGCTTAACACGATTGAGGAAAAAATTCTCGAACTTCAGAATCGTAAACGCGGCTTAGTTAAGAAGGTCGTAAGCTGCGACGAAGAAGCCGTCACAAAACTCACCTGGGAAGAGGTTTTAGAGCTGCTCCAAACCTAGTGCGTTGAAAGAATCACTACCTCATTTTCGATTTATCGCGGGAGCGATAACAGTGGGAAGCCCCGCATGAAGCGAAGGCCGAAAGGCCGGAGTGGAATGTGGGGAAAGCAGTGATAGTAGATTATTAGCTGCGGGAGCAGCGTAAGACTATATAGAGTCAATAATCCTGTCGTCGCTCCCGCGACTGGGATTGATTTTGTTCGTAGTCCCCACATTCCGCTCTGGCCTTCGGCCTTCGCTTCATGCGGGGCTTCCCACTTTTATCGCTTCCGCGATAAGGCCCATTCAGCAAACTTGGATTTTACAATTACCCTCACGTCTGAGACCCTGATTGCTACCAAAACTTGCCGCACAAGTCATTGAATTTGAATTCA
>CAYTFC010000130.1:0-5057 GCA_964436955.1 uncultured bacterium | reverse complement strand
CAGATGATGCATCGCTATGAGCGCTAGATGAAGTTTTGGTAGCAATCAGGGTCTTTGCCAAAAAGCACCTATTTCCCCGAAACGAGTTGTAAAACGGAATCGCATGGATTTCTATCAACCTAACTTTTCGCATATGGATGCAATCAATTGATTGCGCTGTTAAAGAATTTACAATACTATTTAGATCGCTTAAAAATCGGTGTGATTACCTAAAAATGGATGTGTTTACAATGTGTCTAAAATCGAATCCTATCAACACTACTCGATCTGAATCAAACTTACCGCCTATAACAGAGATAGAGCAAGAAGCTATCAATACGGCAGCTATCAATGCGTTGAGGGCTTCAGATTTAATTTACGCAGTATTATCTAATTATCTTGGATTTCGCAATCGGCCTGAAGAGAATAATCATGCCTGTCTTCTCTGGTTGTCAGAGCACCCCCAGGTTGCAAGTGCACTGAAGAGCATAACCCTTTGTGGCGAGGTCAGCCAAGGAGCATATGCAGAGGGTTTATCTCTTTTATGCCCTAACGTTGAGACTCTTTCAATTAGTAGCCCTGCAATAGAACCTAGTCATATGTCGGCATGCTTAAAAAATATGTCAAAACTTCAAGAAATCTCTCTCACAAGCGCCAGCAATGAGTGCTTTAATCAGGTGACCTCTACAAAAATCAAAAAACTAACAGTAGACGGTTATAGCGTCACAAATGCCATATTTAATATGTTTCAATCACAGTATCTTGAATATTTAGATATCAAAGCATCCAGCATATTAATTAATAAGCCATTACCTATAGGAATCACTGAAATTTACATAGATGGCAATAATCTTGATAAGGGTGTAAGCGACTTGACTTCACTTCTTGAAAGCTGTCCTTATCTGAAGTGCATAGATATCGAAGATGGGGAAATCTCAGAAGAGGATCTCTCCACAGACGAAATCAATGAAGCCATTCTTGAAGCTAGAAAAAAGGGGCTGGGACGATTCTTAGAAGAAGTTAGGTATAAAGAGTACACTCTTAATTTGAGTGAACTTCCAATTAGCAGCGATGCACTGAGAGTGTGAGCCCCATACGACAGCCTTGAAACCCAACTTGCTACCTACATCGCGCTCGAACATAGTAGACCTGTTCGAGCGCGACTCACTTTGGGTATGATCATCTTTCACAAGGAGACATTCCATGAATGAAAAGATCATATTTATCTACCGACTTTCTTTCTTCTCGTTGACAGCCAATTTGTGTATAATCGTAGCCATATGAATACAAAAAATAACGATTATGCCCTGCTCGACAGCGGCCATGGACGAAAGCTTGAACGCTTTGGTCCCTACATTCTTGTCCGTCCGGCTAGCCAGGCCATTTGGACTCCGCAATTACCAGAAAATGCATGGAAACGGGCTCACGCGGTCTTTAGTCGCGATGAAGACAATCGCTGGCACAACCGCAATGCTCTGCCAGAAACTTGGGACATCACGGTTTCGGGAATTACGTTTCGCTTAAAGCCAACCGATTTTGGCCATTTAGGCATATTTCCAGAGCAATATTCCGCTTGGGATTGGATTCAACAAACCATTCGCCAAACAGAGAGGCAGCTGAATATCCTTAACCTTTTTGCATACTCCGGAGGCTCAACGCTTGCAGCCGCACAAGCTGGAGCACATGTCTGCCATCTTGATGCATCTCAAGGAATGGTTACTTGGGCTGGAGACAATGCAAAGCTCAATGATTTAAGTGAAGCCCCAATCCGTTGGATTGTTGACGACGCCACAAAATTTCTCGCGCGGGAACTACGCCGTGGACGTCGCTACGATGGAATTATTCTTGACCCGCCAACCTTTGGCCGCGGCAACCGTGGAGAACTATTCAAAATCGAAGAGCATCTCGTTCCGTTACTACAATCCTGCCGAAAGCTTTTAACCGATTCGCCTTTGTTTATCCTACTGTCTTGCCACACACCAGGAATCACCCCAATTTGCCTCACACATTTGCTTCAACAAATGATGCACGGCATAAAAGGGAGTATTACCGATGGCGAAATGATCCTAACTGGTGATTCGTCCACCTTTGCTTTGCCAAGCGGGACATTTGCGCGGTGGATGCATGGATAATCCGGTGATTAGCAGCCTCCAGAACGCGAAAGTTAAACTAGCGGTACGTCTACGCGATCGCAGAGATCGCGATACAACCCAACTATTTCTTATCGAAGGCTATCGCGAGCTGTTTCGTGCGCATGGCGCTAAAGCATCTATTGAAACGCTCTTCATTTGCCCAGAGTTATTTCTAGGATCAAATGAACCCGCTCTCATTGAAGGTATACGTAGCAAAGGCACGCAAATTTACCCATGTTCACCTACCGTCTTTCGCAAGCTTTCTTATAGAGATCGTCCTGATGGCTTACTAGCTATAGCGCATCAACAACATCACTCCTTGAATACCCTTAACGAGCTTCTGAAATCCAAGCCCAACCCATTTTTAGTGGTTGCTGAAGCTGTCGAGAAACCAGGCAATTTAGGTACAATTCTCCGTTCCAGCGATGCTGTAGGGATTGATGCTCTGCTTGTATGTGACCAATGCACCGACGTATTTAATCCGAATGTGGTGCGGGCAAGTGTAGGCACACTTTTTACTGTACCCATCATTGAATGTAGCGGTGAAGAAGCGCTCGCATGGCTTAAGGAACATGGGGTACATGTCCTAGCCGCCACACCGCACGCCGAGGCTGTTTACACCAGTGTGAATCTTAATCAACCTGTAGCAATCGCTCTAGGAACAGAACAACTTGGTCTTTCCAAACTTTGGATGGAAGGTGCCGACTTACAAGTGCGGATTCCCATGCGAGGAGTAGCGGACTCTTTGAATGTAGCCATGGCCACAACTCTATTGCTTTACGAAGTACTGAGGCAGCGAGGTTAGCATGAATGTACTCTATGAAGACAATCAATTACTCGTTGCAAATAAGCCGGCAGGACTGCTCACGCAACCAAGTGGCACCGATCTCGAAAACCTCGAAGACCAGGCCAAAGCTTGGATCAAAGAAAAGTATCAGAAGCCTGGAAATGTCTTTCTGCATGCGGTGCACCGTATAGATCGACCGGCCAGCGGCGTGGTGCTGTTTGCAAGAACAAGTAAAGCGCTGTCACGTCTTAACGAATCCATGCGCTCTAAAGAAACACGTAAGGTCTATCTTACACTCGTATGTGGAGTACCCAAAAAGCCAAAAGCAGCCTTGGAACATCTTATGATCCATGGTGATCATGAGGCTAAACTGGCGACAATCTTGACGCCCAACGCTGTGCTAGCAAAATTACGATACACGACAATCACAACAACCGAAGGCTTGTCATTACTTGAGGTAGAGCTCGATACAGGACGCTATCACCAAATACGCTTGCAAATGTCTGCTATCGGATGCCCTATTTTAGGAGACATCCGATATGGTGGTCATCCGTGGAAATATACCGATCAAATCGCGCTACATCACCACAAACTGGTCATTCCCCATCCCGTTACGAGGGAGTTGTTGGAGTTTGTGGCGCCTTCCCCGCCTCTTTGGCCTGTGACATCGCCTTAGTCAATTCGGGAATCTCTGGCATCCCTACATCTTCCACCGGAAGATCGGGAATAGTGGGCATCTGCCTAAGAATCAGCTGCAAATTATCAAAATCAGACAAGACATTGTCAATGGCAGAGATAACAGCTTTGAAATCCGCACGATCGGCTAACGCATGCGCTTGTAAAGCTGTTTTTAATTCTATTAAAGGCTGAGTGAGTATCTGAATATTCGTGTCCTTATCGCGGCGAAAAGCTGCTTTAGCAATATCCTCAAGCTGGGTGACCATGGTGATCATCGGTTCACGAATAGTGGTTTTAGAAAGGTCTACATCATTTAGAATTAGCTTTGCTATCTCTACAAGAGTCAAGCTCGCCTTCACAGGAACCTCATCCATACCCGCGCTATAAGCGAGTGAGGACATCACTCCAATATAATGCAACGAGTAGCCCATCTTAGATATGTCTCCATAAGCCGAAGAGAGAGCAATTTTACCCAAAGAGGACACAATATGATTGCACACCGACTCTAAATCATCTTGTAATGCCAATTGATAGATCTGCTCTAACCGCTCAAAGCCATAAAAGAGGACGTAGCTAGTGCGCTGATGCACTTTAGCTTCCATAGCTTCGGTTTGTAGACTCCTGCGATGTACCTCTAAAAAGCGCTGGAGCAATGCCGAGATTCCACTAATAGAACGCTCCGCCAAAGCTGAGCCCTGCCGACTTAGCGACATCAGGGCCGTTTCTGTAAGAGTTGCCATCCACTCACACAGCTCTACATCGCGTCCCTGAGCAATATCAACTTGCGCGCGCTGCACAACAAACTGAACCACATTACCCGGAATCAGGTAATTGCCTACACGATGGAAATACATCTTAAGGGCATCTAGCGACATTCCGGTTAAAACCAGCCATGTCAGAAACACCGTCGTAGTACTAGCCCAATAATCGGGAATGCCGTCGACTGCGATTGTATAAGATAATAAGGGCAAAAAGGAGACTAAACCGATGAGCCAACGAATGCCCGAGTCCGCACGTACAAGCTGCGACACGCGAGGCGTCACCTTCACTTCTGCCCATTGAATAGGACGAATCAAGGTTAAGTGAGACATCACCAACAAAACCATAAAGAGAGCTCCAACACCGGCTGTCAACCAGTGCACTGTTGTCACTTGCGGCACGATATCAAAAAACCAAATCCAGCCAGCAATCAACAGTGATAGTACTGTCGCCATCGTCTCACTCCTCTCATTTCATGAATAAGAGATGAGTATACATCGAATGGCCAAAAATGAAAACCGGAGAGAACAGCTCTTCGATGTAATAAATCTGATTTTTTAGGATTTTAAACGCAAGCGCGCACAGTGGATAGCGTTTTTTGTCTGGACAATGGGGGCCACTATAGGTCCCTCTTCGCTTCTTTGCGCTTACAATCCTAAAAAATTAACCTGAGACCCTGATTGCTACCAAAACTTGCCGCACAAGTCATTGAATTTGAATTC
>CAYTFC010000129.1:0-5102 GCA_964436955.1 uncultured bacterium | reverse complement strand
AGCGACGAGGAAAGGGACATAAGGGACAGAAAAACCGAGCATTGTTTGTCCCTTAAGTCCTTTATAGTTGCCCCCATTGTCTAGACAATGGGGGCAAGTATATTTTCCTCGTCGCTTAGGTTTTGGTCCCTTGGGTCCCTTTGTGATCGTGGTAGTCTTCCCAAAACTATTCAAGAGTGAATCGTGCTATGCTCGTAGCTTTATTTCCATGTCTTTGGAGGTCGCCGAGGCAACACTGACTTCGATAATGTTCTGTTTACCAGAACGTACCGCTTGAACCATTTCAATAAAACTTCAGAAAGTTCAAGAAATTGATTTAATGGTCAGTCACCTGGTTACTAAGCTTTGAGCATTGACAACCTCAAAAAAGGAGAGTAATAATGGCATTAGGAAACTAATCAGAAAAAGAGACTTAGATGAATTCTCAACAGCGAAATTTTCATCGTTTACACCCTTGGCATGGGGTCACTTTAGGAGAAAAAGCCCCGGAGATTGTCAATTGCTACATAGAAATCGTTCCTACCGATACGATTAAATATGAGCTCGATAAAGCTACAGGCATTCTCAAAGTGGATAGACCTCAGAAATTTTCGAGTCTTTGTCCGAGTCTTTATGGGCTCCTTCCTCAAACATATTGCGGCGCCTTAGTTGCCAATTACTGCATGGAAAAGACGGGCCGTAACAATATCGCCGGCGATAACGATCCATTAGACATTTGTGTCTTGACCGAGTCTGTCATTCCGCGTGGAGATATCATGCTGAGAGCGTGCCCAATAGGAGGATTTCGACTGATTGATGGCGAGGAGGCAGATGATAAGATTATCGCTGTTTTAGTTGGAGACTTTATCTATGAAAAATTCAAAGATATTAGCGAACTTCCTAAAAATATTGCCGAGCGGTTAAGGCACTATTTTCTGACCTACAAGGATCCACCCGACTCCATTAAAAGCTGTGTAGAGATCACTCACACCTATGGCGCTCATGAGGCGCGCGAGGTTATTAAGCTTTCCCAGCAAGATTATTGGAATAAATTTTCTACGAACTAAAAATTCACTGTTTTAATCGTAATTAATGTTCAAATAGCCATCTGCAATAGATCTAAAAATTATATTGTTATCATTTTTACCAAAACACATTCATTTTTCTTAGTTTTATTTGTTAGACTAAATATTACATAGCGCCTCCTTTTTTTATTTTAATTTACATATTCATGAATACTGTCTATGGTCAACTCTACACCTAAGGGTTTTGATTTGATAAAACGCGTTAAGACATAGCTAAGACACTAATATCCTAGAGATCCTATCACAAAAGCATGAAGGGTAAATCGATGTTTGTTTATATATTGGTCTTAGCAGTGACGCTCATAAACCCCTTATTCGCTGCTGGAGATAATTCAAAGGTCGTCAATAGCGAAACAGTTTCCATGGTTAAAGCTTGCGGTCAAGATGGTTGTCGCTTACAGCCTTCTGCAGCTGAATTACTGCAGATGCTCCAAATCATCCTCAATAACGAACTGCTCTTACTGCCGTCGCTAGAAACCCAACTGATTGCTCAACTGCAGATACTCATAACGGAGGGTGGGATCGGCGTTGTGGGCCCCCCAGGCCCCGCTGGGGCAACAGGACCTACGGGGCTTACAGGTGATACGGGACCTGCCGGGCCCACCGGACCTACAGGGCCCACGGGTGCTACGGGTGCTACGGGTGCAACTGGCGCTACCGGTGCAACTGGAGCTGCTGGAGGCCTATTAGACTTTGCGGATTTCTATGCCCTAATGCCTCCGCATAATGCTACCACAGTTGCGGCTGGTGGTGATGTTGATTTTCCAGAAGATGGCCCTTCAAGTGGAACAGGCCTCATCGCCCGAACGGGCACCGATACATTCAATCTTGCTGAAATTGGTGTGTACCAGGTCCTCTTTCAAGTGAGCGTTACTGAGGCTGGCCAACTTGTTTTGACTCTCGATTCCGGCGCAGGAGCTATAGAACTATCCTACACAGTGGTGGGACGTGCAACAGGTACGTCACAGATAGTTGGAATAGCTCTTGTGCAAACCACAGTCATTAATTCGATACTCACAGTCCGTAATCCTGCTTCGGAAACCACAGCTTTGGGAATCACTCCGCGGGCCGGAGGCACAGAACCCGTATCTGCGCATCTCACTATTACGCGAATTCAATAATCCTGGATTGTAGGAAAGTTGCATGTTACATTATGCCCGAAAAGCCCATCTAGCGATCACTCTCTTGTTGATCACCTCAATAGGGCACGTCCAAGCCTATGACTACTTGATATCGTATGACAATGACTGCTTGATATCGTATGGAAACTTCGAGTGTTGGACCCCTCGTGAACCCACTAATTCTGAATGTTGTTGCTGCAACTGCGGGTTTATCAGTGCGGATTTATTGTTTTGGAGGCCTTTTGAAGGAGGCCTAGACAACTGTGTTCCCTCTTTAGATTCCACCAGCGTGGCAGGCGGCGTGGTTACCTCCACGTTCGCTGGAACCAGCCGAACTCCAAGTTTTAAATGGAATCCTGGCTTTCGTGTTGGCGCTGGGTATGACATCGCCTCTAGTGGCTGGGGCCTTGAAACCTATTGGACACACTTCCAATCTCATGCCTATGGAAATAATAGTTTTCGCTGGAACGTTGATTTTGACGTTGTTGATGTGACAACGGGATATAAGACGGGCTTAAGTTCCTGTTTTGACTTCAGGACATTTGGGGGTTTACGCGTTGCTAGAATCAACCAGAGACTCAATCTAAGCGAGTTTGGAACAGAACTAGTTGCAGTAAACAATAAAGAAAATTTCTTTGGATTGGGACCTGTGATTGGTGTTACAGGGGACTGGGATGTGGGTTGTGGATTTAGTTTTTATGGAAACGCTTCCGCGTCTTTGCTCTACGGTAAGTTTAAGATCATTTTTGATAGTTCCTCCCAATCGGCAACTTCTAATAGCTTTTCGACTGTAGAAAAACATCTAGACACTAGCCAAACCGCTGCGGATTTTGGCTTCGGGATTCGTTGGCTCTATTGTTTTTGTCAGAACCAGCAGGTAATCTTCCAATTAGGTCTCGAACATCACCGCTATTTCAATTTCAACCGAATCGGCTGCTACGGTGATCTAAGTTTTGACGGCTTGAATTTCTCAGCTTTATTCATCTATTAATACGGCTGTCCTCTTCAAACCCGGTTGGCTACCTATCCGGGTTTCAAGGTATTGCGGGTCTTGTATTCGGTTTTAAGATATTGTGGATGCCAAAAACAGTGAGAGAAAGGTACATATGCGTATCGTGAACTTCATTCTAGGTCCCTCATTTGCACGCCTTGCGACGCTGTAGTGATAGGTGGCGGTGCCTGTCCTCAGGCACCAAAGTCTAAAAGTTAGCTTAATCACCAGCAACCATCATAGATTGAACTATTTTCCAAGCGCCATTGAAATACAATGGCTGAGACCCTGCATACTTATACTTTCACTAGTCTCTAACGTATCTGCAAAATTTTCCGATTTTACCGTAACTATTCGATCAGACGCATCCAATCTCTTCACAATCATAACATTGCTAATCTCATAATCAATGAAGGCAGGCAAAATGACCTCTACATTACCCCTGGATGCATCGACTTCAATGATACTATCGGATGGTTTAACGATATACAGCGTCTGAGAAGACCCCTCCCCGTATACCTGAGTTAACGCGATGGCATAGACAAGAACCACAATCAGATGCTTCGATCCTCATGCTGTATAGAAGAAAGGCTTCGCCTTCTTCGGATCCACATAAAGTTCAAGGTCGCCCATCCGATTGTGAAATTCAGTAAGAACATCACTCGCATGATCAAAAATATTCTGATTAGAAGGCTGCATTGGCAGTATGGACACAGGAGTTGACTGATCGAGATACAGGGCATCCTCAAAAACCGTTCTAGCCGGTGGGTTGAATAGACCATAGGCTTGATAAAGTTCTGTGAACAGCTGCGTCGTGTTTGGCTGAAGGTAGACTATTGGACGGGTATTCTCTGCAAGCACGACATTAACCAGCAAAAGCAATGACAACACAACTATCTTTAAAAACTTCATACTTTCCTACCATCAGTTGTAAAAAAGCGGGAATGCAACCCCGCCGGGATAATACACGCGCACTCTTGCATGGTATGCGCATCTAGAATCACTAGAGATGAGCTATTGGTTTTAGGATGCATGAGAATGGTAAGAACCACATCATCGTCCTCTGAAATAGCCTGTGGCATTGCTATAAACACCGGTTCACCAGGATAGGAACCAGCCTCAGCCCAGCTAACCCTCGTCTTAGCATTGACATCGACCTTATAAATACAACGACTGTAAGCAAATTGATAAGGCTTACCTTCTCTAGAATCGTTAATACGTTTATTTCACCTCACGACAAATCAAAGATCGTCTTCTTCCTTACGTAGCTGAGTCTCTTCGGGACTAATCGCCTCTTCTTCCTCGTAGTATTGGTCGTCCTCGTTATCACCCCGCTCTTCCTCAGGCGTCATAAACGGTTCCTTCAAATGATCGCTCGGCCCGTGCTTCTCGTCATTATCGAAATTAAGAGGCTTTGGATCATCAGGATCCTGCTTCTTCTTACGTGTCATAGCACCACCTCCTAAAATGTTTCCTTTTACTTTAGTGCTAACACAAATTATCGAATGATGAAAGCAAGGATGAAGGTCTTATAAACGCAAAAGCTGATGACCCAACTTAACTCTCTCTTGCTCATCTTTTTCTTGAATGTAATTCCTCAGCTTAAGGAAGTGGCTTAAGCTAACCTAAAAAGGGACATAAGGAGACAATTGCATAAGTCAGGCTGGCTTTTTTTTCATTTTGTTCGCGAAATGGTCAAATAGATATAGCCATGGGAAGAACCCAGATGGGGAAACTCAATCAAAATAAAGAAAGTTATTGTCTATGCGAGCGATGCTATTATTTTTATGTGCCTGCATTTTTTGCCGCCTTGGAAAAATATGCAAAAGTGTCCTTTATGTCCTTTTTAATAAGTCTTTTATGTCACTTTCGTCCTTTACGTCCCTTGTCCTTTTGGTCCTTTCAGAATCACTCAATTCGTCACAT
>CAYTFC010000128.1:0-5426 GCA_964436955.1 uncultured bacterium | reverse complement strand
TTAGCAGCAAGCGACAAATCGTTGAAACGGCGTTTAGTAGTATAACAAGTCTCTTCCCTCGCTACATCAAAAGCCGAACTGAGAGCGGTTTTATGGTGAAGGTCCTTTGCCTTATTGTCGCTTACAGTGCTTCTTTTTTATGGAGGGGCTTACTCATCTAGCGCTCATAGCGATGCATCATCTGCAACATTGTACCTCTCGGCAAGAGATCACTCTTGCCGTCGAGGTACACTGCTGCATCTGATATATCGTTACGAGCGCTAGATGAAGTTTTGGTAGCAATCAGGGTCTTAGGTCTCTTTCCTAGACTTGCACGAGTCATTCACTAAAACTTCAGAAAGTTCAAGGAATTGATTTAATTTTAATGGTCAGTCACCTGCTTATCTACTTAAGTTTCGTGCTATTTATTCGCTACTGTGGTATCAATTGTTTAATCTAAAGAGGTTATAATCGATGCCACTCATTGTCCTGCTCTACACATTGTTCGCTAGTGTATTCACGATCACTAAAGTTGGTCTCGATTATACTCAGCCAATTTTCTTTGTGGGATCACGAATGGTTGTGGCGGGTCTGCTGCTTATCGCATACCAAGCAATCACGGCTCCACAAACGTTGCAAATTAAGCGAAAGCATCTATGGCGCCTTGGAGCCCTGGCATTTTTTAATATCTATCTCACGAATGTCATGGAATTTTGGGGACTTCAGTACCTTACCTCTTTCAAGACTTGTTTTATCTATAGTCTGTCACCCTTTATGGCTGCCTTCCTCTCTTATATGATGCTTGACGAAAGAATGACTGGCCGCAAATGGGTAGGACTTGGTGTTGGTATATTAGGATTTCTTCCTATTCTCTTTCAAATGACCGCAGAAGAAGCTACCATGGTCTATGGTGGCTTCCTAAGTTTACCTGAAATGGCGGTGATGGTTGCAGCCTTGTCCAGTTCCTATGGTTGGATTATTATGCGTCAATTGATCAAAGAAGACGGCTATCAGCCTCTTGTAGCAAATGGAATTAGTATGTTGCTCGGGGGTGTCTTCAGCCTCGCGCATTCGAGCCTGGTGGAAAATTGGGATCCTATTCCGGTAACCGGCTATCTTTCATTTATAGAATGCACACTCCTACTAGTTGTCATTTCTAATATCATGGCCTACAATCTTTACGGATTTTTACTAAGACGCTTTACAGCCACATTTCTATCTTTCTCCGGTTTTATCACTCCGTTAATTACCGCGTTCTTTGGTTGGATGGTTTTGGGCGAGGTCATTACATTGGCATTTTTCTGTTCGGCTGGAGTGGTTTTCATGGGCCTTTTGATCTTCTACCAAGAGGAATTGCGTGTTGGTGTTCGTTTGCCTGATGAAGTGCAAACAACGGCAGCATCGGATCCAGCCTAGGATTTACTTTTAAGACACGTTGTGGTAGATATGCTGGCCTAAATGACGCGAGAGGCCACTATTTCATTCGATCGAGATAGCTTTCATATCCAGATGCAACGAGCCGTAGAAGCTCTTTTACCCCCATTTCAGCAGGCAGTGCGGGGTTATGTTGGATTTAGCCTTGCTTTTTTAGCCCTTGCGACTCTAGAGATCATTCTCTTTATTTTTTGCATGAAATGGCTTAGTGAATCCTCGACTTTGGCCATCAGTCTGGCGGTTATCTTTTTGACCATATTTTCGTACTTCATTTTGCGGGCTTATCTGCAAACCAAACAGCCGCTTCAATTTTTAAGATTACGCGATCGATTTTTGGCCGCTTGCAAAAGCTTGATTGGCTATCACGAAGGAGTTCCAGAAGATCACCTGGCTTTGGCAAATGCCTGTAGTCGCTGCGCATCAGCATTGCAGGGCAAGGACTCCTCCTATTATTCGCCTCCTCCTTGGCTATCTTTTTTAGCTCCTAGCTTCGAGCGTTTTAGCCTTTGGTGGCATTGGGATGATGTGTATCGTATGCGTGAGCTGCTCCTGCTTAGCGCCATTGAAGAGCATATACTAGCTGTTAAATGCGAACCGACCAACCTTGAGGTACATACGGCTTTAGCTAATGCCTATGTCACGCTTTCGAGTCTGTATCGTGATCCGCGTCAACGCGATGATGAAAGCAGCTGGTTTTCCGTTTCTCAGCCCACTGAAGAATTGGATAGCAAGTTTCGTGAAGCTTCCGCTAGGGCCATGGAAGAGTTTAAAATTTTGAACGATTATGCTCCCGATGACCCTTGGGTGCATGCACAGCTGGCCTATAGCTATCGTGATTTGCAGCTCCCTCAAGAAGAAATTCGTGAATATGAAACGATTTTGCGTTTACGTCCAGATGATAAGGAAACGCTTTATCGTCTAGGTACTCTCTACTTTCAGCAAGGCCAGAACGCTAAAGGCTTAAGAGCCTATGAAGAATTAAAGCGTTCTAATTACCAGCGCGCAGAAAGTCTCATCAAGTATTATGGTGCCTATGGTCAGACCAGCACTTCTCAGGCTATTTCTTCGTAATATTCATCGGTTCCCTTTTAAAACCCGGTTGGCTATCTATCCGCCCTTCTAAGCTGGCTGCAACAAGCAATCGGCTGCGTGCTGCTCCTCGGTAATAGCTATTGCTATTACCTCTTCGCTGCCCGCGCATCTTGCTTGTTGCAGCCAGCTTAGAAGGGCGGATAGATAGCCAACCGGGTTTAAATTCTATAAAGCAAAAAATTCCTTTGATTTTTTTGATGTCTCTGTACATTGTGGGGCCAACTCTATACAGATCAGGATTACCGCCGTCTCGTTAGTACGGCTGAGTGGCTTTTCTAGCGAAAAGTACACACCAAGAAAACAGGGGAAGAGTGACTTATGGGCAAAGAAGAAACCATCCAGTACCAAGACAGAAAAAATGTACCGAGCTGGTTAAAAGTCGTCATATCTCTAGCCGTGCTAGCTGCGATTGCAGTTTGCTTGGCAATATACTATACGAAAGACTTGGTTCAAACGGCTGAAGGCCAACTCAGTGCTATCCGTGCGCGAGATTTTTCTCGTGCTTACTATGAATATACCGCTAAGGATTTCAAGGCCGCTACCTCACTAGAGGCATTTGTGGCCTTTATCAAAACGCATCCAGCGTTAGTGAATAATGAGAATGCCAATTTCAATGAACGTACCATTGAAAATAGGGTAGGCTCACTTCACGGCACGCTGGTCTCTAAAGATGGCGGCGTCACTCCAATCGAATATAAATTCGTTGAAGAAGGTGATCGCTGGAAGATTTTAAGCATGCGCCTAGTACCCACCGGAGCTGTATCTTCAGGTGTAGAAGGAACAAAAGTGAGCGAGCTGATAGAACCAGCAGAAGCTCAACTTGCAGCCTTTCGCAGTAATGACGTAGCAAAAGCCTATTTTGGCTATGTTTCTAAAGACTTTCAGGAAACTACACCACTGAAGTCGTTCCGTGAATTTGTGCAAAACTATCCAATTTTGACCAAACACAATTCGGCAACATTCACAGATGGCGTCATCGATGGTAAAAACGGAACCATTGAAGCCACGCTTCATGGCCCCGATATGACCACATCGGTGGAGTATAAACTTCACAAAGAAGATGGCAAATGGAAGATTTATAGCTTACGCTTGAATCTACCCACTGAAGCATATTCTCGTGAAGCCTCAGACGCGGAAGTTGAAGACATCACAACACCTATCGAAGCTCTCCTAGCGTATTTGAGAGCCGGAGATGCCACAAGAGCCTATTACGAATACGGTGCCAAGGAATTCCAATCAGCGACTTCACTGGATGCATTCCGTGAGTTTATTAAGGCCTATCCAGCCTTAACAGAGCACAGAAGTGTAAACTTTGAAACACCAGGCATTCATGAAGACTCTGCAACAATTGTTGCGATGTTAGCATCGCCCAATGGTGTGACCCCGGTGGAATACCAGCTCATTCGAAATGGCAGAGCTTGGAAGGTCTGGAGTATGCAGATCCTTTCGAAATCTGGATCAACCGGTGGTAATGCGCCTGTATTTAACACCGCTGATTTGGTAAACACTATTGAGTCTCAGTTAACAGCCTTAAGATCGGGTGATATCTCCAAAGCCTATTACGCCTTTACTTCACGTGACTTTCAAAGATCGACTCCAGCAGCAGCTTTTGAGAAGTTTATCCGCTCCCATCCAGTGCTCGTGGATAACCAATTGGCGAATTTCACCAACCTGTCCTTTAAGAATGATGTAGGAACCTTTCAAGGGAGCCTTCAGGCAACAAATGGACAGGCCAGCCGCGTGGAATTTGACTTAGTTCAAGAGGACGGTAAGTGGCGCGTGCTTAGCATTCAACTTTTGCCTGAAGGTGGAAGCACAAATGCAAAAGCGGAAAATTTGCCTAAAAAATCGATTGCTCTTAGCGAGACTCCAAAAGTCGCTAGTAGCAACAGCAATAACGGGAAGGGCTCCAATATGGAGCTCTCCCGCGTAGTGCTGGGATCTGACGTGGACAAAGATGGACGCGTTAAAAATGCCAAAACTAGCTTCAACACTGGTACAGGCGATATCCATGTGGATCTATTTGTGCGTAGTGCCGCTCTTGGCGCTAAGGCAGAGCTGATTATGGAGCACATCGACAGCAAGACTCGCGTGCCCCCAGTAGAGGCTCGTATTGAAGAAAATGGAGACACTGTTCTCAGCTTTATCTTTGCCCCACCGACTCATGGGTGGCCCAAGGGAAGCTATCGTCTGATCGCTCGTTCATCTAATGGACGGGAGAAAGTTCAAGAATTTAGAGTTGAATAGTGAACTTAAAAAGATCCACACTAGGTTGTGCCTTAATAGTATTCAGCGTGGCGATAGTGTGGATACTTACTTCACCCTTGTCTGCAGCAGCCAAGATAGTTCCCCCAGGCGAGTCCAAAGAAGTCCAAGTGGTTGTAGAAGCCTTTTTTCAGGCGATGAAGAAGGGCAATCTCAGCCAAGCCTTTTATGCATATACATCTGAAGATTTTAGAAAAATTACTAATTTCGTTCAATTTAAACGATTTGTAGATGGATTTCCGTCATTAGGACAGATTGCTAGTTATGAAATAGGCGAACCCGATCATTACGAGAGCTTGGGAAGCGTCGATGTATTGACTACCTCTGCAGATCATAAGGAGAATATGGTATCAGTAGACGTTGTTTGGGAAGCTGGAAAATGGCGCATTTTAGGTCTTCAGATCTATCCTAAAGAAGTATTCCGCGATTGAAAGCCTACGACGGTAGCAACTCAATAGCATCCTATTATCCATTAATTTTTATCCTCCTCCTCTGCGCCTCCCCGTCTCTCCGCCTCTGGGTTAAAAAAAATTACACACTGTTTTGCACGAGGTGCGTTTGAATAATTTTCAACGCAGAGGAGAATGCGGAATATGCTGGTGCCTGAGACCCTGATTGCTACCAAA
Organism: uncultured bacterium; assembly: GCA_964436955.1. GTDB lineage: Bacteria > Chlamydiota > Chlamydiia > Chlamydiales > JAJFMA01 > CAMFKD01. The sequence continues at coordinate 30 of CAYTFC010000128.1, read as the reverse complement.
ACTTGCCGCACAAGTCATTGAATTTGAATT
>CAYTFC010000127.1:0-5554 GCA_964436955.1 uncultured bacterium | reverse complement strand
ACTCGGCCAAGTCTCGACTTGGCCTTCGATGCGCAACGTTTCACTAGAAAAGAACGGCTATGTTCAAGCGCGATGTAGGTAGCAAGTCGGGTTATGACAAGTCTCTTCCCTCGCTACATCAAAAGCCGAACTGAGAGCGGTTTTATGGTGAAGGTCCTTTGCCTTATTGTCGCTTACAGTGCTTCTTTTTTATGGAGGGGCTTATGAAGTTTTGGTAGCAATCAGTGTCATCGGTTTATGTCAATTGTTTGACGTATTGTATGAATACTAAATACATGCTTGCAATTATTTAAATACTGTTATACATTTATGACTATAAATAATATAATATTCTACTTTTTCGAGTTTTATGGATTTAAATATAAACAGCTCTGTTCATGACTTAACGTTAGGTTATAAAGCGATTGAGCTTTGTTGTAATGGCAATAGTCTGAGCGAAATTCCTTCCGAAGCGCAGGAGCGGGTGTTATCTCTTTTGCCTCTCTGTTGGTCGCAGCCTGAAATGCTATTGGATGCTGTTAGTCATCTTCACTTGCTGGCAGTTAAGGAAAGTAATGACGATCTGGGGCGTCGACTTGCCCAATGTGTGAAACCATTTCTAGGGTCTCTACGCCCCAACATCAATTTGGTTATCGCTGGTAAGGCTCAATTTTTTTTTAACAGCTTAGCCTTAGCACAGATGCCATACTTCACAGCCCTTTTTCGAGGGGCCTATCCTATTAAATGGATAGACACCAATGGACTCGTTGTTAAGGATACCGCTATAAGGATCTCCTCATTGATATGCCTGCTTGAATACATCCAAGGAAGACATAATCTCTCAGAAGTTGGATTTCTCAAGCTGAGTTGGCTAATGCAGCAAATGGACTATTTGTATGGAGGCTTTCAGACTGCGCCTGTGACGTTACGAGAGAGTGTCGTTGAGCATCTGATGTCTATAGTGACGCCGGAGCGCCTCCAAGCAGTGCTGACAATGGCGGAAACGTATCGGTTGGATTATGTTCGCTTAATCGCGTCCGCCGTTCAAACGGGAGAGGATCTCGCTAGGTGCAATAGTCTGTTAGAGAATAATCCCAATCGAAACGAGATCATGGAAGGGTTAAAGATGCACTTCCTCCAGAAGATTACTGCAAACTCCGATAACGTCACAGTTAAACAGCTAGTAGATTCTTATAGCATTGCATCTTACTTTGCGTCCGAAGAGGCCATACAGCAGACTTTTGCTAGACTAACAGCTGCTATACAAACACCGGAACATGTTTATACTTTGTGGGGGCTTGTCGATAGTGAAACTTATCTCCATCTCCATGAGGATTGCGCTTTTCTTAAACAACTTTCAAAGGGAATTCAGCTTAAGCCTGGACCTTATGATCGTGTAGTCGCCAATTGGGCTTATTCAAAAGCTCTCTTTTATGAGCAGGCTCAATGGGGCCGAGCGCTAGCTTCGAGTCTGATTGACCTCAATAATGAGTTTGTTTTAGCCTACTTAGAGGGGACATTACAGCATAGGCAACCTATATTGAATCGTGATCTCGACTACATCACAACGCAATATTTGTTAGCCCATGTACGAGTATGTTTTGAAGTACTTGGTGACCGTTTTGACATAGATAAACCAAAGATGAAGGGAATAATTTCTAAAGAGCAACTAAGTGCATTAATTTTTCTTCAGCGTTTTGCAAAGGTTGCCCATCGCGTAACTGAAATGGATGGACCTTATCTACAAGGAATGTCGCAGAAAAATTTGTCTTGGTTGTTCTCTAAGCTTAGCCCAGACGCGCTGATAAGTGCCAATCTGGATGAATCGCATATTAACGATACAACGATCCTGCAGCCATTTCTCAAATTGACGTCACTCTCGTTGAGAAGTTGCGTTCACCTTAAATACTTGGATCTGATAGATGCTATGCCCGGTTTACAGCGCCTGGATCTGTCGAACTGTATTCATTTGAACTGGCGAGTTGGCTGGGTAGCTCCTAAAAATAAACTCACTCATCTTGGTCTCGAGAACGTAGAAATTGGGAATATGCAGGATCTCCAAAAATTTCCTTTATTGAATTTCGGTAATCCAAACTAAAGTGGGCCGCTTGGAAGAGTCTGGGTGGTAAATTGTTTACCCAGACCTAGTCCCCATGATTATACTCCAGTCGGGATCAGGAGTCGATTTTGAGCCATGCGAAAGCTTACGATCGGTCAACCCCGAGGCTTTGGCCATACGCGTTAAGCTAATTTTTATAAAAACATTAGCCCGAAGGGTTTAAGGCTTAGCGACATCTCCAATGGGATAGCCCCCAGAACGCGAAATCTAAAAGTTACTTACCATAGGTTTGCTCAATGGACTTCAAATTTCGGTGCCTGAGGACAGTCACCGCCACCATAAATATAGCGTCGCTAGGCTTGTCTCCAAACTGGGAAAAGTTAGCCCAATAGACTTCAAAAAAGTCAGAATTAGCTTAACGCGCATGGGGCTTTGACACGGCCAAAATTCAACTTCTGATCCCGACTGGAGTATAGCTTGACTTTGACGCCTAGAACAGCTACTTATTCGATAACGATGAAGATATTTAAGGATAGTTTTTTTATGAAGGGATATATCACGAACATAGAACAGGTTGCACTTGAAAATGCTTATTTTAGAAAAGTGTTATACACAGCTAAGAACAGCCAGCTTGTCTTGATGAGTTTAAAGCCGGGCGAAGATATCGGAGAGGAGATACACCAACTGGATCAGTTTATACGGTGTGAGGCGGGACAAGGAAAAGCGATATTGGACGGTATCACACATCAGATAACCAATGGCTTTTGTGTAATCGTACCAGCTGGGGCAAAGCACAACATCATCAATACATCTTCCGATAAACCTCTTAAACTCTATACCCTGTATTCGCCTCCAAATCATCGTGACGGGGTCATTCATAAAACAAAGGCCGATGCTGAAGCAAATGAAGAGCATTTTGATGGGATAGCAACCGAATAATCGTGAAACAAGGGTCGGATCAGATAGTATGAAAAAAAAGCCGAGCCGTTATTTTGAGATAGCTTCTGGACTATTGATTCGAAAGGGGTGACGCCCTTCCTAACTTGGGAAGAGAAACTGTCATACTATTGTGACCCCATAGTGATGTGACGACCCCCTTGCCATTAGCAATAAGTGGGAAATAAAGTCGAAAAGCGAAGGATAAACCAACAACAACCGAATGAATGGTTGAACGTCTCTCTTCCTTGTGTTTTTCCCAAGGTGATCTTTTTGACAACTCGCTCATTGTAATAGCTAGCACGAACTCGAAATGAGTGGTATTGATATTCCAGAAATGTCCCCACATGCTCACTAAGAAACATGTTTAAACCCGACTTCATTAACCCTGAAACTCTTTATTCATGTCTTCGTCCCGGGTATAAAACTTTTATCTGTGACTATCCCCCTAAAAACAGATTTTTTACACGCTCGAAATCTGGTGATTCGCCGATATCGACATACCACTCTAATTGCCACGCCTGCGTTTTTCTAGCTTGCGGATTATCAGCTTTATCCCAAGTCGGATAAACTCGCATAGCTCTCTTGCCTGCTGTCTCGGGGCTGGATATTAACCCTCGCTCACACAACACTTTCTTGGGAAAGATGAATTGTCCAAACTTGTTTTCAGCACGGACGCTTACTATCAACAGATCAAAGGGGTCGTCATAGGCATAAGGCAAGATTGGCCCGTTTCCATTACGTTTCCAAAAAGTGACAAACTGGCCTGTCTTTGTGGGCGTGATTTTTGCGGCGCGAAATCTAACCTGCCAGCTATCGATAGCAAATTCAGCTGCTCCATATTCGGTACTTTCCTTTTCCGGCTCTAGATCCCGGATAACAAAACCCATCGGTTTGTAAACAAGTTGATCTAACAACAACAAGTCGGAATGTACTACTTTTAACTGTTTCATAGATAATAGCATATCCTAGCTATCTAATACTGGCTAGAAAAATGTCAGCCAATAGCGAAGAAGGGTTATAATGGCTTGTGGCACTTCCAGAGGGCTCATATGGCCTGAATCTTCCACAACTGCAAGCTTAGCATGGGGAATCTGCGCAACCAGTTCCTCATGTTCTTCGATCGAAAAGTTCTTGTCTTGGGCGGCATGTATTACCAGCGTTGGACAAGCGATACTCGCCAAAATTGACTGACTTTCCCTTCTCACAAGCATCGCTTCTTCCTGATGAATAAACGCATCTTTGCCCACTTCTAAAAACATATTCAGGACTTCTTTTTTGCAAAGTGTATTAAAGACAAAACTGTCGGTAATCTCTTCTGCAATCTGTTGAAAATGCCCGTCTTTAGCTCTTAAAATCATCGCGTTGCGCCTTACCTTTTTTCTCATCGGAATCACTTCTTGCGGTTGTATTCAGTAGACAAAGCTTTGACACACGAAAAGGCGATGCGCGCATCATTTCGAGACACAACCAACCGCCCATGGAATGTCCTGCTAAGGCGAATGTGGGAGGCACTTTTTCCAAGATTGCCTGAACCATCTTTTCAGGGGTATTCTGGGTTGGGGATACGACATGAATCGTGGCAATATCGCTCAAATGACTGACTTGATGCTTCCAAAGATATTCATTTGATAACAGTCCAGATACAAGGACCAAAGACCCTGATTGCTACCAAAACTTGCCGCACAAGTCATTGAATTTGAATTCAGATGCGTAGGATTGATTTGAAGACAAGGATCTTTCCTTGTCAAAAAGCAATCCATAGCAGCTGATCAAATTCAAGACTTATGCGGCAAGTTTTGGTAGCAATCGCTCGAGGAGTTTCTAAAGCCCCTTGAGTTATCACAAGAACTATTTGCTAAACATTTGAAGGGCTCTTGGACTCAGCCTAAGATCAGTGAAATTATTAATAAAAAACGTCGCGTTACCGAAGCCATTGCCCTAGATTTCGCTGATGCTCTTGGAACTTCTGCCGAATTTTGGCTCAACTTGCAAAACCGTTACGATCTCTGGCATGCAAGGCAACACCATGAGAGCATCCCTCTTCTACCGAATCTTAAAGTTTCCGGATTGTGAGCCTCTATGCACGAACTACATTGTGATGAACCATGGTTTTCCTATATCCGAGAAGGCAAAAAGCCTGTGGAAGGAAGGAAGAACTCTCCCAAATACAAAAATATTAAAACGGGTGATTCTCTACGTTTCATCAACGGTACGGAGAGCTTTCTAACTATTGTTACCGAAATTCGTTGTTACACTAGCCTAGAAGAGTATTTGGAAGATGTGTCGATAGAGAAGGCATTACCAGGCGTTTCATCTCTAAAAGAAGCCATGGATATCTATCATCAGTGGAGCACCTCTGCGCAAATAGAAGAGCATAGCTTTTTAGGAATCTTTGTTAAGCTTATTTAGTGTCCGCGATGCTTCTCTCTTTTCTTATCCTGTCTAAGTAAGAATTGCGCATCTTGACGCGCCTGCTTATCGGCACTGCTGATGTGCTTTCGTTCTTTCTTTTTCTTTTCTGTCTCTTCTCGCATGTAGTCTTGAGCTAACGTGGAGGGCTTGGTTGTTTCCTTGATT
>CAYTFC010000126.1:0-6182 GCA_964436955.1 uncultured bacterium | reverse complement strand
GAAGAATAGGCCTGTTCTAGCGCGACAAACTAGAGGTGAAACTTTTGAAATAGTGCTTTCACGCATCCATTGAGGCAAAAAAAGCCATCCTTGCCGGCTTAAGAGAGAATAAAAATTTTGATGACCAATCGGTAGAGTGCAGTGCCGCCTATGATAACCTTATGGGCGTGATTGGGGATCTAGCGCAGGAATGTAAGGTGCCATAAAACGCTTTATGAATGTTTTGTAATAACCAAAAAGGATCTGCTTGCGGAAAATGGTTTTTTGGCTAGACTCAACACATGAACCCATATCGCTTCATCTTGCTTATCCTGGTGTTGGCAGCACTCACTAGCTGCTGCCCGCATCGGTTTGTGCCTAGCGAAAACCCCTGTCAACCTCCGCCCTTTTGCGTTCCTGAACGGATTCGTGTCGCGCTTGTTCTCGGAAGCGGTGGAATTCGGGGAATGGCTCACATCGGCGTACTCGAAGAGTTAGAAGCTAATGGAATCCCCATCGACCTCATTGTAGGTTGTAGTGCTGGTAGCCTTGTTGGTGCGCTGTATGCCGATAATCCAGACTCTCAAGCCATCAAACATGCTGTGTGGCAAATGAGAACCAACTCTTTGTTGGACATTGATATCTGCCATTGCCGCTTTGGGCTTTCGCAAGATAGGAGCATGAAAAGGGTTTTATGCACCCATCTTTGTGCTGAAACTTTCGAAGAGCTACAAATTCCTCTCGTTATCGTAGCTACCGACCTCCACTCCGGCGAACTAGTTCCTATGGGCTCAGGCTGTCTAATTAAGGCAGTACAATCCTCTTGCTCTATCCCCTTTGTTTTTGTCCCTTGCGAACATATGGGACGGGTACTGGTAGACGGTGGTGTGGTTAATCCCGTACCGGTCAAAGTAGCCAGGGACCTGGGAGCCGAAATCATTATAGCGGTGGACCTATGCGAACTATTGCCCCAAACTTTTCCCACCAACCTCTTTTGCGTAGCTAACCGCAGCGCTGAAATTGCTTTTATGTGGCAAAATGAGATGTGTACGCGTAATGCAGATGTCATTATACGCCCCAAAACCTGTGAGGTTGGAACCTTTAACGAAAGAGCAAAACCTGCACTCTACGAGGCGGGCAAGCGAGCAGCATGTCACTGCATGCCAAGAATAAAAGAGCTTGTAGCTCCCTATCTCTGCGAAACACCGCGCCCTATCGAATGGCGTACGGTGTGTCTGAATTGCTACACTCCTGACATCTACCTAGATTAGTAGTTCCCTGCCATTCGTCTTCTTTCGCTTGGCGAACCATTGCTACGAGAGTTTTACAATTATAATTGCTAAAAGGAATGCGACGTCAGCAGCATGAAGACGAATAGAATTTGATTCAAAATCATCAAACACCATCTCGCTTTAAAATTTATACATATTAATGATAATTATTTTAATAAACATTGTTAAATAACAAACAATATGTTAAAATTTTTATTGAATTTAATAAATAAATCGAGATAGTTAGTATGCACATAACAAATAATAATCCCAGTCAATACAACTTTTCTGCTTGTACTGAAACGTCTATCAGTGACGTTCTAGATAAACTAAAGGCAAAAGATTGGGAGGAGTTAAAAAAGACGATCAGTCTGATGAGCATACCAAACCTAACGAGTTGCCTAGAGCATCGCACAGTAGCACGCTCATCTATTGAGGCAAAAAAAGCCATACTTGCCGGTTTAAGAGCGAACAAAAATTTTGATGACCAATCAGTAGAATGCAATGCCGCCTATGACAATTTTATGAGCGTAATTGGTGACTTCGCGCAGGAATGTTATGCTCACGATGCGTTTCCAAACTTGGATTTTAAGATGTGTGCTCACATTCTTTGCGATGCAGATTTAAAGAATAGTGGCTATGAAGGGCATGCCTTTGATCTCGCCTTAGAAACAATGTCCCATTTTCTACAAGTGCTTTTTAGAGATGGTGTTTTAGATAAGGATTCCTTCAACACTCTCCATCGCGAAATCACTAACGCTCTCTGTTATGAACGCAAAATAGTCGATATTTCCAACAAGTGGAAAAAATCGTCCAAAAAAACACAAGCAGCGACCGCTAAGCAATGTGATGCAGACCTGGAGCATTTAGCAAAAGATATTATTAATAATTTGAAGTCTCACAAAACCACTTTAATCCCCTCTGGCTGGTGGTCCTTTACTAACAACTGCCATGCACTACTATTAAGGGTGTTCCACACGAATGAAGTACAAATAATCAATTCTGGTGAAGGCTTAGATCAACATCTTTGTTATAAGATCAAAGGCGTAGATTATTTCCTTCCTTACTGTCAGTTTATTGTTCCTCCTACAGTGCTCAACGGCACCACATTCTATAAGCGACTCCTTGGCCTTAAGGTTTACCCATCTCCAGGCGGAACTCCATTTAGCGATAGAGATCTTTATGTGAACATCATGACAGCTGCTCAGGCTAATTTGTCGGGCCTAAACGACCAAAATCCATCTAAATTTCAACTGATCAAAGGACAAGTCTCTGGTACCTGCTCATGGAAGGTTTTGCTGACATATCTGAAAACTTGCATCGCGGACGAGAAGACTATTTGTGTGTCTAAATTACGCATTTGCTTGAGTGCGATTACAAGGATGGCGTCCCTAACTTCACAAAAGTCTGAACAAGAAAAGCTACTCCTGCAAGGTGCTCTGGCCAATCAAGGACGCTTGTTGTTAAAAATCCAGCACTTTATTTCCAGCGGTGATCTAGTCATTTCTGTAGCGTTACTTAAAAAGCTGCAGCAACAGGACTCAAAACCAATCACACAAAAAACAGCTCCTAAGCAGAATTTAAATGTGAATCTGGACAGTATTCATGTCCTTAATACAATTCCAAATTTTCCTGATCTAGATAACCCAGTAGTTTTAAAACAAAGCTTCTCAACACTCAACATTCAGCATATCAAATACTTAGCTCAATCACTTGTAAGGGGCAATTTTAATCTCTTGGACAATCCTAAGGACTACTACGTAAAACTTAAATCTATCAGTGGCCTACCGCTAACCTCGTTGCTAGAATTTTTGCCCTCTATTGAAAATTGTAAGGAGATTAAAACCTCCGTAGAAGAACATGTAGAAGGGCTGCTGAACTTGATGCGATGTTCTCTTAACCCCTGCCCGCTGACAAAAGCTCTGGTATGCGACTATATCCTAGCTTTGCTCTATGAGCTGACGCTTACAAACTATCCCGAGACGAAATCTGTCTTGGCAAAATATCATTTCCAGGTATTCCCTTGGGAAAACATTAATGACCTACAACATAGCATTTTTCCCGTTTGCCAGAGTCCTACTATCTCTGCGCGTATAGCTAGTTTGCAACGGTACCGAGCGTTAGAATGCAATAAGCAGCCTTTTTGCACATTTGACTATCAAGATGGAACTTTTTTAATAGACCGTACAAATGATCCTAAAAAAAAATTCATTGACTGCCTTCGCCCCGGGAATAAATATAATGATGAAGAATATGAAAAAATTTTTTTAACGCAGTCCAGAGTTCTTCCACAAGCATTTTGGGGCTTGTGGAAGGCGTACCTGCTTCAATTTTTCATAAATGCGCCAAAAGCTTGGAAGGTCGATCTATTACAAGTGACATACGCCTTACAAGGAAATAAAGGAGTTATTAAATTAAAAAAAACAAAAGAGAACGTTCCGATCGAAAACCCTAGGAAATTTCTAACAAAAATTGTTCCCTTCAGCGAAAGCAACAGACGCCTCCAACAGAAAAATCTGGATTTACCTATTACAGAGCTCACAAGAGGAATTACGGCTACACGCTTGCCACAATTCGCCCTAAACTTCTGTAAGTTAGTGAAAGAGTATCGCTATCCTCCCCTGAAAAGCCTGCTTACTTATCAACCTGACATACAAACAACATGTTTAGAATATGACTTACGTGGGCCTGGCACAGCTGGTGCAGAAGGTTTAAGAGATATCTTGCAAACTGTCCAAAGTAATATAGAATATTTTGATCATAAAATCCTGAAATCATACCTGAGTTCACTACCCGCTATATTCGAAATTTTCCAACAATCCCCTCACTATGCAACTATTGATTTGGACTTTCAACCTGAGCGATGGTTAAAAGCTATCTTTAAACTAAAGGTTCCCGAAATATATATATCGAACTATTCAATTTTTACAGATAATCTCTATCAACTCGTCTTATGCATGAGCTATCAAAAGAATAGAACACAATCTCCTTGCTTTTTAGCCACTATTATTACACTTGCTATCGCATGCCAAAAACACATAAACGTGGTGTTAGAGGATTTTGATGATGCCACTGCAAACGCTGGAAAAGCTTGCATTTGCAGCTTAAAGCAAACAGCGACTAACCTTCCATCTGATTACCTCGACAACGTTGTCTCTCTTTTAGGGATATTTATCCCCAAGAATAAGAACTGGTTCATAAGTAGCGAGGACGACAGCGCCATCTGTAATGGTGACGTCAAACTGGTTCTAGAGGGCTCGATTCCGCGAATCGAGATAAATTCTTCGGAAATTGATATTATCAATACTAGCTCTAGAACAATGAGGCATAATGATTTGCTTCGGTGGATACTGCAAACACCTGCTGATAAAATCAAATGGCAAGTAGTTAATGGTTCTCACGTATGCATGGATGGCCTGGTTCATTTCCTCGCAAACAGTAAAGACAACATTCTAAAATTCCATCGGTCCGTATTAATCAATGCAATAGCACGAGACAATAATTGTTCAGCAAAAGATCTGCAGGCGCTACTGTCAAACGAATACTATTGTACGTCGGACCTAATACATGATTGCTTTCCTCAAGAGCTCGTTGCTACTTGTCAGCGAGCATGTAATCAGCCGGGTAAAATAAAGGTTTTATTAGCCAAAAATGCAAATGGGGACCATGAATTTCTCGTTTACAATACATCACTAATGTGTGTGGTGAACGTTGATGCGAAGGGTAACGCAACGATCTACAGCCCCTCTCACAAAGACTACTTTGTTCCCCTTGATAAAAGTAATTCTTTAACAAAGGCGCTGAATTTGAACAAATCAGCTGAGCCTTTGATCTGGGTTAATTCCGAAGGGGTTCTCAGCCGCGTCATTTTAAAGAACTTTCACCTTGCTTTCCATTGCATAAAGCATGGGGAACAATTTATTTTAGAGTGTAACGAATACCCTGGCAATCAGCTCGATTTTGACACACCTAAGAATCTATTTACCAAGGCAGAATTGAATCGTGAATATATTATTCTGAAACCTCTCAATTCGGATGACCAAGTAAACAACAAATTTGCGGTTTTTGAAGATATCAGTTGCTTCACAAAAGCTCCAATTCGATTCAAAATTAATAAAGATAATTTATTAACATCGACAACCGAGAACTCGATTCGGCTTGCTCTTTTTTATCTAGAAGATAAAAAATTCGTTACCACAACAGCAATCTTAATGAAAAATACCTACGAGGCATCAGTAACCAATGAAAAAGAGTTTTCTAATCTTTTAAATATTTTATTTAGTACACCTTGCTCATGTCCCAGTCATTATGCATTAGCACTACGCATATTTAATAACCTATCTAAAACATCTGGGATAGAGGTTTTGACTTTATTGAAAGAAAATGGTAAGGAATTTCAGTCTTATCTGATGAAATATTATAAATTGAAAAATAACATACCAATAAAAATACGCCTTACAGAATCGGAAGAGAAAGAATTATTCATCTTAGATGAATATTTCGCTCAGACCAAGGCAGATTACTTTAGGTACAATAAGAATGGGTATAAAAATGGTAATCAAACTTTAGAAAATCACGAATTTAGCACTATCAATGAGCGCAAAATTAAAATCACAAAATTTAAAAATAAACTAACTGGATCGTTTCAACCAAATCTTGGAAGCGCATACTTTAATATGACTAATAGCTACGATAAATTACTATTGGAAATTAAAAAGCGCGCCCATCAGATACTTAATAGCTTGTTACGCGAAGAATCAACGGAAGAAGACTTACTCGACCTTCGCATTTGGCTAAATTTCCGTTCTGCGCCCTTCACGTTCGAAGATCAGGCGTTTGCTGGAGCCCTATATAGAGTATTATGGATCCTTGCTTTCGACACCGATGCTAGAATAAAAGCAAGAACGATTCTTAGAAGTCAGAAAAATTGGC
>CAYTFC010000125.1:0-6437 GCA_964436955.1 uncultured bacterium | reverse complement strand
GTACTGTAAACTATGTAAGTGGTCTAAAGTGTAAACTATGTAAGTGGGTTGGACACGCCCCTACAACAGCTGCCTTTTCCTTGTGGGTCTGCCTCGCCGAGGCAGACAACTTCGTCCCAAAAGGGATTGCCGCTTCGCGATTCTAATAGCGCATATAATTACGGGCTTCCTTCCAAGAATATTGAACGCGCTCCTTCTTATCCCAATCATACCTCACCTGCACACTCACATAAGCATATGGATGACGATTGTCTAAATCACGCCCTTCATCACGTTGATATAACTTCACAAAGACTTCCTTGTTATACCAAGGCAAAGTCCTCACATCCGTCTCTTTTTCATAACGCAAAAATTCCTGAAAGCTCTTATCTGCAGCATATTTAGACTGATCCTGATAATACTGAAAGATATATTGGGCCACTATCTCTGGTTTGTCTTCAAGGCCATGAACATAAAAAGAGACTTCCGCTCCTATCTGATGCTTAGACGTGCTATTCGCTGGCGAGGCATCGATATAGCGATTATGTTCTGGACAGCGATGTCCCGACGTAATCACCACTCGCTTGTCTGTTTTTTCCTGAATGTAGTTCAATAAATCCACAAGAACGGGATAAATAAACTCCTTGCCATCATGCAATGGCAACCCATGACGGTCGGAACCTCCACAGTCAATACAATCTTCTCGGGTAGGATTCAATTCACAACCGCGGCAGCGAAAATACTCCTTGGTAATATAGGGATATTTACCCTTGTCCTGTAGTTCCCACGGATGTCGCTCTGGTACCTGCCAAGTCGGCTTTTTGGGTGAGAACAGGTATTCGTCGTGATGACGATCTATATAGGATGCGACCTGATTGCGTCGTCTGGAACCGTCATCAGCGGAGGAACATGCGGTTAGTAATGCTATAAATAAAAGTGCTATTAGATACATGTGTACTCTTCTGGATAGGTAACCTTAACAAGAAATAGTCCGTGCGCTGGCGCTGCGTGTCCCGCTACTCGTCGATCATGAGCCTTTAGGCATGTGATAATATGGTCTAGCGGCGTTTTGCAAGCAGCCACCTCTATCATTGTCCCAACGATATTACGCACCATTTTGTAAAGAAATCCATCGCCCTCAAACTCGATGCGGACTCCGTCAACCTCAGTTTTGACATCCACCCTTCTTAAAGTTCGCACAGGGTCTTTAGAAGCACTGCCTTTATGCGCTTCGTTGGCAAAGGATGTGAAGTCATGTGTGCCCACGAATTGGTCCGCGGCGGCTTGCAAAATCTGAGTATCGATTCGACGTCGTATATGCCAACGATATAAGCGATGAAATGGGCTTTGAACGCGATCTAAAGTTAGGTGGTAATGATACTCTTTACCGGAGGCACTGTGGCACGCATGAAAATCAGATCGTACCTGTTCACAGGCGAACACACGTATGCTCCACGGCAGCATGCCATTTACCGATGCAAGAAACTTCCCTATATCAAAGGCTACTGAAGTGCGAAAATGCGCGACTTGAGCTAGAGCATGCACTCCGGCATCTGTTCGTCCAGATCCTACTACACTTATGGGTTCGCGAAGCAGAGTAGCTATGGCTTTTTGGATCAATTCTTGTATCGAAACACCGTTAGGTTGGATCTGCCAACCCGAAAAGTCGGTTCCATCATAAGAAAGGACCAGACGATAGGTGAGTTGATTATCCATGTGCAGCGATCAATGCAAGGCGATCGAGAAAAGTTTCTGCAATAATAAGATCATCTGGAGTGGTAATTTTAAGGTTATAGTAATCGCCCTGCACCAACTTCACCGGGAGTCCGTAGGCTTCTACCAAAGAAACATCGTCCGTAACTGGCAATTGATGTGCTATAGCGTGCGCAAAGGCTGCTTTTAATAGGGCTGTACGAATGATTTGTGGCGTCTGTATTTCCCACAATTGTGAGCGATCCAAAGTACATTCCACGAGCTGATTAGCATAGGCCTTCTTAATAGTGGGCTTCACCGGCACGCCAACCGTTGCCGCTCCATACTCTTGCGCGGCTTCTATGGCTGCTAAAACCATCCGACGCGTCACAAAAGGACGTGCACTGTCATGCACGCAAACTAACTCGGAATCAGAGGAAACCTGTTGTATGCCATTATAAACGGAATCTTGTCGTCGCTCTCCTGGCATGGCAAACAGAACCGACACACCGGCAGCGCAAAACATGTCACGATAATCCGGATGACAGACGACGACGACTTCAGAAACTTCTGGCAAGCTCATGAATAGCTCAAAACTATGCAAGGCTATGGGTTTTCCACCCAACATGCGATACTGTTTAGGAATATCTCCGGCCATACGAGATCCTGCTCCACCTGCTAACAAAACCACACTTAAGCTCATGTCACTTTCTCCAAGGTGATAAACGAGATCTCTGGAATCGCAGCAAAACGAAACCGAAACGAGCCACCGATGCCGCGATTAATATGTACCCATTTCTCATTCAAACGGAATGTTCCACGACAGTATTGGGGATTCTCCATGACAACAAATCGCCCTCTAATCCAGGGCACATTCACTTGTCCACCATGAACATGACCGCATAAGATAACATCTCCGGGAAATTCTTTGAGATGCGGTAAGCAATCGGGGTTATGCGCAAGAGTAATACCCGGCGCGCTAGCATCGTAATTGATATACGCGGTTTGTGGTTGAAACCGATGGGCCATGTATTCGCCCAGACCCGTGAGATTGAGTTTAGCGTTTTTTACGCTTAGTTGTATCGTTGTGTTCTCTAACAGCTGAAATGGGGTAGCCGCTAATAAGGAGGCTAACTCTTCATGAGGTCGCACGGTAGCAAGCCTAGGCGACATGTTGCCACTAACATGCTGCTTATTGACAACGCGATTTAAACCACGTCCAATTTCACCCGGTATACTGTCCATGATATCGTAATCGCCTTGGGCATTAACTCCGACGTACGACGAATAGTCATGGTTGCCGTAAATGGCATAACATCCCAAAGGAGCGCTGAATTTTTTCAGAAATTGCTTCAACCTTTCAGGTTCAGAAAGATCAGCGTAGCAAATAAAATCACCCGTAAAAACAATGATATCCGGCTGCCATTTGCTAATCTTCCGGTAAAGTCGCTCTAAAGTTCGATCAGGCAAAGAGGGGCCGAGATGCAAATCACTGAATTGAGCAATTTTAAGGCCCTGAAGACCCGAAGGTAAGCCTTCAATTGGTAATGAAACTAGAGTGCTACAGAGTAAATTTGGCTCAATATAGCGCGGCCAAATACCGATTATTGACGCAATACATCCGATATCCCAGAGGCATTTAATGGCTTTTGAGGACGCGGACTGGCTGGTGGTCATAGTCATCGATTATCTTTTGTCAAAAAAAGAGCCTCGGTTCGCTTTTGGCGAACAGCGAGGCTATAGCTTTACCGAAAAGGTCTTATTCCGCAGCTGCTGCTGGTGCTACGTCGTCCTTAATGTGCTTATTGATTTTCGCATTCATTTTGAACATGTCAATCGCTGCACTGGAACCGAATACTTTTGCCAATTTAGCATCTGGCTCAATATTGCGACGGTTCGCTTTTGATTGAAGATTGTTCTTCTTAATATAATCCCATAGACGCTTCGTAACTTCTGTACGGGGCATTGGGCCCTGTCCTACAATCGCTGCGAGTTCTTCGCTAACGTTGATAGGCTTCATGAATGCAGAGGGCTTCTTTTGCTTTGTAACCATCTGTTTTGCTCCTTGCTTTAGTTTGTGATGTGGTAACCATCATCCACGGGAAAACTTCATCCTCGTGACTTGAACTAGGACCATTTGTATCGTTCGCACGATTTTCAAGTCAAAGCAAACCTTATGCCCTACCTAGGAATGAAACCTATATTCCCGGGGGGGAATAGTTCTAAGGATACTGATTGCCAGGGTTGTAAGCAATAAATAAGATCATGGACCTTTTTTTGCCCGTCCCTGGGGAAAAGGCGTGATCAAATAAAAAAAATGACAAAAAAACGCCATATCCTAACACTTGAGCAAAATCAATTTGCACGGGTAATCATAAAATGACTTTAACAAATGCAAAACGATACCTAGAATGGACACTAATACCCGTGTTAATAGCGGGGCACTGGAACGAGGTTATTTGCGAGGATATCAATCGAATGAAGACAATTACCCAAGCTCAAAAAAGTAACCACTTATTAGAACGTATTGAATCACTCAGCCAATTACAAAAAAAATTGGAAAATGCGGATTCAGATGAAGCGCGTTTAGCAATATTAGACTCTGAATCTATAGTAGAAACTTTTTTGCAATCGCATCCAATTATTGAGCGCTTTTTAGTTCAAACGGGCGTGCCTGAGAATATTGCCCTCAAGTCAGTTATCGCTATTGGACAGGGCCCGATCGTAATTAATTTGCCTGAAAAAAATGAGTGTGTCTTCCCAAAATTGCAACGCCTCGCCGAACAACTTGTACCCGTAGAATCTTTCTATGATGCCATTGGAGGCATTGTTGGCTATCATGTGACGGTTCTTAGGCTGATTCAAGGTGAGGATTTAAGTCCGTTTTCCTCTGCTAAAGGAGGAGTCCGATATAGTCAACCTGCGCATATTAACCTTCAACAGCCCACAGAAGAGGTCTATGGAGCGATTCGTGAAGCATTGACATTGATGCAGTTAGTGAGTGAGATTTATGTCGTTGGTGGTGCTGGTGACCGCTTTGATCTACGTGACAACACGACGGGCGAACCCCTTCCTGTAGCCCGCCTGCGTTTCCAAGGACGCACTCTTTTGGAGGGACTTTTCCGTGATGTCCAATCACGTGAATATCTCCGTTATAAACTGTTCGGGGATCAAATTATCACACCGATTGCAATGATGACTTCGAGCGAAAAAAACAACGATCAGCACATTCGTAGCATTTGCCAGGACCATGACTGGTTTGGTAGGCCACAAGACTCCATCAAGTTATTTCCCCAACCCGTCACTCCTGTAGTCACCGAAAATGGGGATTGGTCTCTGAAAGGCCCCCTAGAACTCACCCTGAAGCCGGGAGGACACGGCATGTTATGGAAACTTGCGGAAGATAAAGGAATCTTTGATTGGCTAGAGAATCGCGGTATTACTAAGGCACTGGTTCGCCAAATCAATAATCCTGTGGCAAACACCGACTATGGAATCATCGCATTTTTAGGCTTTGGAGTTTCCAAGAATAAAAGCTTTGGCATGGCATCCTGCGATCGCCATGTGAATCGTGCTGAGGGTATGAGTGCCCTGATAGAAACGCATTCGAATGACAATTACGAATATCGGCTAAGCAATATTGAATATACCGAATTAGCTAAACGAGGAATCAAAGATCTCCCTTGTGAAGGTTCCGACGAAATCAGCGTGTTTCCCGCCAATACGAATATTCTATTTGCTGATATTGCCACTATTCGTCACACATTGAAAGAGCATCCGCTTCCCGGCCTTTTGATTAATATGAAAACCAAAGCGCCGTTGCAAAACCAAGACTGGTCCGTAACACAGGTACCGGCCGGACGCTTAGAAACAATGATGCAAAATATTGCGGACTTCATTGTGGACATACGCGAAAAAAACCTTCTGCCAGAAGAACAGGCTAACCTGTCCACATTCGCCACCTACAATCATCGCAGTAAAACCTTGTCAGTAACAAAAAATAGTCTAAAAAAGGGAGAGAGTATCGGTGGTACTCCCGAAGGCTGCTTCTACGACATGCATCGCAATTATCACGAACTGCTGGAAAAACATTGTGGATGGAAAATGCCGCGCCTTCCTAAAGGAGAGGAATTTACTATAAATCCACCGGCTTTTATTGTAGACCTGCATCCGGCCATTGGACCACTATTTCATGTGATCACACAGAAGCTTCGGGGTGGCACGATGAACAAAGGTTCGGAATTGCGTTTAGAAATTTCGGAAGTAGACATCGAAGGTCTTTCACTAAACGGAAGTTTTTGCATACACAGCGACCACATTTTTGGGCATCGCGATATAAATGGTATCACTAATTATAGCGAAGCGGTCGGCAAGTGCACATTGTATGGGGTAACCGTACGTAATAAAGGAATTGATACTTCACATAAAGGCCCGTATTGGAGTAATGCAATTCGTCGCCATGAGGAATTGAAGATTGTCTTGCATGGAAACGGCGAATTCCATGCCAACGATATTGTCTTTGAAGGCGACCACACCATTGAAGTTGCTGATGGAGAAAGAGTCGTCGCATCAATGGGGTCTAGCGGTGAAATAGTGTTGGAAAGAACACGTATTTCTAAACCGACCTGGTACTGGAAGTATACCTTTGGCGAAAATAATGAAATCATTCTGCAGCGGTGTTCATCCTAAAAAGGGACATAAGAGACAAGGAACCAAAGACCCTGATTGCTACCAAAACTTGCCGCACAAGTCATTGAATTTGAATT
>CAYTFC010000124.1:0-6591 GCA_964436955.1 uncultured bacterium | reverse complement strand
CGAAGAGTTGTATGAATTTCTTTAAGTTGACAGCATTGGATTGCTACCAAAACTTCATCTAGCGCTCATAGCGATATATCAGATGCAGCAGTGTGCCTCGACGGCAAGAGTGATCTCTTGCCGAGAGGTACAATGTTGCAGATGATGCATCGCTATGAGCGCTAGATGAGTAAGCCCCTCCATAAAAAAGAAGCACTGTAAGCGACAATAAGGCAAAGGACCTTCACCATAAAACCGCTCTCAGTTCGGCTCTTGATGTAGCGAGGGAAGAGACTTGTCATAACCCGACTTGCTACCTACATCGCGCTTGAACATTGTCTGTAACTCGCCCTAGCTCTGGCTCACTCATTTACCCGATCTATCTTGTATGGCAACTTGCCAAGGGCAGGCCCTTAGCTTCATTGCCAGCAGCACAGATTGGGGCGGTATTAGATTGATTATTAGGACAGTAATATGGCCAGCTCTGCCTGTTTTTTTTCCAAGCACTTTTCTTACATCAAGCGGCTGCGAAACTTTTAGTTCTGGAGTCGAATGGTGAGGAGTGTGATATTGGGAATGATGACGAGGTAAAAGAGATTATCAGTAGTTGGGGAGCTGCTTTTCATCATATGCCATGGGATCAACGTTTCCAATATTGGTTAGATAAGACAAAGCACTCAGAGAAATAGTTCTTATTTCCAAAAAAATAGTGACAGGCGTATCCTATCCGATTATGCGTATACTAATTGTCACTTCATTCTTTCCCCCGCTTAACAGTATAGCCAGTCATCGGCCTTATTCATGGGCGAAATATTGGTCGCAGGCAGGTCACGATGTCACAGTGCTGACACCTCAAAAAGTGAGAGATCCTCAGACGGATCTAGAGGCTGATTTAACGGGTTTTACGACGATTGAAGCCCCGCTTTTTCCGTGGATACGGAATCTTAAGCAATCCCTTCGTCATGCACAAGGCGCTGGGACATTCTCACTTCCGACCAAGTCGTTAGCCTGTAAGAGCTTTTTTAAGAAAGCTCTTGGCTTTGTTCGTGAACGTTATGGTGTTTTAGACAGTACCCATATGCCAGATGTCTCAGATTTGTGGGTGAGTCCTGCATTGGCAGCCCTTTCGGGCCACAAAGCGTGGGATATCGTTATTAGCACAGCTCCTCCCTTTTCGATCCATAGGCTTGCCTGTCGGATCAAGAAAAAGGGATTAGCTAAGCGTTGGATTATGGATTATCGTGATCTGATTGTAGGTAGTCCAGTAACTAAGGGGCTCTTCCCTTTTACCGCACTAGAGCGTTGGCTTGAGAGACGCTATATCAATTTTGCAGATGCTGTGACTACTGTAAGCGATGGTTTGGCAAACTCTCTTCAAGAGCGCTATCCAAGGGCACGGGTTAATGTGGTTGCTAATGGTTATGAACCGAGGGATATTGAGGCGTTATCGAACGAACCCGCGTATCCTGATGATCAACTCTTTCGCATGGTTTATTTAGGAAATATTTACAGTAAGAAGCGCGATCCCAAACCCCTCTTTCAAGCGATTTGTCAAATTAGCCAGGATCCTTTCTACAGTTTGCTTCTTTCAAAACTACAAGTATGGTTTTATGGCCCAGAAATGGGTGATGTACCAAGTTTGATCAGAGAGTTTAAGGTTGAGCAATGGGTTAAGCTTGGTGGTGCTGTAAGGAGGACGGATGCACTGCGCATTCAGCGTGATGCAAATGCCTTGCTCTTTCTTTCTTGGTCAGACCCTGAGGTTGATGGCATTGTTACAGGTAAGTTATTTGAGTATTTGGCAGCCGGAACCCCGGTTGTTGCAATAGGAGCACCAAGAGCGGGCGTGGCAGAGAAGCTGATTCTTGAAGCGGATGCCGGCCAAGATTTAGGCCGAAATGTTGCTGCGATAAAAACTTATCTTATCGAAAACCTGCAAAATCCGAGAAAAGACACCTGTTTGGTACGGAAGGATGTTTTACTATCCTACACGAGAGAATGCCTAGCTGATAAAATGCTTGATGTCATTAGCGCTTCTACGATGAGGTCTGCTGCATTACCATTACCATAGAGAATACTATCCCAATTAATTATCCTGTTTTGAATAGCGTCGTAAGCACTGCATAGCCCATCTACAGAGGCATCGGCCAGGATATTGGCTCCGATTTCTAGCAATTCAACCCATTCTGTTTCGGTTCTTACCGTAATACAGGGTACGCGGCAAAAATAAGCTTCTTTTTGAACGCCTCCAGAGTCTGTGATAATTAGCTTTGCATGCCGCTCCAATGCCAGCATGTCTAAGAAGCCTAAAGGTTCAATTATCTTAACAGCATCGTTTTTAAAACTGATTTTGTGTTGATCCATAGCGGCTTTAGTACGGGGGTGAATGGGAAACACTACAGGGCAGTGCTTTGAAAGGGCAGACAATCCATTCACGATTCCTATTAGTCTCTCAGGTTCATCAGTATTGTAATTACGATGAATGGTTGCTAATATGTAATTACACGATTGTATGTCAAACTGATGAAATAAGTCTTTAGGATCACGTTGACTAGAATAATAGTACGTGTTGTCCTGCATGACATCGCCAACTTGGAAAATTCGGCTACTATCTATACCTTCATTTATTAGCTGTTCGCTGGCTTTTAGGGTGGGGGTGAATAACATATCGGCGCAATGGTCCGCTATGATGCGATTAATCTCTTCTGGCATTTGACGATTGTGTGAGCGTAATCCTGCCTCAACATGGGCAACTTTGATGTGCATCTTTGTGGCTGCCAGTGAACCTGCGAGCGTAGAATTGGTGTCTCCAAAGACTACCACCCATGAGGGCTGTTCAGCAGCCAAGATAGTCTCAATTTGTTCCAACATGCGGCCAGTCATTGCACCATGGGTTAAACCCCCAATTCCAAGATGCTTATGAGGCCATGGTAGTCCTAATTCCTTAAAAAAAACATCCGACATTTCATAGTCATAGTGTTGACCAGTGTGTACAAGGAAATGTTGAATTGATTGATCGGTATGTAGATGATTGTATTGATTAATGGCTCGAGTGAGAGCTGCCGCTTTGACAAACTGTGGTCGTGCGCCAACAATAGTCACAATCTTCATCTACGTAGCTCCTGGATTAATCTTTAGCCGGCATTATAGGCCATTTTTATACGTTGTCAAAGGAAAGTTGAAATCCAGCAGTAGTGTAATTTCGCCGAAGTCTCCTTATAGAAAGAAGAATTCGTGTAAGAATTTTTAAGTTTCCGGATAGTCCTGGCAATGGTAAAAGGTTGCCAATTGGAGATTGATATGCCGGATGACCCTCTGAAAATCGTTGATGTTCAAAAAGGGCTTCCTCATAGCACAAAGAGTGCGTCAGGGGGAAGACACACACGAGCGACCCGTGATCAGGAAGCGAGAGCTATCTTTGAACGGCGCTGGCTTCGTGAACCTAAGAAGTTTGACCCCGCGCGTTCCGCACGCGAGCAACAGCGCATCAGTCGAACATGGCATTTGTTAAAACCGCTGATAAAGGATTCTGAGCTCACCGCTATTGATCTAGGCTTTGGCTGGGGAGTTCTGACCCGTCAGATGAGGAATGAAGGTGCGGTCGTTCACGCTCTGGATATCGCTGAAAATGCCCTCAAACATTTCCGGGATATGGGTGAAAGCAACGTCACTTTGATTCGCGAAGCTCTTCCAATGACCACCTTACCAGACGGTGCTTACGATATTGCCGTGTGTACCGATGTTGTGGCCGAACTTCACAGCAACGATCAGCGCTTATTGATGTCTGAGTTGTATCGTATTCTGAAACCTGAAGGCCGGTTAGTCATGTCTACATCGCTTGATTACCGTACAGACGGAGCATTGGAGCGGTTTGCACAGCTTGTTGATACTGAGTTTGAGGTGTTGGAATGGGAAGTTAGCCATCATGCGTATCTGTTAGGGCTGTTGCACCGCCTTGGAGGTCCGGAGCGTTATGTGCGAGCCAGTAACGATGCGGCGTATTATCAAGAGCTGCGGGCATCGCGAGGAGCTCTGAGGCGCGGCTGGCTAATGTTGATGATATCCCCTCCTTGTGTGTGGGCCTGGAAAGGTCTTAGCTTTTTGGCGGCGCCACTCCGCAAGCACCTTTCGCATAGTCGAAGGATTATGTGTTTATTCGAGGCTATTTGCCGAGCGATCAGCCCGGACAGGGGGATCACACATGCAATTTGCACAGCTAAACTAAAATCGCTAAATACCACAGAACCTGTAGACGTGCAAAAAATGGAACCTCAGAACCAACGGTTGCGTCAGCGGGTGTGGGAATAGAATGAAGGTTGGTGGAGTAGCATCGTCGGCATCCTCTCCGCAATTTTGTACCCCAAATTCTCTCATTAATAAAGATTTTTTGCATGTGGGTCTCAAAGCTCTTTTAAGCAATTCACTCACAGTCTTTCCTATTAAGTTTTCGTCAGTAACGCATCTATTGAAACTGCCTTCGCAAGAGGTTTTAGATGCCCATGGTCTCTTTGTGAATAGTCTTCGATATAAAGGAATCGATATTGTCCAGGTGACGAATGCCTATGAAAACTTGCATAGCCAAGTTGAGCGTTCGCGAATACCATATCAGGATATTACTACACTTACACGATGTGGATATGAGTGGTTAGGAGAACTTGATAGGCTTAAGGGGGTCACTTTTGAGAGTATTGAGGCGGATCAGCTGTTAAATGTTAAATGTCGAACTGCATTCAGTGCCTATTCAAAACAGCCTCTGTTTAGTCAGAGAGAACCTAAAGAAGTTTTTTTTCTGAATGCTCGAGTTCGAGATGCTGCGTTTTGGTCATGGCAAAATGATCTTGAACCAGGGGGTAGTCATTGCATCATAACAACACAAAACCAACTTGAGTGGCTTGCCAAAAAACTGGATTCGGTAGAGCTACTTGACCAAATTGAACTTGTGGTACGGATCTCGGATCATCGGCTTACCCCCCAAACCTGGCTAACACTTCTTGAGTTAGTTCAGCGGTCTGATTCCATTTATTTTCAGCTTAACATTTCGGAGCTAGTGTTTAAGAATTTAGGCATATCCCAGCCTGAGTTAGTGATTTTACTGCAGAATCTCTATCGCTTTCGAGTATTTCCCAAAAAACTAGATATTCAAGTGTCACCAGATTTGGTTTCCAGTCAGGATTTTACGAAAGCAATACGACATTTATCCTTTCCAGGGCTGCGAACTCTTCGATTAAGTGGATGTCGTTACCTATCAATAGTTAATTTAAATTTAGCTTTAATTGATCTCACCGGTGTGGAGATAGCATCCTTTTTCAACCAAGAACGACAGGGCATAAATGTTAGTCTGGTACATAATACCGCTCTTCGCAATAAGGCTGCCCAGCGTTTTATCTATTATGGTAGCGCCTGGCCAATGTCGATCGACTTTACAGGCTGCCCTATTAATGAAAGGGCAGTATGTAGGCTAGAGCAAGTTAAGAGTATTAAGGATGTAAATTTTACTCAGACGCAGGTTGCACCAAGAGTTTTAGCTGGTTTTGCCATCGCCAACCCCAATGCCACAGTGCTATACGATGAAAGATGGACCTGCCGCGCTTCTGCCTTGCAAGATGGTATCGGTGCTGATTTTGTGGTCACGTGTGGGATGGTGAGTAAACCAGTGCAACGTAGTATCCTAGGGCAAGTGATTCAGATCCAGCCTGAGCAGAAGTCTCTCCAGTTAAATCCAAAATTTGTAGCCATTTTAGATTCCCTACTATTTTGGAGTTATACAGGAATTCTCCCTGTAATGCAGTTGGATCAGCAACTGTTGTTGCTCGATTTTGCATTGGAATACCGCATAGCGAGCTTGAGAGACTTTCTAATTAGAAAGGTCGGGCTTAACCTATGTGTGGCGGTTTTGGAACAAGTGGCGGAGTTTGCGCGACACAGGCGGATTGACGCTTTATTATATGCATGTCACTATTTTGCAAATACCCCTCACCGTGCCGTTCAAGAGAACTTAGTTTCGCGCTTGCCTGAGCACGGTCTATTACGACCCGCCGCAATTCCACTGAAAGTAGTGACCAACCCGATAGTTTTGAATTGTGCAGATAACCTAAATGTAACAGGTGTGGACAGGGCTGTTTTGGCCGCAGCTTCGGATTATTTTAGGGTGTTGTTTTACGATAGATGGCGCGAAACGAATGTGGTAGACCTTTCATCATGGCCTAAATATGCCGTTAATTGCCTCGTCGAGTACCTTTATGGAAGGTCGGTCAATCTTCCGAAGACCGCCGAGCGAGTCCTGGAAGTTGCCAAATTAGCTAATTACATGCAGGCGTATGGTTTGGTTGGAATATGTCGGAATGTGCTCCAAGAGGAATACGAAGGCCCGGACCCTCATGCTGCGGTTTGTAAGGAAATGAGTAGTGTTGGCATAGACGTGCCAAATTTGGGGTAACTCAAATTAAGGATTCAATGCACCCCGTGCCCCGCATCGTATCCAATAACATCCTAATCGTGCCCGAGCCCTCATCTTATTACCCATAAGTCTTAAATTTTATATATTCCTCGTCCTCCTCTGACCCTGATTGCTACCAAAACTTGCCGCACAAGTCATTGAATTTGAATTCAGAT
>CAYTFC010000123.1:0-6611 GCA_964436955.1 uncultured bacterium | reverse complement strand
GAATTCAAATTCAATGACTTGTGCGGCAAGTTTTGGTAGCAATCAGGGTCTAGGATGTAGGTAGCAAGTCGGGTTTAAATGCTGATCTCCTTTTCGATTAAGCAAACCTTTGCAACATCTTTGCAATATAGTTGTTAAGGCTTTCACCTTGAAGTTGAGCGGCAATAGAAAGTTTAGCATGTAAATCTGGTGGAATCCGGAGATTAAATTTTCCCGAGAATGGTCGATCCGGCTCTTCTCCTCTTTCTGCACAGAAAGCTAGATAATCATTGACCGAATCCTTAAACGCCTGCTCAATTTCCTCAACAGTTGTGCCTTGGAACGTAACTACGTCTTTGATGCCAAGCACTTCCCCGTGAAAAATTTTGGCCTCATCATCATACTCGACATGACCTGTATAGCTTTTGTACTTCATCATGGTTTTACTCCTGCATTTTCTAAGAAACGACGTACAGAAACCAGAGCACCTTTATCAGTTTCCTTCTTTGGATGGGGTCTATGGAAGGTTGCGCGGACTCCATTTAATACAAATCGCACTCGCGATCCGTCGCCTTCTGTAATCTTGGTATTCAAGTGACGCATTAAAGACTCGATATCCTTCCAAACGACGTTCGATTGAACTGGATATTTAAAAATTGCTTCCAGCTTATGTTGATGCTTCTTATTCATAATCAAATGGTACCAAAATATGGTATTATTGCCAAGTTCGTTAATTCGCAGTTTTTGACATTTGAACGTCTCCCTATCCAAAGTCAAATTAGATTGCTGCCCCGGCGAAGCCGCCCCACGAAAGAAATTTTTCTACAACACATTTGGCTCGGCCTTAACTAGGCTGCGAGTTTTTTTTTAGCCTATTCTATACTCGATTTCTTCGCCTTGGCGAACGAGTTTAATGTGCGCGCCGTGCTTGATGGTTCCATCAAGAATACCCTTCGACAACATATTCACAACCTTATGCTGAATTAGGCGCTTTAATGGTCGTGCGCCAAAATACGGGTCATATCCTTGTGTTGCCAATAGCTCTAAAACTGGCTTATCCCAAGTTAATGTCACATGGCGATCATGTAAGCGCTTGACGACATGCTCGAGCTGTATCGTGACAATCTGCTCCATATCTTCTTCACGCAATGGCAAGAAAGGCAAGACTTCGTCTAAACGATTGATAAATTCTGGTCTAAAATGGCGCCTAATAATGGGGTCAAGCAGAGCCAAAAGCGCTTCTTTCGAGAATGCGGCGTTGGATTTTTCTAGTTGCTCTAGGATTTTGTCGGACCCTAAGTTTGAGGTCATGATGAAGATAGCATTTTTGCAATTGACCATGCGCCCTTTGCTGTCTGTAATTCGCCCATCATCAAAGATTTGCAGCAGCATGTTAAATACATCAGGATGCGCCTTTTCGATTTCATCGAGCAACACAACGGCATAGGGTCTGCGTCGTAGCTGCTCAGTGAGCTGACCACCTTCATCGTATCCTACGTATCCTGGAGGGGCTCCAATCAACTTTGCCACGCTATGCTTTTCCATGTACTCAGACATGTCCAAACGGATCATGGCATCTTCCTGATCAAACAGCTGCTGAGCTAAAGCTTTAGCGAGTTCTGTTTTACCAACGCCTGTAGGACCTAAAAAAAGAAATGCTCCGATAGGACGATTAGGATCTGCTAGTCCTGAGCGCGAGCGACGCACCGCTTCGCACACTGCTTGCACAGCAAAGGGTTGTCCCACAACGCGTTTGCCGATTTCACTCTCCAGTCGCAGTAGTTTCTCTGCTTCCCCTTCGACCATGCGGCTGACGGGAACTCCGGTCCATTTAGAAACGATATGGGCAATGAGGTGCTCGTCGACCTCTTCTTGCAGCAAGCGATTGGGCTTTTCGTTGAGGCGTTTTTCTGCTTCCTGGATTTCCTTTTGAATTTCAGGAATTTGTTTGTAGCGTAGCTCTGCTACCTTTTCATAGTCTGCCTTGCGGTCAGCTTCTTCTTCTTGGAAGCGTAATGACTCGAATTTGTTTTTCTTTTCTTTGAGCTCTTCGATCAACTTTTTTTCTTGGTCCCATTGTTGTCTTAGGGTAGCGAGCTCTTCTTTCTTATGGGCAATTTGCTTTTCAAGCCGTGCACTATGTTCTTTAGCTGTGGGACTATCTTCCCGACGGAGGCCCTCTTGCTCCACGATAAGCGCAGCAAGCTCTCGCTCTTTAGTATCGATAGGAAGCGGACGGCTGCCGATTTGCATGCGAATTAAGCTGGCGGCTTCATCGATCAGGTCGATAGCCTTATCTGGTAAAAAGCGATCTGTGATGTAGCGCTCGGACAAAAAGGCCGCTGCATGAAGGGCACCTTCGGTGATTCTGACACCATGATAGATTTCATAGCGCTCGCGCAAGCCGCGCAAAATAGCGATGGTGTCTTGCAAGGAAGGTTCTTGTACCATCACTGGTTGAAAGCGCCGCTCCAATGCGGCATCTTTTTCGATATATTTTTGGTATTCATTGAGCGTTGTTGCGCCGATGCAATGCAATGTACCGCGCGCTAGAGCGGGTTTTAGGAGGTTTGCCGCATCCATGCCGCCTTCCGCAGCTCCCGCTCCTACTAGTGTATGGACCTCATCGATAAACAGAATAATTCTTCCTTCACTCTTTTCGACATCAGTGAGAATGCCTTTTAAGCGTTCTTCAAATTCGCCGCGGAATTTTGTTCCAGCCACGAGGCTGCCCATGTCCAGCGTTACGATTTCTTTGTCCTTTAGAGCATCGGGAATATCTCCTTGCACGATGCGCTGAGCGAGCCCTTCGGCAATAGCTGTCTTTCCAACGCCAGGTTCGCCAAGCAATAAAGGGTTGTTTTTGGTGCGGCGGCTTAACACTTGAATGGTACGACGGATTTCTTCATCGCGCCCAATAACAGGATCTAATTTGCCTTCTCGAGCTAACTTAGATAGGTTTTTGCAGTATTTTTCTAGTGTTTGCAGACTAGATTCAGCTGTTGCAGAGTCCATGTGTCTATCTCCCCGAATGCTCTTAATTTGCTCTTCGACCTGTTTGACATTGATGCTATAACGCTGTTTCCAAGCGCTGAAAGGTTCTCCGCTACTCTTCCAATAGGAAACCAGAAAGTGGTCGCTGGAGACGTAGCTATCTTTCCATTGCTTGGCAATTGCTTGGGCGTCTGCGATGCGTTGCTGTAGGCTTGCGGATACATTGGGTTGCTTAGGATCACCGGAGTATGTAGGTACTTTATTTAGGCTTTCTTTGACGTCATGAACGAGTTGCTGAGGTTTGGTATTGAGGTTGTCTAGTATCGACATGAAGTAACCTTGCGGTTCATCCAAAAACGCCAGCAGAAGATGATTTTCAGTAACCTCTGTATTCTTACGCGACTGTGCATCGGTAAACGCTGTTTGTAAAGTATTGGCAACGGCGTCAGTAAAATTTGGATTCATTTTGACCTCCCAAGTGGAATTACAGTTTAAAACGTGGATTCGTGTATGTCAAGTTCAGCAACGCAGTGTAAGGCTTGCCTTTCCTGGAAGACTAGCTTATTATCGCAGCCTCGATCGTGCTAAAGGATGCATCATGAAATATTGTACTTCTGTCTATCAGACTAAGCGTTTTAAAACTCGTGAAGTTCTCGTTGGTGCAGTCGGAGTCGGGGGAACAAATCCCGTACGGATTCAGTCTATGACAACGTCCAGCACCAGGGAGGTGGAAGCGACCATTGAACAGGTCATTCGCTTAGCGGATGTAGGTTGCGAGATTGTGCGCGTGACTGTTCAGGGGATGAAGGAAGCTGAGGCTTGCGAACTCATCAAAAATGGCCTAATCCAAAAAGGGTATTTGATTCCGTTGGTGGCTGATATTCATTTCTTTCCGCCCGCAGCCATGAAAGTGGCGGATTTTGTCGACAAAGTTCGGGTAAATCCCGGCAACTTTGTGGATAAGCGCGCCTCCTTCAAAGTGATCGATTATGATGACGAGTCCTATGCCAAAGAAATCGAGCGCATTGAAGAAAAGTTTACGCCATTAGTGTTGAAGTGCAAGCACCTAAAGCGCGCTATGCGCATCGGTACCAATCACGGTTCTCTATCGGACCGCATTATGAGCCGCTATGGGGATACTCCAATGGGTATGGTGGAATCCGCTTTGGAATTTGCTCGGGTCTGTCGACAGAATGATTATCATGACATCATTTTCTCCATGAAAGCCTCTAATCCTCAGGTGATGATTCAGGCCTATCGTTTACTCGTAGCTGCGATGATAGAGCTTGGTTGGGACTATCCGCTACATTTGGGAGTTACCGAGGCGGGCGAAGGCGAAGATGGCCGCGTAAAGTCCGCGATGGGAATTGGTGCGCTTTTGCTTGATGGTCTTGGCGATACCATTCGTGTTTCTCTTACGGAAGATCCTTGGCATGAAATTGATCCATGCAAGCGCTTGCGGCAATTTGGCGAAGATTATTTAGAGCGTGGAGTGGCGCCTTTTGAAGAAAAACACCGACGTATCGAAGTTATTGAACGTCGCCACATAGTGCTTCCGCGCGATGTATCGATGCATCGAGATGGGTCTGTTTGGTTGTCTATGTCGTCCCAAGATCTTCTAAAAGACGATCTCAGTAACTCCATCGGTTGTCGCATCGAAGAGGGGCAAATCACACTTAAAGGCACTTCTGTTGACGCGGTTTTGCTTACAGAAACACTGAATCGTCCGGCAGCGAGAATCGCCAATCAATTGGCAGAAGCTGGCGTTGGTACCGTTAGGGCCTTGACCCTAGCGGAAGCTAATAGCTCCTATGCTTTACATGAAAAAGTTTCTCGCTTTGCTGTCATCCCGAAAACACCCGAAACGTCTGGAGTGATTCTGATTAGGGATGAGGAACCCGCAGATTGGGAAGTGCTCACAAAGCTAAAGCCGGCGGTTATTCTTCTTGGACCCACAGTTAACCGGCTGCATGCCTCCAGACGCTTCTTTGAGTGGCTGCAAGAACGGCAACTTGCCATCCCCGTTGTTTTGCATTTCACCTATGATGGTGATGTGGAAGATTTTATCATTCGTGCCAGTGCAGAGTGTGGAGCGATGCTTTGCGATGGCCTAGGGGATGGAGTTTGTTTTAGCGGCCCCTATTCCCATGAATTTTTGCGATTATTCAGCTTTACCGTTCTGCAGGCGGCTCGTATGCGTACGACGCGCACAGACTTCATTTCCTGTCCTAGCTGCGGCAGAACGTTGTTCAATCTGCAAGATGTTACAGCCCGCATTCGCGCACGCACGGCTCATCTACCAGGCGTTAAAATCGCTATTATGGGTTGTATTGTGAACGGGCCTGGTGAAATGGCTGATGCCCATTTCGGCTATGTGGGATCAAAGCCTGGGAAGATTGATCTCTATGTGGGCAAAGATTGTGTAGAAAAAGATATCGACTTTTCCGATGCGGATGATCGTTTGGTGGCCCTCATTAAGCACCATGGTCGTTGGCAAGAGCCTCCTCAATGAGAAGGCTCTTGTGGAGGTTACTAGGTGGCCAGACTCGTGTAGGCAGAAGCTGCTAACAGCGAACCCAGTGTTATCCGGGCGATTCCTATTTTTCCAAGTTGTTCATGTATAAAGGTATTGGCAATTGCGGTCATTGCTATGGTGGCAAGTGATTGTCCAGCAGTCATGGCAGGGGCTAGAGCTGTTGCTGGGTCCCTATTGGCAATGGCTAGGCCTAGAGAGACTGCACATATAGCGCCAGTTCCTAAGCATAGGTAGCTTTGGCGCGCTTTTCTTAATAGCGATACGGTTGTACAAGATAATGCAAGCATGCCTAAAAACTGCGCATAATCGCTTTGCAACACAGCGGATCCAATGCAAGGCAGCTGCATCAAAGTTGATGTGACGCTGCTATTATCTAGTGAGGATGTTAGACAGGGTGCCAGGTCTAATTTAGGGGAGAGTGCCCATATAGTAGCGGCTGTACCAGTCATTCCTGCAAAAACGGATTTTATTAATCCTGAGGTGAAAAAATCAAATACACCTACAACAGCACTTTTTACCACTTTTATAGCCAAATATGAGGCTAAAAATGTACCTGCTCCTAAAAATATATAGTGTTCTGCGGAAAGTTGCGAAAAGGCCTCAGAAGCAAAAATTTGAACTGCAATTTCTTTTACAAATGACGCTGGTATGAATTTACTTGTTACATCTATTATACTAACAACTGCGGTTTTGTCTAAATTTTCAGATGCAAAACTGTATAATACTTCGCCAGTATTATAAATAAGCGAAGCGCCACTGGCTATGAATTGTACAAATTCCATTGATAGATTTAC
The DNA here is from genome assembly GCA_964436955.1 of uncultured bacterium. Taxonomy (GTDB): domain Bacteria; phylum Chlamydiota; class Chlamydiia; order Chlamydiales; family JAJFMA01; genus CAMFKD01. The sequence continues at coordinate 308 of CAYTFC010000123.1, read as the reverse complement.
ATTTTCCATAATACATTTCCTTGTTTGTTTATTATTTTTGATTTATTAATTTACTATAAATAGTAATTTATTACAATAATTAATTAGATATAAGTGTATTTTTAAAAAGATATGCGATGCCATGCACGGTCCAAATTCACCATTTCAAGCCGAGCGTGGTAGATATTGCGGTAGCCCCGCATAAAGCAAAGGCCGTGTCTGGCTAAGACCCTGATTGCTACCAAAACTTGCCGCACAAGTCATTGAATTTGAACTCAGATGCGTAGGATTGATTTGAAGACAAGGATCTTTCCTTGTCAAAAAGCAAT
>CAYTFC010000122.1:0-6894 GCA_964436955.1 uncultured bacterium | reverse complement strand
GCCTTCGATGCGCAACGTTTCACTAGGAAAGAACGGCTGTGTTCAAGCGCGATGTCGGTAGTTGGGTTTTAAGTTGACAGCATTGGGTAGCAATCAGGGGCCGAGGACCCTCTCAATGTGAGATACCGCGAGCCCCTACCTGATTACCCCTTATAGTTTTTTTGCTTTTATCTAAAGATCGTCCGATCTTTTCTTAGTTCAATCTACCAAATCTTTAGCTACTGTTCATATTTTCTATTAACTTAGAATAAAATTAGAATTTTTATAATTAAATAATATAAAATGACATTATAGAATAATATAACGATAGTTAATAAATAAATTTACCGACTTTGTTTATGGAAATACATGATAGAAGCTCGAATAATTTTGATTGGATTAGCCCTAAAGATATTCAAAAAATAATTGATGCGGATGAAAAGTTAGTTCAATCCATGCTTAAAAACTGTGAGTCTCCCCAGATAGTAACCGCGTTTTTTACAGCCATTTCAGACCCAAAATGGGTCCAAAAGCATCCAGATAAATGCCTCAAAGCCATTAAGTTAATGCCTAAGGAATGGTATGTATCAGAAGAAAAAACGGCATTTAAAGCTGCAGCCACTGCAGGTTTCATTCAACTTGGGGGCGAGGTTTTAGAGCTCACGAAAACTTTATGCGCAAAAAAGAAATGGGAATCTGTTCTGGAATGGCTTCCTCTTGTTGGAAATCCAATAGTTAATGCTTATGGCGATACAGTACTGCATTTGATATCAGCTGCTGGAACGCCAAAACAAGTCGCTGCAGCTTGCAACATTATTTTAAATTCCGGACTCGATTTAGATCAAAAAAACAAAATGGGAGACGCTCCTCTTCATGTCGCCGTGCAGAATGACAGAGCGGAAATAGTCCAAGTTCTTGGCGACTCTAACGCAGACTTAGAAGTACAAAATAGTATGGGTCAAACACCCTTGCTGTTGGCGAGCGAAACTGAACGTAAAGAGATCTGTTTTAAACTTATTGACCTGGAGGCAAATATACATGCCCAAGACAACCTCGGCAATCAACCCTTACATTATGCCTGCTCAACGGGACAAACTTCGCTAGTCTTAGTGTTGACCGAATTGGAAGCAAATATTGATGCGGTGACGGCCGAGGGAAAGACACCTCTTTATCTGGCAGCAGGTAATGATCATACAGAGATAGTTAATAAACTTATTGCAAAGGATGCGAAAATTGACTTGGCCGATGAAGACGGTATCACGCCTCTTAGTGTTGCCATTCAAAATCTTCATCTAACGTCTGCACACGAACTCATACTTCAAGGGGCTGATATCCACGCTGTCACTACCCAAGGGGACACTCCATTACATCATGCGGTAGCCGCAGGCAATATTGAAATGACTCATCTATTAGTGGCCTCAGGGGCACACATAAACGCAAAGAATAACCAGACCTGGACACCCCTTCATTTTGCGGCTCAAAAAGGAGACATTCAGCTAATACAAAGTCTCAAATTGGGTGCAGACCCAAATCAGGCTGGTTTGGATGGAATGACTCCTCTTCACCTAGCGTGCTGCAACTCACATTTAAAAGCCGTTCATGAACTCCTCCAGTTGGGAGCTGCTATCGATTCAAAAACAACAAGTGATGGAAGTACCGCTTTGCATCATGCCTTACTATCACGGGATACAGAAATAGCGAGCTTGTTAATAGCATCTGGAGCAGATATTGGCGCTCAAACCATAATGGGTCAAACTCCCCTTCACATAGCCAGTCTAACGGGAAACACCAACATGGTGGCAAAGCTTATTACAATGGGAGCGAATCTTGAGTCCAAAGACCGTTATGGTAATACCAGTCTCTATCTAGCATGTCAGACTGCTGAATTGGAAACCGTTCTTACTCTTTTGGACAATAACCCCCTAATAGAAACCACAAATATTGCGGGCTACACACCTTTACACACCGCCTGTTGGAATGGACATCCTTTAATTGTGAGTCAGCTGATAGCTTCACGTGCTGATATTCACGTAAAGGCTAAAGATGGACAGACACCGCTTCACCTAGCAGTTAAAAATAATAAACCCGAGATTGTTCAGCAATTGCTTAATCTTGATGCTGGCCTAGAAGAGCGAGACATTGATGGGAACACTCCATTTCTTACAGCCTGTCAAAAATCAAACTTAGATACCATTTCCCTACTTATACAAAGCGGAGCCAATCTCACGGCAAAAAATAACGAAGGGCTTACGGCAATGCATTTTGCTGCCATGCGCGGACATACAACTATCGTAAATAAATTGCTTGAACATAGTGTAAGTCTGCATACCAAGTCTAACGATGGCAGAACTCCTCTTCACTTAGCAGCAATGTATGGCCAAACTGAAATCGTCAAGAGGCTTATTCAGCAAGGCGCCAAACTCGAAACACGCGATCATCTAGGCTACACTCCCTTAAACCTGGCTAGTCAAGCAGAAAATAAGGAGACTGTAGATCAGCTTATTCTTTTGAAGGCTAAGTTTCTGGGTGATGCGAATGGGTTTACACCCCTACAAACTGCTTGTTGGCAAAATGACACTGAAGCAATGGACGCGCTTATACAAAAAGGAGCTGATCTCAATGAAAGAAGTGCAAATGGCGAGACGCCTCTTCTGCTTGCTATACGGAGGAATAACATAGAAGCTATCCAAAAACTTTTGAAGCTAGGTGCAGATACTACCACATTTAGCAGTAATACCACCACCCTATATCTGAGCGCCATAACTAGCATTACTAACCCGGAGCTAATTAATCAATTGGCAGCGGCAGATAAGGGGCTCTCATTTGAATACCTTAGCCGAAAGATTCTCTCTCATCGTATGGGTCTTGGGAAAAAGTCTGTTCTAGCTAACCAAATGCTTAACCACTCTGGTCTCTATATAGACACCGCTAAAGAGTACCTCCAACTTGGAACATCCTCGTATTATGATCAAATTGTCAAGGCCTTAACTACCGCCGATGATGCAGTTTGGAAAGAGGTCCAAGCCAAGTTGTCTCCTTCATCCCTTAAGCAACTCGAACGCCTTCAACCTCAAGCAATCGTAGATATCCTCGAAAGTACTACAAATGCCATTAACAAAAGCCTTTTAACAGATATCACTGAAATAAAAGAACGCCATAGTCAAGGATTTGCGATAGGTCTATCAAATACGGTCAATACATCTGAGGGGCCTCACGCCGTAAGCATGGCCATCTATGGTGATAAAATCGCGCGCTGTAACAGAGGACAGGGCTGTGGTAAAGAACCAGGTGTCATTATTCATACTATCACCAATCCTGATAAATTGGTTAGTTCCCTTAAAAAATGTACTCCTACAACCACCATTGACTATTTTCACAAGGGGGGAATGGAATCTGAACTTGATCTACACGATAAAATTTATATTTCACAACAATACCAAAAAGTGAGTAACTGCGCAGTTGCTAGCTCGAATAGCATGGAACTTGCACTTCTATATCTGCAGTTTGAACCTCTCATCGGTCATCAGGCTGCCAAGGAACTTGCAAGGGCAATAAAAAGCGGTAGAACAATAGATAGTAGAGAGCAGTCTGTAGAAGATTATCTTAGTTACCATGAGCAAGATCGTCATTATCCTCCCGATCTGACTCTTTTGGGTAACATATATAAAAAATGCTCTACAAATTCTCCTATGCATCTTAGAGTACGAGAGCAAATATTAAATTGGGCTGATCGAAGAAAGATAGCTCCTAGCAAGATCATTTTTGATGAGGAGTGGCATTAGAACCAGGAAAGCATCTCAATGATTCAAAGTATCCACGAAAAAAGAGTCCGAAGAGCGCGTTCAAATTGGCAATGTGAGTCTTAAGGACGAAAAGGAACATAAGTAAAAAAAATTCTGGGAGGACGGTAAGCCGGATTCTGTCCACAAGCCCTTTCAGGCTTGATGAGCAATCATTCGTCTAGGGATTCCGTCGCCGAAATCCTCAAGCGACACTTAGGAGCTCTGTGGAGCACAGATTAACGCCCCAACCTGTCTTGCCTCGGATAGGGTTTGTCACATTCCAGGTCTCCCTGGATACGGCACCGCCCTTAAGGCGGGCATTTCACCCTGTCTAGTGAATCCGAAAACTCACTAGCGGTATATTTTCTGTTACACTTTCCGTAGCCTTTCGGCCCCCAGTCTTTCACTGGTATCCGCTCCTACGAGGTCCAGACTTTCCTCTCCCATGACCCTGCAAGGCAGTGAAATGGCAGCGATTGCTTATCCTCCCAGAAAAAGAAGCTTTTCTACTTAACTTGCTTTAACAGAACGACGTCGGCTTTGACGTCTTGTCGTTGTGCGGCTCTCCATGACCTCGCTCTCGGACCAATAGAGAATGCGCGAGCAATGTTCGCAGAATATTAAGCGCTCGCCCTTGCGTACCATATTTTCATCTTGCGCCGTTAGCATGATATGACATCCGCTGCAAGAACGATTTTCAATAGGTACCACAACGCGGCTCTTTTTATTGCGAAGTAGACGTTCGTAGATTGAAAAGATTTCCGGATCAGCATTCACCGCCATGGTATCACGCTGCTTCTTTAGCTGAACGCCTTCTTCATTAATATGGCGAACGCTCTCGTGAATCTCTTCTTCGAGCTCTTTGGAGCTTGTAGTTGTCTGATCTAGGCTCGACTTTAAAGCCTTATGTAGATCTTCTTCAGCCGTAAGTTTATCGTAGAAATCGCTGAGGCGCTGCTCTTTAGTCGTTTTTTCGCGTTCCGCAGTAGAGATTTCTTGGCTTAGCGCATTGAATTCTTCCACTTTTCGGATAGCGCCCTGCTGTCCTTCGAGTTTTTTGATATTCTCGACGACAGTTTGCACATCCCCTTCGTCCAAGCGAATGGTCTTCTTCAACTCAATGATTTCGTTCTCCTTGAGAAGAACTTTTCGCTGTAGATCCTTTTTGATCGACGCGATATTATTGAGTTCCTTCTGACGTTCCCGTTTCAGGCGCATCAAGCGGATCATTTGCATGTCGATTTCTTGAACATCGAGAATAAGCTTGAGAGCTTCTTGCATGGTTTGGCCCTAACCTTTTCGGTAATGAATGAAGAAAGTCAAACACAGGTATAAGCTAAAAGATTAGCTCGTCCGCTCTTAAAGCTCAAGCAAAATGTCTGCGTAATTCCCAGAGAGCATCGGAATTTTTTATTGACGCCCCTAAGTCATCGGAATACAAAGAAGTTCAGGCGGTCTATAGAAAAGGAGAGGCTTATGTCTACAAAGAAATCCCCTATAAGCAGCAAACCTGTCAGCCGGGAATCACAAAGGGACTGGGCCAACACGGCGCCGGCGCATTGCACGACGCGTGGCGAGAAATCCTGTATCGTTAAAACTGGCAAGACGCGCATCACAATTAAATATGACGTGGGATTTGAGAATGCTGTATATCTGAGGGGAGTAGGCGCCGATCTCAGCTGGAATCGCGGAATTAAGCTAAAAAACGTGAAAGCCGATGAATGGGTATGGGAAACGGATCGACCATTTAAAGGTGGCGAGTTTAAAGTGTTGGTGAATGATACTCACTTTGAGCATGGCGAAAACCATCCGCTCACACCTGGCGCGACCCTTGAGTATACTCCCCACTTCTAAGTGTATAGAAAAATGTTGGATAAACTTACTGTCAGTCATGATTTACTTCAACACTACGAGCGGCTTCACCAATCGGGTAAGCCGCCTTTGTGTTTTGTTGGCTTCGATGGGTTTACGGATGAAATTATCCGTGTGGTAGATCAACGACTTGATGTGAAGAAGTTTCAACCTTTCTACACGATCAGTGATTTTGGAAAGCGCATCTTAGCGGCAGCTGGTAAGAGCTGCAATTTGGAATTAGTGCCCACCGAAACAAGACTCGGCGGCAATGCTCCTCTTTTTACCCAATCATTACTGCAAAGTGGCCATCGTGTGGTGTTTGCCGGAGCTATCGGCACTCCAGGTCATGTGGAACCCATTTTTCAACCCATGGCTGCAGCCTGCCAGAAGGTCTATCCTCTCTGTCCTAGTGGGCATACTGATGCTCTAGAATTCTATGACGGCAAGATTCTCCTCGGAAAAATTGGAGTATTAGCAGAAGTTTCCTATAAAGCGCTTACTACTCAGCTACCCGAGGTTGACCTAGCTAAGCTTATGGAGGAGATCGACCTGTTTGTCAGCGCAAACTGGACCATGCTTCCCAATATGAACGAAATCTGGCGCCTGATGCTGGAACGCATTATTTCCGCCTGTGCTCCTCGATCAGATAAAAAATCGCGCCGCATGTTTGTGGATCTTGCAGATACAGCCAAACGTTCATCAGCCGATCTTATGCAGGCATTAAGCTTGCTTCCAAAATTTCAGCCAGCTTTCAAGGTCACTTTGGGGCTTAATCATTCAGAGGCGCAACAAGTGTACCACGCTTTGGTAGGAACTCCTCCCGCACCCAGCCACGAGCAAGTGGCAATTATGGCTAAAGGCATTCGAGCTAAAACTGATTTAGATCAAGTTGTGATACATGCCACTAAGTTTGCCCTTGCTGCTACAGAAACAGGCATCGCTCAAGTGGAGGGTCCCTACTGTGCCGAACCGAAAATTACCACTGGTGCTGGCGATCACTTTAATGCAGGCTATTGTAACGGTCTGTTGTGCGGAATGGACATCGAAGCCTGCCTTCTGATGGGTGTGGGTAATTCAGGGTTTTATGTCCGAAATGCTCGCAGTCCAACAATCACTGAACAAGCCGAATTTTTGGAAAAATGGCATCGCCTAGGGTCTAATCTAGACCAGACATCTAAAGGGACCTAAGACCCTGATTGCTACCAAAACTTCATCTAGCGCTCGTTACGCATCTGAATTCAAATTCAATGACTTGTGCGGCAAGTTTTGGTAGCAATCA
>CAYTFC010000121.1:0-6934 GCA_964436955.1 uncultured bacterium | reverse complement strand
ACTCATTTACCCGATCTATCTTGTCTGGCAACTTGCCAAGGGCAGGCCCTTAGACTTAGTATTTTTTTCATTAACTTCCATACAAAATAAAATTTAAAAAAATATTTTTTAACAAAATGTACATATTTTGATATAATTCATATATGGAAGATTCAACAAACATTACTTACTCCAATGAGCCGGTCGATAACTACACTTCGGATGAACCGATTAAGGAGATAGTAAAACCCTCCTCTCCAACCACACTTAAAGCGCAGGAAGCTTTAAGTTCCCCTTATTCCCTACCAAGGCGCATTTGGAATTCTACAACCTCCTTCGTCAGTCAGGGATGGAATTCCACTACAACCAAAGTGAATGATCTTGGCCAAATCAATGCAGATCCTACCGACCCTCATGAAATGCAAGCGTTAGTCAAAAAGGCGCACGATTTGGAAATTTCAGAAACCAAAATTGTACGTGCCTTAGAACGTGGAACTTTAGCGCAGTCGGTGCGTTTGCGGGAAAAAACATTAAAATACACATCCAAAATTTTGAAAAATTTTGAAGTTCAAGCCAATCATCGGCTTGCTCAAAAAACCGGGGGTGAGACAAACCTCACCTTAAAATTGTTGGAAAAGGTCGTAAAAACAGCTTTAAAGAATGATATTTCTAAAGAAGGACAAGTCCTACATGCAGGTGGGCAAATATTTTTGGCCAAACGTGAAAAAGGAAACCTAAAAATTACACAATTCACTTCTTCACGTTTTCTAGGCGGAGGATCATTTGGTCAAGTTTACCGTGAATTGCATGTATCAAGCGGAACTACTGTAGCATTGAAAGTTGCCATAGCCATGGGTCCAGGGAGCATTAGCCAAAAAGAAGCCAAAGATGCCTTACATCATGAGGCGAAAATACTGCAAATGCTTAATAAAGGCCGATCACATACGACGGGTGTGCAACCAGCACCGTATGCCGTATATAATATCACAGGAGCCAGCAATATGCCTGGTTTCGCAATGCCCCTATTCGATCAGACTCTTCAAGATTTTGTAGACAAACGCGAGCGGAATCTTTCCAAAAATAAGACCTTTTCTTATCAGTTATTCGCAGGACTCAAACACGTGCACGACAATGGCATCGTTCATAACGACATTAAACCGCAAAATATTGGTATTAAGGATGGGGAGGCATTTTTATGTGACTTTGGCTGCTCCCGGTCGATTGACAAGCTCTTAGAAAGTGGTTTTAACAGGGCCATGCAATGGGGTGTAGAAGCTTTTCATTATTTTGTCGGAATTAACCATAACGAAAGCAGTGCCTGGAGCTGTCGCTTTGATCAAGAAGCCTTCCAAAGTGCAGTCCTTACGCAAAACAAAGTTAAAGCCAGCGAAATTGCTGAAAAAGGTGACGTCTTCACTTTAGGAGCGGTAACTTACTATCTACTATCTCAAGGTAAGACTCCTTGGGATTGGAATGAAGGTCCACCCGACGCTCCCTTTGACAGTAATTTCGAGGAAGAATTGTTAGAAAGGTCAGGCTTAAGTGCAGCGGGAATCACTATTTTGCGGCGCACCTTGGATAGCGATTATTCTAACCGTCCTACAGCGGCAGAGGTTGCGGCTATTCTAGCCGAACCAATAAACTGAGGATGCTCCTTACACTCACGGCATACTCTCTTTGCACACAATATCAAAGCATGGTAGCCTTGTGTCTATTTAACACCGAAAGATGTCATCATGAAAAGCCTGATCAGCCAATTACAACAGCAATTCACCGACGCGATTTTGGTGGCCTATCCCGTATTGGGAGAGGCATCAGAAGCTCTCGCTGCCGAGGTCACTCAAAGTACTCAAGATAGCTTTGGCGATTATCAATGCAATATGGCGATGAAGCTAGCCAAGCCTCTCAAACAAAACCCTCGGCAAGTTGCTGAACGTATTATTGAGAAATTAGATCGTACATTACTTAGCAAAGTCGAAATCGCAGGTCCAGGCTTCATTAATATCACAGTTGCCCCCTCATATCTCAATGAACAAATAAATGCGCTCGTGAGCGACCCCCGCTTGGGAATCGATAAGCCAGATCATCCACAAAAAATTATTGTGGAATTTTCCTCCCCCAATACAGCCAAAGAACTGCACGTAGGACATCTGCGCTCCACCATCATTGGAGACTGCCTAGCAAGATTATTCGAGTTTTTAGGGCATGATGTATTACGGCTCAACCATGTGGGAGATTGGGGAACAGCCTTTGGAATGCTGATTGCCTACATGAAGGATCAAGTCCCTGAGGTGTTCACTGGAAAGCAATCCACAGATTTAACGCACCTTGTGCAGTGGTATAAAGCCTCTAAGCAACGGTTTGATACAGACGAAGACTTCAAGCAACGTTCGCGTTTAGAGGTCGTCAAACTTCAAGGCGGCGATGCCGATAGCCTGCACGCTTGGCACATGATCTGTGATATCTCGCGCAAGGCCTATCAGGAGATCTATGATCTACTTAATGTGCGTATTGAAGAGCGCGGCGAAAGTTTCTACAATCCCATGTTAGCGGATGTAGTGGCTGATCTAGAACAGAAAGGTTTGATCACGGTTTCAGAGGGAGCCAAATGCGTCTTCTTAGAAGGCTTTCAAAACCGAGAAGGTAATCCCTTGCCGCTGATGGTCCAAAAGAGCGATGGAGGCTACAACTACGACACCACTGATATGGCCGCAATTCGCCATCGCTGTGAGGTAGAAAAGGCAGATCGCATCATCGTCATCACAGACGCAGGTCAAGCACTACACTTTGCCTTGGTATTCAAAGCAGCAGAAAAAGCTGGTTATTACAATCCCCAGCAATGCGAAGTAAATCACGTCACATTCGGAATGGTCCTAGGGCCCGATGGCAAAAAATTTCGTTCACGATCAGGCGACACAGAGAAGTTAATTGACCTCTTGATTGCAGCAGTTCAAAAAGCAGATGAAATACTACAAGAGCGTAGTCCCGAACTCGATGAAGAGGCACGCCAAGCTTTAGCGAAAGCGTTGGGTATTGGAGCAATCAAATACGCAGACCTGTCATCGCACCGCCAAGGTGATTACACCTTTAGTTATGACCGCATGCTTCGTTTTGACGGCAATACAGCAGCCTTTTTAATGTATGCCTATGTTCGAGTGAATGGCATCAAGCGTAAGGTGGGTCTTAATGTCGAAACTCTAATTGGAAAATCACAAATCGTAATAACTCACCCCTCTGAACTTGCATTGGCACTACACCTTATGCGCTTTCATGAAACACTCGATTTGGTAGCAACGGATCTTCTGCCAAACCGTCTTACAGAATATCTCTTTGCATTGGCGGAGAAGTTCAATGCATTCTTCCGCGATTGTCGTGTAGAAGGGACACCTGAGCAGGATTCCAGGTTGCTGTTGTGTGAGCTTGTGGCTCGTACAATGAAACAAGGCCTAGATTTACTTGGCATCAGCACTGTCGACCGCATGTAGTCTCTTTGGATTTTCTAAAAAAAATTAAAGAAGAATTTTGTTAGCTTCCCCAGCGACTTCCTGCACGTACTTAGGCACAGCAAAACCGGGCAAGCACGCAGACAAGGCCTTGATAAGTGCCCGGCCCTCTTCCACACTCACTTCAAAATGCGCCGTTCCTTTGGCCCTATCAAGCTGATGCAAGTAGTAGGGAACGATACCGCCATCTACCAAACGCTCACATAGTTCTTTCATCACAACCAAAGAGTCGTTCACACCTCGCAATAGCACTGATTGATTCAACAATGCAACACCATGCTTCTGAAGCCTTCTCAGGGCTTGCAAAACATCCTCATCCAACTCACACGGATGGTTCGCATGAATCACCATCCAAACAGACAGCCGACAGTGATCAAATATGCTACAAAAATGTTCGTCCAAACGCTCAGGAATTCCAATAGGAAATCGCGTATGAAAACGTAAGCGTCGTATGTGGGGAATAGCAGAAATTTCGCGTATAAGAGTTCCAAGATGCGTATCCGATAGCGATAAGGGGTCTCCGCCGCTTAAAATAACCTCGTGAATGCTCTCGTCCGAAGCGATCACCTCCATCTCCTCATGAAAGAGCTTGTCCTTCACACTATATTCAAAATGCTGACGAAAGCAATAACGGCAATGCATCGCGCAGGCGCTCGTGCACACTAATAAAGCCCGTCCTTTATACTTATGCAGCAGTTTGGGAGCGCGACGACTGGATTGATCTCCCACGGGATCGCAACCAAAACCAACCTGGGAGAAGAATTCTTGCGCCATCGGGACGAACTGCTTAAAGATGGGATCATCCAACGTACCCTTAGCGATTTTTTCAGCAAGGCGCCGTGGCAAATTCAAGGGAAAGTGTTTGCTAATGATAAGCTGACTGCGTTGGTCATCATCTAACTCAAGAAAATCGGCCAGCCTAATCCAATCGGTGAAATTCTGACGGAGGATATCCCTCCAAGGAGCACGGTCCATGGGTTCTAGCCGCCATTGCCGCGTAAAACCTTAGAGATGTTTAAGCCAAAGGAACCCTCTGAGTCTTCTTCACCAACCGCAATAGGTTCCACGACGCGTTCAATATCGGCCCCTAATCCTTGCAGCTTAGGCACCAGTCTTTCGTATCCTCGATCAATGTATTGAACACCAGAAATCTGACTGACACCATTGGCTTGCATTGCAGCCATGACATAAGCAAAGCCAGCACGCAAATCAGGAATGGTAATATTGCGGCCTTCCAGAGGAGTAGGCCCTTTGATCACAATGCTATGCAAATGCCCCTGCAAGGCAAATCGACACGCCTTGCCACCTAAGCACTGACGGAACAGAGAAATGTCCGCTCCCATTTCAACTAAGGTTTGGCAATAGCCAAAGCGATTTTCATAGACCGTTTCATGAACAACGGACGCGCCAGATGCCTGGGTCAACAAGACGACGAATGGTTGCTGCCAGTCGGTCATAAATCCAGGATGCACATCTGTTTCAATGTGAACGCTGCCTTGCATTGGACCATCATAGAAAAATTCAATGCCATCGGTACGCACGTTATAGCCACCACCCACCTCTCTGACCTTATTTAAAAAGGTGATCATATTGAGATGTTGGGCACCTTCCACTAAGACGCGGCCCTTGGAGGCAATAGCAGCCATACCAAAAGATGCCGCTTCCATGCGATCGGTAAGAACGGTGTGCTCAACTTCGTAAAAACGTCTTGTACCTTGGATATGGATCGTGCGATCAACGTCCAAAGTGATGACTGCCCCAAGCTTTTGCAAGAATAGTATGAGATCAACAACTTCAGGCTCAATCGCAGCATTGCGAATAACGGTCGTGCCACGAGCTGTAATACTCGCTAGAATCGTGTTTTCTGTAGCCATTACAGATGGATAAGGAAGCGTAATTACAGCTCCCCTAAGGCCATGATGAGCACTTGCAAAATAGGCCCCTTCACGGCGCATCTCACGATACTCGATCTTAGCTCCCAATTGCTCCAATGCATGAATATGGAAATCCACCGCGCGTCGACCAATACGGCATCCACCAACCGTAGGAACGATGATATCATCGCCCGTACGACCCAGTAGGGCACCAATCATCAGTATGGGAATACGGTTAGCACCAGAAAAACTTTGGGGAATATAGGAAGTCTTGATCTCTCGCGTGATGACTTCAATAACACCCGCATCACGGTCCCACTGTACTTCTGCGCCAATTTCACGACACAAGCCCACTGTAATGTCAACATCGCGAATATCAGGAACGTTGTAAAAGATGCAACGTTTATCAGATAGCAATGACGCAACCAAAAGCTTGGTAATAGCGTTCTTAGCACCAGCTGCATGCACGCTACCGCTAAGCTGACAGCCACCCTTGACTCGTAAAATTTCACGAGTTGCTTGCTTGCCTGTTGTGGATAAGTCTTGAATGAGATTTTTGTCTTGCGTTAGCACCAGGAAATCCTCCAGCCCGTAAAGCGGAATCCTACCATAACCCAACGCAAAAAAGTAGGAAAATCTCATCCAAACTTAATTCCATTTTTTATTGCTTTATGCGAGAATGCCAAGGAATTATAGGAGTTTTTTATGTCAACAGTGAGAACAGGTCTTGGTCAGGATAGTCACCGCTTTCTTCTGCAAGAATCCACTAAACCCTGCATTATGGGTGGCATTGTCTTTGAAGATACCCCTGGGTTTAATGCCAATTCCGATGGAGATGTGGTTTTTCATGGTATCTGTAACGCGATCACGTCTTTGACTGGAGTTTTGATTCTTGGAGGTATAGCAGATGACCTGTGCCTGAAGGACGGAATCACCGATAGCGAAGTCTATTTAAAACGTGCCGCCGAAACCTTAGGAAATCAAAAGATTACGCATATTGCAATTTCCATCGAAGCAAAAAAGCCAAACTTTAAAAAGCACTTATTGGCTATGCGAGAAAACATTGCGCGCGTGCTTGGCTTGACCGTAACGCAAGTCGGTATTACAGCGACTACCGGTGAAGGACTAACCGATTTCGGATGCGGAGATGGTGTGCAAGTATTCGTCATAGTCACCACTATGGAAGATTAGACAAAATTCTAAATCGAAGTATTGACATCCATTAGTAAAAACTTTACTATCTCCTAGTAAATATTCTAGGAAATGAGCATGCAAGACACAAAATTTGCAAAGTTAAAGAAGCCACCAGAACCACCTTTGAATAAGATTCGGTGGGCGATTTGTATACCACTAGACAATCGCTCCGACACGAAAGCCCCGCCCGCACACAAACATATGACCTTTTCGATGGCGCTACCAAAACGCGAACACAAACTGTTTTGGGAACAGTTCCTAACTAAGAGGCGTACACGTTTGATCGACTTGCAAACAGGCTAACTCACCTAGTCCAAGCTGGACACTCGTTCTAAGACCCTGATTGCTACCAAAACTTCATCTAGCGCTCGTAACGATATATCA
>CAYTFC010000120.1:0-6957 GCA_964436955.1 uncultured bacterium | reverse complement strand
CTATTGTACCAGAAACGCGCAAAGTGGGGTGTCCAGTTTTAGGGGTCCATTATAAACCTGCGGATAGAAAAAGATCCCCTTTTGCGTCTTTGGGTCTTTGCGTTGAAAATTAATCCTTACTCTGATAAGATTCCAAGTATTATGAAGCACACTGTTACACAATCCTCTTCCTACTTCGCCCAATTTCGATTTACTTCGGGTTGGCGTTACTACGCCTAATCACGCAACCCTTTATCTCTCGTTTTTCCAAACTATTTTTGTGCATCTATCACTTTGGAGACCTTTCCATGGCCACTGAATCCTCAATACCCTCTGCACGCGGTAGCGTATTAGGCAGCGCACTGCTCATAGCTGGCTGCTGTATAGGCGCGGCGATGCTAGGACTTCCTGTTCTCACCGCCTTGGCAGGATTCCAGCCATCCGTACTGATGTTCGTCATCGCATGGCTGTTCATGACAGCCACCGGCCTTCTTCTCACTGAGGTTAATATCACATTCGGCGATAAAGCCGGCATTGTCACGATGGCGGAGCGGACGTTAGGACCTTCAGGAAAAATATTAAGCTGGCTGCTGTTTCTATTTCTTTTCTACTCGATCATGCTTGCATACGTCGTGGGAAGCGGTAGCCTTATTTCTGCCATTGCTTTTGAGTCCCTTGGCCTGTTCATGCAACCTTGGCAGGGTAGTTTGGTATGCGTCGCCCTATTCGGAGTCCTCATCTATACCGGCACCGCGCAGGTCGACTATTTCAACCGCATTCTCATGATAGGCCTCCTTGTAGCATACATCGGCCTGGTAACATTGGGATCCTCGCACGTGAAGACCAAATATCTGTCGCATGTAGATTGGTCCCACGCTTGGTATGTGATTCCACCGATGATCATCTCCTTTGGATTTCATAACCTCGTGCCTAGCTTAAGCTACTACATGGGCACTGAAAATCCCGACCGCCTAAAAAAGGCTATCTATCTGGGTAGCGGTATTCCGTTGGTGATCTACTTGATATGGGAATACACTATCTTGGGCATCATTCCTGTGGAAGGCGATGCAGGCTTTCGACAAGCATTAGAGCAAGGTGACATGGCAACAAAGGTTTTGCGTGCGGCTGTCGGTTCAAACTGGGTTGTCACGCTTGCAGAAGCGTTTGGATTTTTTGCCGTCGTTACATCACTTCTAGGGGTGGCATTAAGCTTTGTCGATTTTCTATCAGATGGGCTGAAAATCAATCGAGATAGCCGCGGACGAGCGATTTTGTGTGCCCTTACTTTAATCCCTCCCTATATCATTGGCATCACCTATCCAGGTGTATTCTTACATGCTCTCAACTACGCTGGAGCATTTGGTGCGGTCATCCTATTCGGAATCATCCCAGCTATTATGGCTTGGATTTGCCGCTATCGACGGCACGATCCAGTGCAGCCTTTGGTACCTGGAGGCAAAGTGACGCTGACCATTATTATTATTTTTGGAGTTGCTGTGGTCCTATTACAAATAGCCCGAGAACTCGGTATTACTTAACTTAGAGGAAGTCATGATCCACAAAAGCAGTAAAGTCACGGGAGGTATTCTCCTAGTTGCAGGTACAGGAATTGGCGCTGGTATGCTAGCGTTACCGGTGTCCACCGGTTTGGCAGGGTTTATTCCGGCTGAAGTTGTATTTCTGTTCGCCTGGTTCTTTCTGACTTATACGGCGTTCTTAATCCTCGAAGTGAATCTATGGATGGATTCTAAGGCCAATATGGTCACGATGGCAGGACGTACGCTAGGCAATACAGGACGCGTCATTGCATGGACCAGCTATCTATTCCTTTTGTATGCGTTGACAACAGCCTATATTGCTGTAAGTGGCGAATTGTTTCAGGAATTTATCACAGCAATTTGGGACATTACATTGCCTGTATGGCTGCGTCCTCTGCCCCTATTAGCTGTTTTTAGCATATTGGTTTATCGCGGAGCGCATTCTGTCGATCACGTGAATCGCTGGCTCATGGTAATCATGGTTGTAGCGTTTGGCGTGTTGATGGTTTCGCTCGTTCCCAATGTCAATACAGCACTTCTTACCCACATGGATTGGAAGTACTCACTGGTGGGAGTTTCAGTTGTGATGACTTCCTTTGGCTATCACATCATCATTCCAACCTTAACCAATTACTTAGAACGAGATGTCACTGAACTGAAGCGTGTACTTCTCATTGGCAGCATACTTCCGCTCGTCTTCTATACAATTTGGCAAGTGGTTGCTTTAAGCATTATTCCAGTTGACGGACCACATGGCTTGTGGCAAGGCTTTGTGAATGGCACAAATGGCGCGGCTCTTATCACTCAGATTGTGGGTAATCCATGGATCCATGTGTTGGCTCGCTGCTTTGCATTTTTGGCCATCATGACTAGCTTCCTCGGCGTAACACTGAGCCTATGGGATTGTTTAGCGGATGGACTCAACATTTCGAATCAATCTAAGAGAGGACAGCTGCTGCTATATGTGCTAACATTCGTGCCACCATTATGCTTTGCCGTGGCCAGTGCACGTTCCTTCTTCACGGCCTTGGAGTTCGCTGGCGCCTATGGCGTTGCCATTCTGTTGGCTTTGCTACCAGCACTAATGGTTTGGACCGGACGCTATCGCCTAAAACTAGGAGACGAGGGCCGCTACCGCGTGGTTGGTGGCAAACCCGCCTTGGTAGCCGTTATTGTGTGCTCGTTGGCCGTCATTGTGGTAGAAACATTAAATAAAATGGGTATCCTACATTTTTTGTAGAAGGTTGATAGATGACAGAAGAAACTAAAAAAGTAATTTTAACAGGCGATCGCCCGACGGGGTTATTGCATTTGGGACATTATGTAGGTTCCATTACCAATCGTGTGGCGTATCAAGGCAAATATGAGTGCTACTTCTTTGTAGCGGATTTGCATATGCTAACCACAAAGCCAGATAAAGAAGCCATTTTAGCCATCCGAGATCATACCAGAGAAATGGTTTTAGACTATCTCGCATGTGGGATCGATCCAGCTAAATGCACACTCTATTTGCAATCGGCTATTCCAGCACTTTATGAGATGAATCTCATTTTTGAAATGCTCGTGTCGATTAACAGATTAACGGGATTGCCCAGCATCAAAGAAATGGCCAAAAATGCGCATATCGATCCCGATAGCGTTCCCTTTGGCTTGATTGGCTATCCTGTGTTGATGTCTGCGGATATTCTCCTGCCAAAAGCGAATTTAGTGCCGGTGGGTCGCGACAATGAAGCCCACGTGGAGTTAGCGCGTGATATCGCTCGACGCTTCAACCAAAGCTATGGCGAAGTATTCCCACTACCAGACTTTTTGCCAACGGAAGTACCATCGCTTATTGGAACAGATGGTAAAGGCAAAATGAGTAAATCGGCCGGCAATGCCATCTATCTTTCCGACGACGAAAAAACCGTTAATAAGAAAGTGTCAGCGATGTTTACTGATCCCAATCGCGTGCATGCGCATGTGCCTGGTACGGTCGAAGGCAATCCTGTGTTTATCTATCACGACATCTTTAATCCGCAGAAAGATGAAATTGCGGATCTCAAAGAACGTTATCGTGCTGGAACCGTTGGGGATGTTGAAGTAAAGCAGAAGTTAGCTTTAGCACTAAACAAGTTCCTAGAGCCAATGAGAGAGCGTCGTGCAGAGTTTGCCAAGGAAAAAGGGCTTGTGGAGCAAATCTTGTATGAGGGAACGCTTAAAATGATCGACATGGGTAACGATGTAATCAATGAAATGCGTTCTGCCATGGGTCTACGTGGTGCTTGGAACAAGATCTCGCGTATGGCGCGCGAAAGGGCGGAGCGCACTAAAGCCTAGGTAAGATTTGAGGATTTTTAAACGCAAAGGCGCAAAGACCCAAAGGCGCAAAGAAGGACCTGCGGCTAGACAAGGGCTTCAGGCCTCTCAAGGCCTGGAGACTCCCTAAAACCGGTATCTTAACCGCAGGTCCTTCTTTGCGCCTTTGGGTCTTTGCGCCTTTACGTAAAAAAAATAAAAAACAGGTTTACGGTATGTTTCATTTAAAGTCAGATTATGAACCGCGTGGGGATCAGCCTGAAGCCATCGATCAGCTTACCAAGGGCTTAGTTGATGGAAGAAAATCTCAAGTATTGCTCGGGGTTACCGGTTCCGGTAAAACGTTCACCATGGCCAACATCATCGCAAAGGTGCAACGACCTACCTTGATTATGGCTCACAATAAAACGTTAGCAGCGCAACTCTATCAGGAATTTAAAGGATTCTTTCCAGACAATGCTGTCGAGTACTTTGTTTCATACTATGACTACTATCAGCCCGAAGCCTACATTGCCCGTACCGATACTTATATCGAAAAAGACATGGCCATCAATGACAAGATCGACAAAATGCGACTGAGCGCAACCCGGTCTCTTCTGGAAAGATCCGATGTCATCATTGTGGCGTCCGTGTCATGCATCTACGGTTTGGGTATGCCCGAGTATTGGCGTCAGATGCGCTTCACCGTAAGCGTGGGCCAGGAATACCGACGAGATAATTTGCTGCTGCATTTGGTCGAATTGCAATACAAGCGCAATGACTTTGACTTTTTCCGCGGAACATTTCGGGTTCGTGGCGATGTGTTGGACATCTTCCCCTCTTACGAAGACGATTTAGCTATACGCATCGAATTCTTTGGTGATGAAGTCGAACGCCTCAGTGAAATTGATCCCCTTACCGGTAAAATCATCAAGCGCATTGAACAAGTCACCATCTATCCCGGCTCTCACCACGTCACGCCTGAAGAAGTGCGTGAATCCGCTCAAATGACCATCAAAGAGGAGTTAGGTCACCGCATCAAGTACTACGAAGAAATGGAAAAACTACTTGAGCGCGAACGCATTCATCAAAGAACAATGTATGACCTCGAGATGATCCGCGAAATAGGCTTTTGCAAAGGTATTGAGAACTATTCACGCCATTTTGCACGTCGTGCGGAAGGCTCGGCACCGCCCTGCTTGTTCGACTACTTCCCCAGCGACTTCTTGCTTTTTGTGGACGAATCTCACCAAACAGTTCCGCAAATTCGTGCGATGTACAATGGAGACAAAGCTCGCAAACAAGCATTGGTGGACTTTGGATGGCGACTGCCCTCTGCTTATGACAACAGGCCCTTAAAGTTTGAAGAGTGGTATAACAAGATTCACCAAGTGGTCTATGTATCAGCGACTCCAGCACCTTGGGAGATCACAGAAGCTGGTGGAGAAATCGTAGAACAAGTCGTAAGACCCACTGGCCTGCTTGATCCAAAGATCGAAGTACGTCCTGCAGAAGGTCAAGTCGATGATTGCCTCGAAGAAATTCGGCAGCATACGCAAAAAGGTGGCAGAGTACTTGTCACCACACTGACAAAACGTCTTTCCGAGGATTTGACCAACTATTTGGAGGAACTGGGCGTCAAAGCCAAATACTTGCACTCTGATATTGATACCGTCGAGCGCATGCAGATTATTCGCGATTTGCGTGCCGGCGATTTCGATGTCTTGGTGGGTATTAACCTCTTGAGAGAAGGCCTAGACATTCCTGAAGTATCATTAGTGGCTATATTAGACGCTGACAAAGAAGGCTTTTTGCGTAGTCAAACGTCCCTTGTACAGACCTGTGGGCGAGCAGCGCGCAACTCTGAAGGTCGTGTCATCATGTACGCTGACAAGATGACTGAGTCTATTTTGAGTACCATTAGAACAACAGAAGCTCGCCGCGCTCATCAAGAGCAGTATAATAACGAGCATGGTATCACGCCCACAACGGTAAAGAGGGATATTTCCCCGCTCATACAAGAGTTCGAGGAAGTCACTTACGATACCCGTGAAGCCGGTGTGAAGTACGCGGCGGACGGACACCATCCCTACATGACCCCTCAGGAGATTCGTACCAAGATCTCCGAATACGCCACCCTCATGAAAGCCGCCGCCAAAGAGATGCGCTTCGAAGATGCCGCTCGATACAGAGATCAAATGCGCAAATACGAGCAACTCGAACTCGCCTTAGGCTAAAGCCCTAGTTTCAATGTGAAGAAAAAATTAAACTCGCAATCGACTCAACTCTAGTAGCTTATGATTATTAAAATGGATTATTACTATATTAATATTAAATTTAAGGTTGCTTAAAAATTACATGAACAAAATACTGAGGTTGAAATTCAACACAGGAATTTCAGTTAACATTCTTATAATGCTTAGCAGTTAACATACTGTGTGACACAAAACCAGGAGAATTACGTTGAAAGCCATTAAAAAGATTTTCTCAATCGTTTTATTGCTTGTAGCTGCTTGCCAGTTTCAACAGGCCCTAGCTGCTGAACACCCTGGCTTGCCGGTTTATCAAGATGTTATATCCCAGCTCTCCTTGGAATATAACGAAGCCATGCTAAACGGGGATATTTCCCTGCAAGGCGGTGCTTTAATGCACATTATCGACTACAAAACTCGTGATGATAATGCCATGAATGAATGGCGTGCGGGAGACGTAATCGTGTTTCAACCAGCTGTAACGAAAGACAAGCTGATCTTAACAGCCAATAGGATTGTTGAGGGCAAGGTCGACGATGCAGTTGAACCATATGTAATCTTTGATAACATCAATTCTCCAAAGTCTAGTCTTCAGATTAGCGAAGTCAGAGATAGTGGTAGATTTATTAAATTAAGCGATGATTCCGTTTGGGAATTTGGCTTTTATAATCAATTTTCTACTCAAAATTGGAGCGTGGGTGAACGGGTACTCGTATCGGGTAATGGAGATAAGAATTCTTATCATTTCATTAATCTCGATGTTCCTGTAAAGCAATATTCTCCAACTGCGACTGCTTCTTTTGTAGTGAATTAACCTCTTCATAAGTCAGTAGTTGCCAGAGGCGCCTAGAATTCTTCTAAGACCCTGATTGCTACCAAAACTTGCCGCACAAGTCATTGAATTTGAATTC
>CAYTFC010000119.1:0-7047 GCA_964436955.1 uncultured bacterium | reverse complement strand
TCTGAATTCAAATTCAATGACTTGTGCGGCAAGTTTTGGTAGCAATCAGGGTCTTCGGCGAAGTGGCGCTATAACGTGTAACAGAACATCTAGCGCTACTTTGTTGAATTGGCGTGGTAAATATGTTCTTTAAGTTGACAGCATTGGGTAGCAAGTCGGGTTTAAAGTGGTCCATGGCCTGATTAAGGACCAGTCCCGCAGCAGGTATTCCGATAGCAGCTCTCGCCAAGATCCTCAACGGCCTGTAGCTACACGTTGTAGCGCCGCTTCGCCGAAGCGGCGCTCTGTGAGTTGGACCTCACTTGAGGACAATCTGGATCCTGGGCTTCAAACGTTTCAAACCATTTTTTGATAACCCAAAGTCAAAGTCTGGAATATATCCCCCTCCTATAATCAATTTGGCCAAATTTGAAAGATCGGGATTAGACTCCAAAATCTTACTGACACGACCAAGCGTACGTGACAAACGAGTAACGCGATTCTCCAAAAAATACTCGTCTTCAACACATTTGGATAATTGGTTTACGTCTAATTCTGCACCAAATTCCTTTTTGAAATAGAAATATAGAAGTACCCTTTCGGAAAGTCCTACATCCTGTAGACTAATCCATTCTAGATTGGAAATGTAGGGGTGGTCCTTCGCTCCCCTGCTTTTTAAGTACTCTAGTTCGTTGGAAGGTTTTAACGACGTAGGGATACCCGTGACTGCCCACCGAACATCAGGGGTATAGCCACGCTCATACATTAGTTCTACTAGGTCCCTCAAGTCTGAACTAGCTAAAAGTTGGCATGAAATCGCCATAAGCTTTTGTTTTACACCACCAGCACACTTCATATCAGTATCGGGACAAATTTCTTTGGCCATATCATAAAGCGTTTCCCCTTTACACTTCTTTAAATAATGCATGTACGCCATGTGCATCTCAGTTGGTCTCAATCGACAAACGTCAACTATATGCTTATCGATATCTATGACATCATCCTCCTGCCCCACTTCTATTATAGGTTCAGGCTGACGCCGCAAAACGGCAGAATTAAACACTGATGGTTCTGAACCGGGCCACGTGTCGTTATCCTGGGCCACTGCATAAACGGGAGCAAATTGCGTTATCATCAAAGGAGGAGATTGCCATACATTTTGCGGATTAAAATCATTAAGCTGTGCTTCAAACTGTGGATAACCATATTGATCGAAACTGTAAACTCTGTTGAAAAAAGAGTTGATTGTAGTACTTTCCATAAATAGTCCTTTTTTGGAAAAATTCAAAATAATAACGACAACATACCTTACAAAACCCGCCTTACTAGCTACATCGCACCTCAATACAGCCGTTTTTCTCTAGTGAAACGTTACGCATCGACGACAAGTCAAGGATTGACAAACTAGATTTGTAGACATCAACTTCGATTTATAATTAATAATTATAACCGAGCACCATTCATTCCTTGGAAGTAACGTTAAAAACTCAATGTAAAGTCGGGGAATAGTTTGACGTAACACACTTGCAATTATAAAAATCTTTTTTAATTAAAAAAACAGACCTAAACACACTTAGACACATAAAAATTATTGAACATTTTATGAAAATACTAATTATAGTCAAGAAAATATCTTCAAACGAAGAAATATAAAATATAGGTTAGGTCTATTTTATTTTGAAGAATCAACGCATTGCCATGTGAAAGCAAATATCTGCCTATCAAAATCTCGCTGAAAACAGGCGGTGCTACGTCGAATACTTCTAGCCCGACTGGTCCCTGGACCCTGATTGCTACCGGGTAGCAAGTCGGGTTTCTAGCAATTTACTGTGTCAGCTTGGCCTGTTCAGCATCCGGCATAAATTCCGAAGGAATGCTTCCAAAACGTCCAAAAATTTTAATCTTATGGGTTTCACTTTCTACTATTACTATCCCCATAGCATCATCTATAGATAACGTGCCAATCGGCAAAGGCCTATCACCATCCATCCTTTCTGCTTCTTCAATCACTTCATTTTTTTCAGATTGATCTATAGCAGATATTTTCATTAGTAAATTTGCATAAGTAGACTCAGGCTGTTCTTTTTTAGAGAAACATCTATGATAAACTATTCCCTTGTCATCTATTCCATAAGTCATAAGGCCCAACTCCGGCTCAAGATCAGAATATTTATTTTTATAAGTTATCTCTATTACTAACGCCCTGCCCGTTTGAGTGGGGTAGCTATACTGCTCTATAAATTCAGAATCCAGTAATCTGTCGACCGCAAAAGGGATTTGATGGTGTGCTAATGCTTGTTTTATATTTTCATCTGTTTGTCTTGCATAAGAAAGCTTTCCTTTATCCCTAAATAATCTAATATCACTCGAACCGAACCATCTTAACACCCGCGAGTGATATTCTTTGATCAAGGGATTTGCTTTTGACTGAGGCAAACTATTATTGGCTTTTTCCACTGTTTGCACTAGTGCTAAAGTGGGATCGACCGCGAGCTCTTCATAGTTTTTTTTATGTTCGAACCAAATTTTAAAAGCGTGGCTATAGCTTGCCTTGTTTTTTGTCAAACGAATTTGTTTAACAAATGAATCTAAAATTGAATTCTGTCTAGAAAAATATTCGACTGAACACATATTAGAACTGAATTCATTTATTTCCGATATCATTTTTATAAAATTATTATTTTTACAAGATTTTAATGTAAACAAATCTAATCGTATATTTCCACTTTTGTTTTGCTCTAATAAGTTTTTAAACAAAGTGATTTCTAATCTATACAAAAACGGAGTCACTTCACTATGGACTTTTTTCATTATGTAATGTCTACGGTCATTCAGTGAAGAAGTTGCAATCGTCGTTATAGTATTTAGAGTTTCGAATAATGATATTTTACAAATATCATTGATTTCTCTAACTGTTTTTGTTCTACTATACTTATAAATGTTATAATTACCAAAATCTCTAGCTGCCCCATCTTCGTCATTACTTAGAACAACACATTGCTCGTAAAATCCATCCATTGACATATCAATAGCATATAGATTGTTATTATAAATAATTCTATAATATCTATATGAAAGTTCATTTAAAACATTAACATCTTTAATGTTTGATATATCTAAATCTTCTATACTAACTTTAAATCTATCAATAAACCTATCAACAACACTCGACTGACAATCTGTATTAAAGCTAAATCTTCTGCATTTATAGTAATCTTTACCACCAATCAAATTTAAAATATTTGAATTCAACTTATAAAATGAATGAATCATCTTAAAAACTTTATATTCACTATCTAGCAAATTTACAGCTATACTATAGCCAAAAATTTTAGTAATTTGATCACACTTACTAATGCAACCACTCAGCAAACTATCAACATTTTCTTTCTTAGAGTTTTTAAAGTTAGTTCTATCATCAAAATAGACTGAATTATAATAGTCACTTATATAACCGAACGTATTAATGCTTTTATTGTTCACAGTAACGCCATAAATTTAATTGTATTTAATTAGTATATGAACAATACAACAAATTATCAGAATTGTCAACAATCGTTAATAGCATGACCACGAAACTTCTATATGAAAATTGGCTGAGTGTAAGTCCATCTTTTTGTACGCGCTCATGCGCCCTATTACCCATAAGTCTTAAGTTTTATATATTCCTCGTCTTCCTCTGCGTTTCCCCGCCTTCCCCGCCTCTGCGTAAAAAAACTACACACTGATTTTGCATGATTTTGGTTTAAACAATTTTCAGCGGATTGGTGATCACAAGAGCACTTCCACCATTTGTTATGACGGACTAAAACGCCCGATCGAGAAAAAAGACGCTTTAGGCAACCGCACATCTATCCGCTATGAAGAGAGCAAAAACCTGCGCAAAATTGTCACAAATCCCAAAGGAGTGGTGACTACAAGTGTGCTTGATCCCTATGAGCGCGAAATCGAGCGCATTGTGCACAATCCAAACAAGGACATTCTCTCTCATTACCAAAAGGATTATGACCCAGTCGGAAATTTGGTAAGACATCACGATTTCATCTATCAAAAAGGCATCGCTACAGGCCAGCAGACGACTTCGTATACCTACACTCCCATGAATAAGGTGCGTACCGTCACCAGAGCGTCTGGCACACCAGTCGCTCGGACAACAGAATACAGCTATGATCGTGACGGTCGCATAGCGCGGAAGGTGAAACCTGACGGAACCAGTCTATTTTATAGCTACGACGCATTAGGAAACCTAACGAAGCTATGCTCATCTGACGAATTGCTTTCCCATTCTTTTAAGTACAATCGTTTAGGCTATTTGGTGCATGCCAAAGATGAGATTGCCAACACGAGCGTAAGCAGGGAAGTGGATGCCGTTGGGAATGTCCTTCGCGAACGCTTCCCCTCCGGGTTCACCGTTACTAAAGAGTATGATCTGTATAATCGTCCCCTAGCCGTGAAATATGGCACACACTGGCAAGTCACGTATGGATATGACCCAAGAAATCTGCAGCAAGCCGCCTTTCAAGGCAGCGATGGCAGGGTCTATACGCATCGCTATACACAATACGACGCATGTGGACGTCCCTTACAAGAGCAGTTAATAGCCAACCTGGGCACGTGCGAACATGCATATGATTTAAAGGGACGCCAAACGTTCCTAAAAACCCCCTTTATTGAGCAAACCTGTGTCTATGATGAGGAAGATAATTTAGTTAATTCTCTCCTGGACGAAGCCTGCACCAAGTATGGCTATGACGAACTCTCGCAACTCACAGCTGAGGTCAATCATCACACCAACGCTGCTTATGAAAATGACTCCAATTACAACCGCGTTGCTATCCAAGAACAACCCTGTGGGCATAATGAAATCAATGAGCTGCTGTCAACTCCTCCAGATATCGCGTGTCGCTATGACTTAAACGGTAATTTAGTCGAAAAAGGCTCAACCGCTTATAGCTACGACCCATTAAACAGACTCATTAGCGCTACTGTTGAAACGACAAAAATTGAATTCCAATATGACCCGCTAGGGCGACGCTTGAAAAAAACATCCTTTTCCGCAACCGAGGAAGGCTGGCAGGTACTTGATAGCGAAGAGTACTTGTACGACGGCGACCATGACGTTGGCGCCCTGGATCGTGACGGTAATCTAAAGCAGAGGAGAATATTAAGCTTTCTAGGAAATCAATCCGTACCTAAAACATTAGCAATAGAAATAGCCGGGAAGACTTTTGCTTGTAGGTCGGATGCTCACAGAAATATTCGTGGTTTGATTGATCCCGACACAAAAACCGTTGCCTCCACTTATGATTATACCGCGTTTGGAAAAGAGCGGCGTATTAAGCTCTTAAATGCGTATCAAAGCCCTTGGAGATATGCTAATAAGCGATTTGATTCCGATCTGGGGTTAATTAATTTTGGTAAAAGAGATTACAATCCCGGGTTGGGACGCTGGACCACAACGGACCCTGCAGGCTTTGTGGACGGAACCAACCTGTATGCCTACGTGTTTAACAATCCATTTCGCTATGTGGATCCTGACGGACGTTTTGTCATAGCCTGGCCTATTTGCGTTTGGGGAGGCGCCGCAGGGCTAACATGGCTCACGCCTTCACTCACATACATGCTAGCCTCTGCCCTAACCTATTTTATATTCGAACAAGCTTGCATTGCTTACGACCGTTATGAATATAATGCCATGCTAAGGGAAATTGAGTTTCCAGGAACCCCTGACGACCTAGCTAACAATCCAGACTGGAAGGAAACGACACACGAGGAGGGAAGGAAAAGAGGTCATAGATCGTTTGAAAACACTAAAACCGGTCAAAAAATAGGCTTCGACAAGGGTAAACCTGAAGAAGATGGACATAAAGCAGAAGATCATTACCATGTCTTTAATCCAAGTTCCCGAAACGACCGCGACAAATATTTGGATAAAAATGGAGATCCGTGTGGTAAGGGCAGCGATAAATCTCACCTATATCCACCTGAAGGTATAAATTGGGGTACTAATTTCTATGACTAAAGATTCTGTATTCAAGTATCAGTGGGCGTTTCATGATGGAAGCGTGAAGGCTATCAAACATACTTACCACGGCTCTGAAATTTGGATGAACAGTGCATCAATCGCTCCCAGCAAGTTAAAAGATGATATTCCGTTGTCCAATTTCGGTACAATAAATGGAAAACTTCATATTGAAGGCATTCAATCTATTACT
Organism: uncultured bacterium; assembly: GCA_964436955.1. GTDB lineage: Bacteria > Chlamydiota > Chlamydiia > Chlamydiales > JAJFMA01 > CAMFKD01. The sequence goes on along the minus strand of CAYTFC010000119.1, from coordinate 853 downwards.
AAAGATGATGTGGCTATTGCGCAGCTAACGATGGAGGATTACCATGACGGGGAGATATTTGACTTTGAAATTCACGGTAATGAGATAGAACTGAACATAGACTGGTATAAGTATAATCCGCACGTGAACACAGGTATGGTCTCGTATCGCATTCATGCGGATAAAATCTATTGGGAAAATATACCTGACCTTGCAACTGCAGATGAATTTCTGATCGAAAACTATGTTACTTACTTCCTGAATAGTCTCATTCGACGGTTGGACTATGAACCACAAGATGGAGCAATAGCTCTTGCCATGGAAAGCTCAGCTATTCCTCCATCAAAACTACCTTCTAATGAGTATACCTTAACCGCTGAGAACACTTTGAAAGGTGTCCTAGAACTCCGATATCTTCAGGGGGCATCATTCAATGGCAAACCCATTGACTATAAAGATTTAGCTCTCGAGTCTGCGACTATTCTGCAATTTGAAATAGGGTCGCATATCGTTAAACTTCAAATCAAACATGCAGAAGAGATTGACAATGTAGAAATAAAGGCGGGGTCCATCGAATGGCGTGGGGATTATACTAAGCCATCAAAATAAAACGTTTGTTTGTGCCGCTTCGGCGAAGCGGCGCTACAACGTGTTACAGAACATAGCGGGGACTCGACGTAGGCCCCGACCTGTTTGACAGCTCAGGTGACTGACCATTAAAAGCAATTTTTGATTAGATATTGTGGTAGATAGAAAAGGGACCAAAAGGACAGAGAAAGGGACCCAAGGGACCAAAAGGACCTAAGCGACGAGGAAAGGTATAGTTGCCCCCATTGTCTAGACAATTTTCAGTCCTACTTATGTCCGAGCTCAG
>CAYTFC010000118.1:0-7136 GCA_964436955.1 uncultured bacterium | reverse complement strand
ACTACAAGACAACTATTTTCTTTAAGTTGACAGCATTGGGTAGCAATCAGGGTCTTCGGGGAAGCATCTAGAAGCTTTTGTTCCTAGCGTACTTGTTAGTACGATCTACTCCAAATTCAAGTTAAATTAGTTATTTTCCTATCCTGCCGCCGAAGGCGATCCTACTTATCCTGTTAAAAAAAAAGGCCTAACACAGAGTCGTGCATGCGACAACGCCATCAGATTATTTTTTTAACAAGATAAGCAGGATCGCCTTCGGCGGCAGGATGATAAGGAGAAATTCGGTGTTGTAACTTGTTAACAGTTGATCAATGTAAGTCTCAATGTAGTATTAGCTTAACGCGTATGGACGCTCACGGGGCACATCTTTGCCTCTACTAATCAATCATTTATTGATAGTATCTTTACATTGATTGAATTATTACAGAAGCGCATGATCAATGTTATTTATCTATAGCAATGGTGTTTACGTGATTGATGTTAATAAATACTCTGATAACTATAAAAAAGAGCTTTTTAGATCCGTTTGGGATTCAGAAAAAATAGAGAAACTCTCTGAATTAGAAATTAAAGCTGCTTGTATTATTCAAAACTGGATTAATTCACTTGTTGATCAATACAGTCAGGAAGGAGCTAAAAACCTCCCTCGTGTCCAATGTTTAGTCTCCGCTTGTAATTTTGGCGCAGCATTTGGAAATGGTAGATGTCTTGAAACCAAAGACAAAGATGTTAAGGTGATAGTGATCGGAAAAGCTTTTCTATCCGCTATTTCCGAAGGGCAAGAGTCCGCTTCGAAAGATGAGTGGATGCATTGCTTTGATAACCAAATATGGAGCGCGATTGGTCCAAATCTTAGATTTACACCCAGTTTTTGTAGGATGATTGAAGATTTAATTGTGAATCCTTCTTTACGATTATCGATGCAGGTTTCTCATCAGGAATGGATAAAAGACATTATTGAAGACATGCCAAATGCCAGCATAACTATTTCAAATCTGTCCGACCGAGAGCTAATGCAAAGGTACCTTGAATCACAGATACCTAAGAAGAGTTTGGATGCAGTACAATCGGTGATGGCTCACGAACTTGGTCACGCTGTGCTTAGGCATGAGGAAGGTGCGAATAGAAAAATGTCTTTAGCGAATACATTACAAAAGACACTTCTTGTGGCAGGCGTTTTATCCTTTGGCGCGGCGGCTTTGTTTTCAGATAACTCGTATTATATTGCCAGTGTTCTTTCAGGTACATTGTCTGGCGTGATAACGACCTTGTGCTTGGCACTTGTTCCAGTAATCGGGGCGGCAAAAGCACAGATATCTAAAAGGATGGAGTTAGAGGCGGACGAGTTTTCGAATACACTATTCAAGGTATCCCAAGAATATGTGAATGATAGGGCAGCCATTACTATTGAGGTATTGATTGGACAAGAGATGTCAAAAAGGTCAACTGGAAGAAAACTCTTAGCTTCGGTTTTCAATCGCATTCAACGAGCGAGTTTGTCGCTAGTCCAGAGATTTTTTCCCAGGGTTTGTGCAAATGAAAATATTGCGCCTGACGGTTTTAATGAATATTCATTTTTACCGCATCTCTGTCCGATTACGCGTTTGAGAAAGATTGAAACATGGGCTACCGAAGCGCGAGATCCGACTTCCCGATATCAGTCTTTAGAAGCAGCAATTCAGTCCATGCAAACTGAATAGCTTATCAAAAGTGATTACATGTATTTATTGACAAATTGTTTCTATTTAGTTATTCTATCTAAAATTAGTCAATTAATTAAATGTGGTTTAATGTGATTAATAGTATTATTTCTTGTTATAAAGAGATTACTCAACGCTGTGATGAAACGATTGCAGAAGAGTCTCAAAAAAAGACAAGTATAACTAGCCTCTTCTTACTCCCAATCGTGATGCCTTATACGTGTGCCGCTCGTGTGTGGCTTGGGTGTTGCTTGCTGCTTCAACGTAATATGTATAATGATTTGAAAGCGCAGGTCGATTCTCAACTCGCTGAATTAAAGAAAGCAGAACGAGTACTTCGACATGACCACCCTCATCCTAGCCAACCGTGCCGGATGAAAAAGAGAAATCAACTTGCACCTTACCAAGTTGTAAAGAAACTCCAAGGTGAAGTTCTTGAGACGATGAGAAAAGCTATCTACAGGCAACGAATGTGTTTACGGATTAAACAAGGGCCCTCTGCGTCTTGTGACGCTTTACTAGCCATAAACCTTTTGCTACTTACCGCAATTGAATATAGAAAGCTGGAGCTTGTCAAAGATGTCGGGCGTTGTGCGAGTGATCCTTTTTTAGAAACCCATGTTTGCCTTCGTACTAATGTCAGCCATTTGAAGCACGCAGATTGGGTATGTTTTGCGGAGACACACACGGATAGAATGTGTCGGCTGCTTAATAAGGCAGTCATGGCTTATCTTTATAACGCTGCTCGTCGTGATACTTGTTGGATTGAGGGAAATTTGTCTGAATCGCCCGCTATGATAGAGCAGTTAGGAGTACCACCAGGTGCACGGGTTAAGGGATGGGATGATCAAGAAACTCTTAAAAATGCGCTCAATTGGATCGCCGAAGCTGCGAGTGTTTTTGTAGCGGTTGTTAATTATCCCGAAGATTGTGATGATTACGATAGCTGGCTAGCAGCATTCGATAAGTGGATTACTGATCTTACAGTGTTAAAAGACAAGCTCAATTTGGAACCTTCGTTTCAAAAAATAATAGAGAAGGATTCCTTTCAGTTTTCAAATCTTGATTTATTTAGAGATGACCCGCAGTCCAGAGAGTTGTTTGCTGAATATGGCGTTAAATATTTTAAAGCCATGTTTATAAAACTCTATCTGGAGCCTATTGTTATGGGTTCTATTTTTACCTCATTTAATGACGTCATTGTTAATGAAGAAGATTTTAATAAACGTCAAAATAAACTTAATGTAAGCATTAGCACTAGTAGTAATTCTGGAAGAAAGAATTACTTAATAAGTGGCGAAGCCCATTTAAAGCCTGTGGAAGGGTTTCTAGTTGATAGTACTCGTAAGGATCTAGATAAGCTGTATAAAACATTGGATCGCATTCCTCATGCCATTTTAATTCCGGCTCAAAGTGCCATTATACTGGAATCGATCAAGCCAGGCATTATGCAAGTAGGCCAGCTAGAGCCTCTCACTTTTCAGCCAGATAGCGAGGGAAAAGTAGAGATGGATATTCATCAGGAGGTGAGGATGGTGATCGGTTTCTTTCAGCTCAATTCCCAAAATTTGTGGTCAGCTCCAGAGCCAATACAGCAATTGAAGAGCACGCTGGAGGGGTCGAAAGCCGTCCTGCCTGCTCGGCACAAGGTTCGGTTTTGTTCGGTGGGGATGGTGGCGTTGGTTTCCGTAGTAATGGCTGTGGCCGGATCGGCCTTTTGGTATCTATCCTTGGCATACGAAGATTGAACTTTGGCCCCTGTTACACGTTGTAGCGCCGCTTCGCCGAAGCGGCATTAACAAAGGTTTTATTTTGCCCCATGGAAACGTTCCAGTGGGGGTTATTCCTAGCTATTGTGTCTGAGAGTAAAATGTGATATACTTTAACTTAATGAGTCAACAGGCCCGTGACAGATCTTAGGACATAATAACACCCATGCAAATTCAACGTAGAGTTCTCTATAATTCCCTGCGCCAAAATTGGTTGCTTGACCCAGAGCTCGATGTAGCTGAGTGGCAAGTGGAAGATTACCGCGCTCTTGAATCAGAAGAACTTTTCAGTCGACTGGCGGATCAAGACATCCATCTTGATCGCGAAGCATTATTAGCTTACGCCGACGAGTGTGAATCGCCCGAGGATCTTGCCGACCATCTTTTGCTTGATCGAGACGAGTTGGATGCTGGCAGCCAAGACCAAATCTACTTGGCAGTGTTTGAGCTATGGCGCCGCATGTTGCCGGAGCGACTTTGCCTGTCGGTGTTTTGTGATGAGGTCGATCATCAGATTAACCTCTATGATAGTGGTGAGATTGAGCGCCCAGAGACAATCCCTGATGTTTTGGCGAATCTGCAAGAGGTCTTGGATGAAAATGCCGATCAGGGGGGCGATCCTAAGGATGTATTCAAAGTTGTTTCCGAGGGATGTGCCAATGGTCTAGAGACGTTTCTTTACGACTTTGTTTCCGACCAGCTTGATGAAGGCGTTGTCCCTTATGCTGCGGAATTGGTGGATGGTTTTTATCAGTATGTGGCCGATACGAAATGGTTCGACTTTTTACGTGCTCGCATCGCTGTAGAAACAGATCCTGTAGTGGCAAATGCTTTATTCGCCAACTTGATTACTGAGGTTGCGGAAGAGCCTGACCTCGAATTCTGTTTAGAAGTGCTGGCCTACATGGTTCCAGGCGGAGAACGCAATCTATTTGTTTCCCTAGTGAAGCAGGTTCTGCCTTGGATTGATGGTGAGGATGACTTCCAAGAACTACTTTCTATCTGCGTGGATTTCTACCAACGTCTCGATTACGAATGGGAAGAAAAAGCGCTTCAAGATATCCTGGATGCAAGAGAAAAACATGACCTGGAAAAGTCAGTGCATTCAAGTGATCCACATCGTCAAGACTTGATTCGAATTATTGAGAAGCGAAAGACGTAAGCCCTTGTGAACTAAAGAGTCCCTGACGTTATCCCCAGAGAAGGTTCTTTAGCTCTTAAGAAATGATTAACCCTCTGACACTGAGCGTCGGGGTTCTTTTTGTTGTTGAACTGATCGTTCGTTGTTGACTTTTTACCAAAAAAATGGGATATCGGTGGGCAAGAAAATACTACGGGTTGTAGTTGCTGCGACGGATAACCACAACCGGTTGTGTTTCGGGCACAGATCTATAGGCATTTTCGGTAATAATTACACCAATGGGATGAACTTCAATGACCAGACCTACTTCGCGAGCAACAGCAACAGCGTTACGTACGTACCATCGTCCGATTAGAGAGGGCGAAAATCTTCTTGAAAGCTGGGATCAGGTAGTCGACCGCGTGATTAACCACCAGCGTTGGCTGTGGGAACGCGCGTTAAGACGTGAACTCAACGAGCGTGAGATTCATGAGCTTGAGGAAGTGCGACAAATTGTGCTGTGCCGCAAGATTGCTCCAGCGGGTCGTACGCTGTGGTTGGGTGGTACCGATCTGAGTCAAAAACGTGAATCCTGCATGTTTAACTGCGCCTTTACTCATGTTGAAACTGTCTATGACGTAGTGGATACTCTTTGGTTGCTTTTGCAAGGGTGCGGTGTAGGTTTTAAACCCATTACTGGCACATTGAATGGCTTCCGTCGCCCTTTAACTGATATTAAAATCATTCGCTCCGCTCGCACTGGTCGCGGTGGAGTAGAGAATAACCTTGAAAGCTACGATCCCGAAACGCAAACATGGACAATCAAAGTTGGTGACTCCGCTATTGCCTGGGCAAAGGCAGTTGGTAAATTAGTTGCGGGCAAATTCCCTGCTCGCACGTTGATTTTGGATTTCTCCGAAATCCGCCCATCCGGTACACGCTTGAAAGGTTATGGTTGGATTTCCAGCGGTGATGAACAGATCGCTAAAGCCTTCAAAGCCATTGCGCAAGTTTTATCCAACCGCGCTGACCAATTGCTCACACGTATGGATATCTTGGATATCGTTAACTGGTTAGGCACAATTCTTTCTTCTCGCCGTTCCGCGCAGATCGCATTGTTTGAATATGGTCAGCCTGAGTGGGATGAATTTGCAGTGGCGAAGAAGGAGTGGTGGATCCACGACAACGCACATCGCCAGCAATCCAACAACAGCTTGTTATTTCGGCACAAACCATCCCGAGGGGAACTCGAAAAGCTATTCCAATTGATGCTGGATTCCGGTGGGTCTGAGCCAGGCTTCATCAATGCGACAGAAGCGGAGCGTCGTGCTCCTTGGTTTAAAGGTTGCAACCCATGTGTGGAAATTCTGCTCGGTAACAAGAGCTTCTGTAACCTCACAGAAGTAAACGTAATGGCGTTCCGTGGCGACAAGGTTGGTTTAGAGCGCGCATTGTACCTCGCTGGCCGTATGAACTATCGTCAAACGATGGTGAATCTTCGTGATGAAATTCTGCAAGAAGCCTGGCACCTCAACAACGAGTTCTTGCATCTTTGCGGCGTCGGTCTTACAGGACTAGCAGCACGTCAAGACATCACACGTTATGATCTAAAGCGCATGCGCAACATTACTGTTAGCGCAGCGTACAGCATGGCGCATGAACTGAATTCGCCCTTACCTAAGAACGTTACATGCATTAAGCCTAGTGGTACAATTAGCAAGATTATGGGTAGCGAGACTTGGGGTGAAGTGCCAGAAGGCATTCACGTTCCACTTGGCCGTTACATCTTCAACAACATCACTTTCTCTAAGCATGATCCCCTTGTTCAGCGCTTTGAAGAGGCCGGATACAATGTTTTTGAAAAACCTTATGAGTCTGAGTCGGTAGTCGTTAAGTTCCCCGTTAAGTATGACAACGCACCCTTCTCGCGTACAACCGTAACGCGTAAAGATGGAAAAGTTGAAGAGGTTGAAGTTAACCTAGAGTCGGCTTGTACACAGCTGGAACGCTATCGCATGTTTATGGAAACATGGTGTGAACAGAACGTTTCCGTGACCATTTCCTACGATCCTTCGGAAGTGCCTGATATTATCGATTGGTTCGAAGAGCATTGGGATAATTATGTGGGTGTATCGTTCCTCTTTAGAAACGATCCTACCAAGAATGCCGAAGATCTTGGTTATGCCTTTCTTCCTCAAGAAGTGGTTACCAAGGACCTCTATGATGAATATGTGGCTCGCCTAAGACCTATTAACTACGAAGGTATTGAAGCGCGGGATGATCTTATTGAAGATCCTTGCTGCTCCACAGGTGCTTGTCCCGTTCGATAACTTATGCGAATTGAGTAAGGCAGAAAGAGGGGCTCCTCTTTCTGCCTTGCTAGAAATAGACCAAGGACGGCTGCCACTTCTGCGAAGTGGCGCTTACATGTTCTGTTACACGTTGTAGCGCCGCTTCGCCGAAGCGGCATTAACAAGGGTTTATTTTAAGTTGACAGCATTGGGTAGCAATCCAATGCTGTCAACTTAAAGAAATTCATACAACTCT
>CAYTFC010000117.1:0-7527 GCA_964436955.1 uncultured bacterium | reverse complement strand
ATCTGAATTCAAATTCAATGACTTGTGCGGCAAGTTTTGGTAGCAATCAGGGTCGAAGCTGCTCTACAGTGTTGAGTTGACAACATTGGGTGAAAAGTCTCTTGTTAACTTTCTTCAAAGCCGCGCAATCTGGTGTGTTTAAGATTTATTTTTTTTAAATATCCTGGACTGGTCAACACCCCCCTCGTATCTATTGTTAAGAAGGAGCGTATGAAGGAATTTACAGCGAGAAGCAAATTCATTCAATATGCCATCACTAGGAGCAGGATTTAATACAAGAATCTGTAGATTTTCGCTATGTTCGATCAGCCTCGACCAAGTGCTGCCTGTAAACCTATAATTCGCGAACTGAAGATGTTTAAGCATTCCCTTCTTCATACTATCTATAAAAATATTTAACAATCTGTCACTTATAACAGAATCTATAGAAAGCACTTTTAATTTATTTGACAATCCTGCAAATAATTCTAGGGTGGCTTCGTCAACAGATCCCGCTAAATGCAATAAAGTTAATTGATCACAGCGGGATGCAAACCTTCGAGCTATCTTCGAATCGCAATTCCATAACATTAGCTGCGAAATTTTTCCGCAACGCTTGGACAGCTTCTTCAGAAGACCACTATCATTTAGGCAGTTTAAACCCAGAGTAGTTATATTGTGGCAATGTGGCAGAAAAGCAGTGAGTGAAGAGTCTTGATGAGAGTAGGGAAAGTGAAATGTTCCAACGTTACCGCATTTTTGCGCTAATTCATTCAACCTCTCTATGGTAGGCGAAACCATGGGTAATTTAATCTCTGACAGACCAGTACACTTCTCAATAATCGCACCCCACGCTTCATCTGGAATTTCTCCGCTATTGAATAGATCCAACCGCTTTATGCCCACGCACTGGGCCATCTTTTTCTCAAATTCCGCATGATCAAATGTTCCCTCTAAATAAAACAGCGAGAAGGTTGCTGAATTACAAATTATAGACCAGATTTCAGAAAAGTTCTTCATCGTCGTAAAATAATCAATTGAAAGGCGATTCACTGCATCACGAGTACAAAGGGGATCGCTAAGCATCTCATCTATAGCTGTATGTAAAGCTCTACAACATACAAGATCGGTTGTAATAGGCCGCATCTCCTCACAATCCTCTGGAATGGGCGGTATAGACAGGCGATCACTTAACATTAATAAAAAACATTTACAATTAGTTAACTCCTGCACTAGTAAAGGACGCAATTCAGGTAATGTAAGCCCTCTATTTTGCAGGATACTCAGAGCGGTCTTACAAGACGCTTCAGTTTTTGCAAGCTGAAAGCCTAGCTCGTCTTGTCTTGGACTAGAAAGGAAAATAGGGTCTAACATAACCATGCATCCTCTCGGTTTATTTCTCTCAAGAATAAGTAGAAAAAGTGTAACATAAAACTATTAGATTATATTTTGTTTAATAGTTTCAAACGTTATTAAACTTTTCTGCCACTAAAGTTATTTAACCTTCCTCCAATAACATAGAAGGGTATCTAGCAAAGTGTAATTCTAAATGCTTACCCTCGTGTTCAAGCGTCATCAATGGAACTTTGCCATAGATTAGCCTCGTGTTTTTCGCAGTAAAATAGCGTACGTAGAGGCTAAAAATAAAGGGGAAAAATCGACGAAGTTCCAAAGCATCCTAATCCTGCCGCGGAAGGCAATCATGCATAATCTTGTTAAAAAAAGTAAGATAGATTTTGTCATTACACTAGCCTAGTATTCTTTATTTAAGCAGGATGTGCAGAATATTGACGACATCTAGATCAACAGGAAGATGATGGGAATTGTCCAAATTTTATGCATGACAGTTGCCATGGCCACGATCATCAGTGGGTGTTCTCGCCTGCCCGAAGCTAATGACAAAGCTGTTTCTTGTTTGGTGGCGTCCCAAATAGGTAAAGAAGTACTCTGGCACCAATGCGGGGAAGACCATGATAAGATTTGCTTAATAATCAATGATCTATTGTGTAATCCCGTTACTCTCGACGCGGCCATTCAAATCGCCCTTCTCAACAACCAGGATATTCAAGCAACCTTTGAGGATTTAGGGATAGCGCGTGCCGACCTGCTCGATGCTGGGCTATTGCACAACCCTGTTTTTGATGCTGCGTTTCGATTTCCAGATAAAAGCGGCCTAAATCTTAATACAGAGGTTTCCATTACTCAAGCATTTTTGGACATATTGCTTATTCCACTTCGCATTAGAGTAGCCTCTGCTGCGTTTGAGAAGGCTAAAATACATGTCGCACAAGTAGTTCTTGATTTAGCGTTTGATGTCGAGGAAACCTATTTCAATTTGGTTGCGGAACAAAAGCGCGTGGGCCTTATGGAGCCTCTTATCGATGCCGCTGAGGCCACCCTAGACCTCAGCAAGGCACAGCACCAGCAAGGAAATATTAGCGATCTTGAGCTTCTGGATCATTCTAGAACATTCGTCCAAGCAAAGATCGCATTTACTGAAAGCCAGGTAGAAATCATCCGCTTGAAAGCGCGCATGAACCAGCTTCTAGGTTTAAATCCCTGTGAACAATCCTGGAAAGTCGCAGATGAGCTACCTCCGCTACCCATAGATGATGTGTCGGATACCTGCTTATGCGAAATAGCCTTGTCACAACGCCTTGACTTACGAGAAATAAGATGGGAGCTCGAACGCATTGCAAGGCTGGGAGCAACCAAACAATGGTGGGCTTATACCGATCTCGCCGGTGGTCTTGCTGTGGAACAAGACACTGACGGTACCCTGGTTAGAGGCCCAGCCCTCGTTGGAGCCATCCCCATTTTTAATTATGGACAGGGTGAAAGAGCGCGTTTGTGTGCTTTGTATAGACAAAACAGAGATCTATTAGCGGCGTTGGAAATCCAGGTTTTAGCCGAAGTCGATTCAGCCCGAAGACAACAATCGCTGCAACGTTCCCTAGTGAAGCAATACGAAAATGAATTAATACCTCTGCAAGAAAAAATCATATCGACATCACAGAGCCTTTATAACTACATGACCTTGAGTGTCTATAACCTCTTAAATGATGTATCTCAGCAAATTGAAATGCATATCCAATCCACTATAGCCCTAAGGGACTATTGGATAGCAACAACAAGGCTAGATCGGGCCTTAGGAGGAAATATCCATATCATCCAAGAACACCATCAGGAGTCGTGCGAATGAAACACCTAATTATTTTGTTTGTATTCGCTTATTCCGCTGCTGTAGCAGGGGTAATCACTCCTAACGGAAGCTCCTTGCCCTGGAAAATGGAAGATGGAATGAAAGTATTCCACCTAACTGCAGAGCCCGTTAAACGACAGTTTGGTCCCGGTCTAGTTGTAAACTGTTGGGGATACAATGGTCAATCTCCAGGCCCAACGATAGAAGTTATCGAAGGCGATCAAGTACGCATCTATGTCACCAATCATCTGCCCGAGCCAACGTCGGTTCATTGGCATGGCATCCTCCTTCCAAGCGGAATGGACGGTGTTGCGGGATTGAATCAAAAAGCAATTCTTCCCGGAGAGACATTCAAGTATGAATTTCCCATCAAAAGCAGTGGGACGCACATGTACCATCCCCATTATGATGAGATGACTCAAATGGCATTAGGCATGGAAGGATTTTTTATCATACATCCTAAGAACCCCACCAGTGAAGAAACGGTAGATCGCGACTTTGCCATCATGTTGCAAGAATGGGCAATTCCAGTAGGGGCCACCACTCCCGATCCCATGGTCATGGTTGATTTCAATTATTTCACATTTAACAGCACTGTTTGGCCAGAAACAGAGTCTTTAGTGGTCAAGCAAGGGGAAAGAGTCAGAATACGCTTTGGAAATTTGAGTATGGATAGTCATCCCATACACCTGCATGGATATGAATTTATGGTGACAGCGCATGGAGCTAAAAGGATGAAGCCATCTGCACAATATGAGGTAGTCACGGTCAATGTACCCGTTGGTGAAACGCGCGATATTGAATTCCAAGCCATCTATCCAGGCGATTGGACACTACATTGCCATAAAGCGCACCATGTTATGAATGGGATGGGACATAATATACCAAATTTAATCGGGGTCGATCAGACCGCAGCAACTCAGCGCATAAAGCAGCTATTGCCCAAATATATGGCCATGGGTTCTTCGGGTATGGGAGAGATGTTCGATCGACACCACCACATGGATGCTCCGCCTAACTTTATACCATATGGCTCTCCCGGACCATTTGGAATCATAGAAATGAGCGGCATGTTCACCGTCCTAAAGGTCAGAAATGACATCACAGACTATCGCGATCCAGGTTGGTACAAAAACCCTCCCGGAACCGTAGCTGAACAGGTTAAAAATCTACCATCCAGGCATAATAAGTGAATAACTTATGCTACTGATTAAGATGCTTTAATACCGGCTTGCTACCCAATAAAAAAGATGTAAAGGACCAGTATTGCACAATATTCACTGCGTTTTTAAAAGCATTTCTTTACTTCACCGCATGCGCGGCTCATCAAGAGCCTTCTATTGCCCATAATCATTTAAAATCTCTGAATAAATACTCTCTGAAAGACGCATCGACTTTATTGGGTGGGTCGCGTATTATGGTCGCGGAGAAACACTATGACTAATGAATCAGATCGCAAAAAAAGATTAAGTAAAGTCCTCGCCGCAGCAGGAGTCGCCTCTCGTCGTGCGTGTGAAGAACTTATCTTTGCCGGAAATGTATGCGTTAATGGACAAGTTACCCTTGTCCCCCAAACCCTTGTCGATTTACGCGTCGATGCCATCACGGTCAATGGTGAACCCATTGCAGGCAAACAAGGCCCCGTTTACTACATGTTGCATAAGCCTATCGGCTATGTTTGCAGTCAAGCACGTCGTCAAAATGAACGGCTCGTATTAGACCTTTTCAAAGATACGCGTGAACGTCTTTTTACCATCGGACGTCTCGACAAAGAGACCTCTGGCCTTATCCTCGTGACCAATGATGGTGATTTCGCCAATAAAGTCATTCACCCTTCCTCCAATATCGTAAAAGAGTATCTAGCAAAGTGTGATCTCGATATTTCTCACGAACATTTAATAGCTATCTCTTCCGGCACATTTGTGGATGGAGTGCTCGTCAAACCCGTAGCAGTGAAAAAGGTTCGCCGTAATACCCTTAAGGTCGTTGTGAGCGAAGGTAAAAAGCATGAAGTACGTCTACTTCTGCAGTCTGCAGGATTGAAAGTACACGAATTAACACGCATTCGCATGGGCAGTTTGCTGTTGGGTCGACTTCCCCTAGGCACATATCGCCATCTGTCAGAGAAAGAGAAACGACTGATTTTTGAATAAGAGAAAAATTTTTAAAAACTGACATTTTTCTTTACACGACTTTTATGGATGTTCTGTATAATCCGCAGGCGTTACAGACAAGAGGATGTGTCTTATGGCGAAATCTAACACTGACGGCTTACTAAAGAACTTTGTACAGGGTGACGTGGTCATCCAAGACCTGCAAACCGCAATTAGCAGCTTAAATAAGTTTGCCAGATTGAATGTCGCAGAGCCCATTCCCCACTTCTTTCATCTCGATATGAAAGAAGGGGAACACGTTTCCAATTCTGTCGCGTCTTTTCAAAAGATAGTCAGTTTAGCACGCTGTTTTGTCACAGCACTATTGTCTAATAAGGTGCGCCGTCGTCGTGAAGAACTTCGAAATCGCTTGCAAGACGATCTCATTAAAGCGATCTCTATCATCAAAAATAGTTATCCTCTTCTAGATAAACTGAAGCAAGGCGACCCCGCCCAACGCAGCCTAGCGAAAGCAGCCATCGACACAATCGACCAGTTCAATGAAGTTCTGCAATCCGCACAAACAAAGACCCCTTCATGGGGGCAGCGTTTATTTAGATTCCTATACCGATGCAGCGGATTCTCGTGCGATGAACGATTCGTCAGTCAAACGATAAATCTACCCTTGTTGGCTAGTGCAGAATGCCATTCACCACAACATCTTGGTGCAACACAATATCGCGTCACTGCCAATCCTCAGAAGGGAGCAAGCAGTGTAATTTCTCGTCGTATCTCCTCACTACAAGGCCCACAAGTTTGCATACTCCCTACACTACGGGAAGTCGATGCATTTCGTATGAAGGCGATTACGATGATACGCAACTACGGATTTGCCTCGACCTCGCTAGGAGAGGCTCTTAAAGCCGTACGCCATACTCCCGTTCAAAGCACAGCCTCAGAAGAAACTGAAGGACTAAAAGGGTACGACGCGACTGTCGTAACCTTTAGACAGACTTTGGAACCATTTCCCGGAGAAGTTTTAGTACTAGAAGGTTCCTTCCGACGGGATGCAGGCAGCAAAGTAGCCAGCATTCCTATTCCTGACAGTTTTCGCTTATCTTCTCGCTCATCACAAAGTGGCTTCCCACATCCTATACAGAACAATGGCTGGGGTCTAAGTGATAAGTTAATGCCGCTATGTCCAGATTTTCCTGAAAAAATGCCTCTTTGTCGCGCCCTGATGGAACACAAGCGCAAAGTAGCGCAAGGATTACTCCCTTTAGGCAACCTATTATCCCGTGCTAAACAACTCCTGGACCTTAAAAAAGAACTCTATGAAGCGCACCATGACGAATTTATAGATCTGCATCATCGTCTAGCCTATGCGATGATAAGTGGTGATGGAACAAGACAGAAGCATGCTGTGGTTAAAGCAGCCTTTAAAGTAGTGCATCATGAACCGGGAGCAGTAGAACGGCTAGCACAAGGATACGCCTCGTTAGCAGATATATATATATCAAGGCCGCTTGAGGTGCTACAAAGTGCCTGGCTTCAAACAAAGTCCACAGGAACATGGTCGAGAATATCTCCCAAAGACCGCTTTACTTTGGCCCGTAGTTTATTTCTAGATGCTTCAAAAGAAACAGAACAACAGCTGAAGAATGAAAGATTTGCCCAAATGCCTCCTCCACTAGCAGACTATTTCGTGATGCTTGGCACAATAATACGAGAACCATCATGCGAAATAGCCCTACAGCAAATGTCAGAGAAAATTGGATTTGAGCCACCAGTATTAAGTAAATTTGCGATGCGATTGCAAGCAAACACATTTAAACAGCTGATGACCTTCTTGGTCGATCTTGAACAAGATCTCGCAGAGAATATCGACGAGCGCCGTAGTTATGTCAAAGAGCGTTTAGTAACCACGTTAACCAACGACGTTGAGAGCTTTGAAGAGAACGATCTATTGGAAGCGAGCCGAAATACAACAGCACTGGTCAATGAACTAAACAGCTATTATTGTGCCCGTGCAATAGGCTAGAGATAGATTATTCTCTCTATGGGTTTGCCTCGGCGAAGCAGACAACTCCATCTCAACAAAGCTGTCTTTTCCTTGTGGGTCTGCCTCGCCGAGGCAGACAAGGTTTACCCCTAAGGGATGCCGCTTCGGCGAAGCGGCGCTACAACGCCCTACAAAAGCCTTTTCCTTGTGGGTCTGCCTCGCCGAGGCAGACAACTCCTTCCCAACAATAG
>CAYTFC010000116.1:0-7620 GCA_964436955.1 uncultured bacterium | reverse complement strand
AATCCATCTAATAAAGATGCCTACTTGGAAAGGGCCCACGCCTATTTTGAGATGGGCGCTATTGAACTTGCTTTGGCAGATTATAAGCGGTCAAAGGAATTAAGCACGACGAAAGCACTTGATGAACTTTATAGTTTAGGTAGTACCGACTATGCCCAAGGCTTGTGTTACGGCGTTTTGGAAGGCTCCACGGTCTCTGCAGAGGAATTTATTCCTACCATGATTAGTAGTTCCAAAGGACTCCTATTTGGTTTATGGGCATTTGCTATATCTCCCGTTCAAGTCAGCCAGGAGTTTATTGATACATCCAGAATACTCATTGAGATGATTCGTTCGCAGACATGCATGGATTCATTGCAAATGGTTGTGCCAGAGTTGCGAATGCTGTGTTGTACTTGGGATAAGTTGTCAGAGCAAGAGCGTGGAAGAGGGGTTGGCTTCATCGTTGGTAAATATGGCTTAGACGTCTTTATGCCAGTCGTAGCGTTGAAAGCTGTCCGCGCATACCAAGCCTTAAAGGCCGCTAATACCGCTCTTACTCTGGAAGTGATTATTCAATCTGAAGTGAAGCGACAAGCTATTCTTGCGCAGACTAACAAACGCATAAGTAGGTATGCTGAAGCCTCCACAGCTGCAAAAGCGCAAAAACTGATTTTAAAAAACCCTAATCAGGCCCCCCATGTGATGTCTAGCAAGCACAATTGGCACAAGGTCGTAAATATAACTGGAGATCCATTCGTAGATTGTCAAGAAGTGATAAAATTTCTTGAAAAGCATGAAGTAGTCTGTGTGAAAAACTTACACCCGAACAAGCCCCTTGAACAGATAGTGACAGATTTAGGTAAGCTTCTAGGAGAACGCACAAACTATATTAAGGTTGTTGACGGTTTGACAATTGAAGTGGCAATGGAGACTATGCATTATAAAGATGGTTTACCTAGATTACAAAATGCTTTTATCCAGGGTAGAATGTAGTGTGAGAATTCTATATAGGTCACTCACAGCACTGTGTAAAGACTATTTCTGGAGAGAGATTTTTGCGATCGATCCTGACCTAGTCATTAAGTCACTTTCTTTCGATAACGTTCTTTTACTGGTGACTCGGATCTACTGCATACATACGGACGACTACGCAGAGCCCGAATATGCTAGACGTTTGATGTATGGATTAAAGAACGTTTATCCAGAAAAATGGAATTCGGATGTTTATTATGAGCTATTTCTTCGCATGATATGTGATTTTACCTTTCGCTATCATGAGCAGTATTATGCGTACAAACGTGCGATGAAGCTGGTGGACTCATTACCTCCTGATTTGGCTTTAGATTTTGCTGGCTTCTCTTTACCAGGTTGTCATCGAGTATCAAAATCAGAAGCAGAACGATTGTATCGATATGTTTTAAAACAAAGCCCCTGTGTTTATGCCTTGGATAAGCTCATAGAGTTGTTAAATAGGACTGCAGATGGATTTGAGGAAGTAGCGAGCCTTAGAGAATTGAAGCTGCAAGTAGAGGGTATATGGCCTTTTCTCCCACCTCGTTTATTTTCTCAACCAATTCCAGATGCGTCGTTTCAATTTGATGCTTCGGAACTTTTGATACAAATTGCTACTACTCGTGCGACAAAAGAAGAAATTCTCGAGTGTATTGATTCAGGAAATTTGCTTGCGCTAGTCACCGTTGATCCCTGGACTATTATTGAGGATTTACCATTTGATCGGTCTCTACAATTATCCTGGGAGTTACTGCAGGGCACTCGTGAAATGCAAGAATATGCGGTATGTTTATTATATCCCCTTGCTTTGGAACATGTGGCACCATGGGTTCGTGATTGGCGTAATGATGCACTATTAGGGTATGCATGCGAAAAAGTAGAAAAGTGGGATGAACAATATGCTGCTTTTGATAAAGCCCTTTTTTACGCTCCAGACGCTCCAGTTCCTGCAAACTTGTGCATTGCCTTGGCGCGTTGTGCGTTTAACGAGAATCCATGGATTACGTTTGAAGAGGCTATTGCTTATGTGCAAGAAGCCCTCAAAGAAGAGATGTATGTCGACGCATTGGAGTTGCTAGTGCGGTTGTATACGCAAGTTGGTGAACAAGAAAAGGTTATAGAAACACAAAATGCTCTCAAGGCTTTGGATGGAAAGGGGAAGCATTCTCCGAGCTATCTTCCAGAGTGCTTAACCAGCGAGAAAGGGTTTAAAGGATAACAAGTGCCGCTATTTTGTCCCTTTGATGCAATATCGCGGCAGCGATAAAAGTGGGTAGCCCCGCATGAAGCGAAGGCCGAAAGGCCTGAGCGGAATGTGGGGAAAAGGACGATAAGGAAAAGGCGGTAAAATCCTAGGAGAACGTAGGGATTATGTAAAGCGTATTGGTGATGAAGAAGTTAAGGTAGTAATGGAAACGATGTACGAGGTAGGTGAAGCTAGGGTTCAAAATGCCTTTGTTAGCACAAAAAATAGGTTAAAATGAGAAGAGAGATGTTTCTGTTAAGTCAGGTACTGACAAGCGAGGATTTTTCTAAGATATCTGCTATTGATCCATCTACAATGGTTACCACGCTCTCGTTTGACAATGTCATAAGATTAGTAACTAAAATATATGCGTTGTTCACTAATGATAATGCTGAACCCGAGTATGCTAGACGGCTGCTTTATACCTTAAAGAAAAAATGTTGTAAAAGATGGAGTTCTGATTTCCGATTTGAAGCTCTTCTGGCCCTGGTTTGCAGGTATGCAGATCGTTATCATGAACAGTTTTATGCCTTAAAAAGGGCGTTCGCACTCATTGACCCGGTACCAGCGACGCTTGCGCTTGACCTAGCGGCTTGTTCTATGCCGGGAATTCATTTATTGTCTTGGACAGAACATGTAACTTTATGTCGGTACGCTCTCAAGCAGTATCCATGCTTGAGAGGCTTGGAAATGCTAATAACTGCGCTAGAACATATGCCGGAAAGTGGGCATGAATTGAATCAATGCAGAAGGCAGCTGGAAAAAGTCATAAGTATTTGGCCCTATGATGCCCCGCCCCTGCTTTTACCTCGGTCTGGAGAGCCTTATCAATTTGATTCGGCGGAGTTGTCGGTACAATTTACTATTACATATGCGACTAGCGAGGATGTTTACCACTGTATAGAAAAGGATGAGCTGGTCGATCTTATCAGTATAGCCGCGGCATGGATTGCGAGAACCTTATCTTTTCAAGAATCCATGCGATTGGCTTACCAGTTGCTGCAAGGTTCTGAAAAGCTACAGGAATATGCTCTCGACCTGCTTTATGCTGTAGCGATAGAACGCGTAGAGTTTTGGTTGGATGATTGGCGTGCTGAGGCTTTTCTTGGATTCGCTTGCGAAAGGACACATAAATGGGATGAACAGTTCGCTGCCTTAGACCGGGCTTTGTCGCGTTCTGGGGAAAGGCCTGCAAATTTGTGCATTGCCTTGGCGCGTTGTGCGTTTAACGAGAATCCATGGATTACGTTTGAAGAGGCTATTGCTTATGTGCAAGAAGCCCTCAAAGAAGAGATGTATGTCGACGCATTGGAGTTGCTAGTGCGGTTGTATACGCAAGTTGGTGAACAAGAAAAGGTTATAGAAACACAAAATGCTCTCAAGGCTTTGGATGGAAAGGGGAAGCATTCTCCGAGCTATCTTCCAGAGTGCTTAACCAGCGAGAAAGGGTTTAAAGGATAACAAGTGCCGCTATTTTGTCCCTTTGATGCAATATCGCGGCAGCGATAAAAGTGGGTAGCCCCGCATGAAGCGAGGCCGAAAGGCTGAGCGGAATGTGGGGAAAAGGACGATATAGAATTATTAAGCTGCGGTAGCAGCGCAAGAACATTACCTTTACTGTCGTCGCTTCCGCGACTCGAATGTTTTTGGTGCGTGGTCCCCACATTCCACTCAGGCCTTTCGGCCTTCGCTTCATGCGGGGCTACCCACTTTTATCGCTGCCGCGATATGGAGAGCGAGATTACCGTGGTTGCTGAATCTGCGATTCCCAATTCTTAACGTACTCGAGAAGGATGCCTCGAGGGGGTCGCGATTGCAGAAGCAGTAATGTTTCGGGTTGGCTGCTCAGATGCGCTATCTTTGCCAATAAATGCAAATGACGCTTGTCATTGCATGCAAACAGGAAAAATAGCGTATGCACGGGCTTGCCATCCAACGATCCATAAGCGATGGGCTTTTCTGGAAACGCAATAATGACGGCGTCTTGCTGGCCATTCAATAAGAAATCGCGGGTATGAGGTACTCCGATCCCAGAGCCTAATCCGGTTGCCATGAGTTTCTCACGATCCAGAAGTAAGTCCGTGAGTACTTCTCCATCAAGATTCAGCGCCTGTGCACTAATTCCCATGGTCGTGCGAATCAGCTGTTCCTTAGTGGTCCCAGGAACCTGATAGAGCACTCCACCTTTGTTGATTGCTCGGTAGAGACTGAATTGCTTATGGCCGCCCTGTCCTGTGCCTTCATCGTCCTCTTCTTCATCGAGGTCGTTATCTTCTTCCACCATCTCTTCCGTGGCTACGCCGTCCACGCGATGGCGCATCACCCAGTCTTCGATTTCATTTCGGTTAAAACGATATTGATTGTTGATGCGATAGGCTGGGATTTTTCCATCCGACAACCAGCGCCGAATCGTGGTCTTTGAAACATTAAGTAATTCTGCGACGTCTTTCAGTTTGAGGTCCATATTCTCACTCCTTAGCGCGTATCAGCTTTGGTTAGCAAGTCTAGCACTTGTTGCGGGCTATCAGACGTCAGCATCTTTTTACGACGTTCCTCGTCGCGTAACGCTGCAGTCAGACTCGATAGAATTTGCAGATATTCTGTGGGCTTGTCGTCTGGTCCTCCGATCATAAAAATCAGTCGTACAGGAACGCTATCGAGCGCCTTCCAGTCGACCCCTTTTTTGAGGATTGCAACACAGATAAAAAACTGGTCATAAGATGGAAGCTTGGCATGCGGAAGGGCAACGCCCATACCGATACCGGTAGTTACGATTTCCTCTCGGCTAATGATAGCCTTATAGAAAGCTTGTCTGTCATCTAACTTGCCGGAGGCATGAACGATATCAACCATTGCTCTAATGGCTTCGTCGCGAGTGCTAACGTCAAGGAAGCAAACGAGTGAGCGGTCCAAATACTTGGATATATCTATCATTTTGCTAAACCACATTAAAGGTGGTTAAGGAACCGCAATCCTAATGTCTACCAGTATGTCCAAATCCTCCGTCGCCACGGACGGTGGTGTCGAGTCTAATAGCAGGAATAAAGTGTGCCTGATATACCGGAGCCACTACGAACTGTGCGATACGCATGCCAGGTGTTACCACAAAATCACGAGTGCCGTGATTCATGAGGATGACGCCGATTTCGCCTCTGTAGTCACTATCGATAGTACCAGGAGTGTTGAGTACAGTGATTTGATCTTTTAGTGCCAGGCCGCTACGCGGCCGAATCTGAACTTCAAAGCCTTCAGGGATTGCCATACGTAAGCCGGTGGGGATAAGGGCGCTTTTGCCGGCGGAGATCACCACGGGATCTTTGAGGAAAGCACGTACGTCAGCTCCAGCAGCTCCTTTGGATCCATATGTGGGTAGTTCAGCACCTTCTTGTGCAAGGACCTCAATATCGAATACTGCTTCTTCTGTTTGCATGTGTCTACCGTACTTCTGAGGTTTCGATGGCGGCTTTATCTCTGATTCGTCTTGGGGCTTCATTTGTGCGCTTCTGTAGTGTGTTTTCCTTAATGTCGCGCTGCGGAGCTAAATAGGTCAGAAATGAGGCTAGTTTTTCCTTGAGGTCCGGGCGGCGGACGATACAGTCGATCATTCCGTGTTTCAGTAAAAACTCGGACTTTTGGGCATCGGGCGGAAGTTTATGTTTAAGCGTCTGTTCGATCACTCGTGGTCCGGCGAAGCAAATCAGGGCGTTTGGCTCGGCTATGATGATGTCTCCTAAAGAGGCAAATGAGGCGGTGATGCCACCAGCTGTAGGATTCACGAGCACAGAAATATAAGGGATTTTAGCTTCATGCAGCCGCGCCAAGCATGCGGAGGTTTTAGCCATTTGCATGAGGGACAGAATGGATTCCTGCATGCGAGCGCCACCGGACGTTGCGACAATCACTAGAGGTAGGCGTTTATCTAGGGCTTGCTCCATGATTAAGGCTAGTCGTTCCCCAACAACAGAGCCCATGGAACCGGCCATATAATTGAAGTTCATGACTCCAAGGGCAATAGGATGTCCTCCAAGAGTGCAAGTTCCCACAACAACGGCTTCGGTTGTCCCGGCGGTTTCCTTGGCGTTTGCCAAGCGCTCGCTATAAGGCTGAGTATCGCAGAATTGTAGGGGGTCAAGAGGTTCAATATTGGAAAATTGTTCTACGAAGGTACCTTCGTCAACGATAAGCTTTATGCGCTCGTGAGCTGACATGCGATAATGGTAATCACACTTAGGACAACAATTGTAGTTTTGGGAGAGTTCGTTGGTATGGATGAGCTCGGTACAGTGTGTGCATTTTAGCCAACCACTGAAGCCGTCCTTCTTAGTGGTCTGCACCTTGATCTTCGGCTTATCGCGCGAGAACAAACCCATTTCTTGACTCACTGCTTCTAGAATTAAACTCGATTGTATTCCCATAGGAGCAAATAACACAAGCTGAAATGCCGGAAATAGGTGCAAATGATTAGAAATGATGAAATTTGGAGAGCGATGGTGCGCACCGCTCTCCGAGAAAAATTATGCAGATTGAGCGGAATCGAAGCGTTTAGCGACATCTTTCCAGTTAACGATACCCCAGATTGCCTTAACATAGTCGGCGCGGACATTCTTATATTGTAGATAGTAGGCATGTTCCCATACATCAATACCTAGGAGAGGAGTGCGCGTTGCTGTGGCAAACGGATCCTGATTGGTGCATGTGCAAGCGCACAGACGCTTAGTGTCGCGATTCCAACCTAGCCATGCCCAGCCAGAACCTTGGATTGCTATTGCTTTAGTGGACATCACATCAATGAGCCGTTGAAGTCCGCCAAAATCGCGCTTGATAGCATCTGCAAGCGCGCCTTCTGGAGCTTGGCCGCCACCATCTTTTATAGGTGCGAGATTCTGCCAGAATATGCTGTGGTTGATGTGGCCGCCGCCATTGAATTTGATGGCTTGTTGTAGTTCGATTTGTTTTGCGAGATTTTCTTTACTTTCGGCCTCAGCATATTGCTCTAGAGCCTTGTTCAGATTTGTTACATAGGCCTGGTGGTGCTTTTTGTAATGGAGTTCCATGATCTCCGCGCTGATAACAGGCTCAAGAGCGTTGAGGGCGTAGGGTAGTTCTGGAAGCTGATATTGCTTTGCTGTCATGTTGGCCTTCTCCTGTTGGCTTTTTGGGCATTGTGAGTCATCAAGGAATTTAAACGCAAGAGAAGGAGAAATACAGCGGCTGCCCGCTAAGGCAGCCCAATTGTTCTGTCAACAACATTACATATTGATTTCCGTCGTCGTTTAACACGACTTGATGTTTGATAGACAAATTTTGGGTGTTATTTGTCCTTTAGGTCCTTTCTTATAGTTGCCCCCAAAAACTGGACACCCCAGTTTGTCCGAGCTGAT
>CAYTFC010000115.1:0-7767 GCA_964436955.1 uncultured bacterium | reverse complement strand
GAAAAGCGCAAAGTGGATAGCGTTTTTTGTCTAGACAATGGGGTCCACTATAATCCGCAGGTCCTTCTTTGCGCCTTTGCGCATCTTAATCCTTTCTTTGCGTTAAAATTCCTAAAAAATTCACACACACCTTATTTAATATTAGTTATAATTTTTACAATTTAAATTACTAATGTTGTAAAATTTAGTTAAATAAGCAAGGGGGGGGTTGTTTATGCCTCTTTATCGTATTACTCCGCATAGTGACGATATTGTAGCTGTTTTAAACAGCACTACGCAAGAGTTGGCTGATTTTCGTAAAAAAGCTACTAACAATGAGACTCGTCTTACAGATCAAGATCTCACCAGTGTAATCGAGTGTCTTCAAAGACGCGAACACTATCTGGAAAATTTATTTGGAAAGCGATTGACCCAGGATGAGCATTATCGTATGCCAGAAGAATGGATCGATGCTATTAAAGGCCAGATTGACTTTTTTCAAAAAGATACATCAGTGCGCGCGCGAGTCGAAGCGATCGCGGGTCAGCAAGGAGTCTTCTATGCCTTGCTCAGCAAAATCAATGAATTTATTGAGAAGCCAACAGAAGTCATTGTAAGACCCAATGTGATTAAGCTGGATGTATCAAAGACAGAATCTAGTGAAGACGAAGGACCAGGATGATTGTGCCACAATATTTGCTTGCAGGAATGAGCTCTCCAAAGCGATAATAACGCGCATGAGAAATAAACCATCCCCACGCCGCGCTCAAACATCCTGGGAACCTGTCGAAAACTGGTATAAAAACAGTGTCGGCAAAGAAGGTCACCACTATCACCAACAGATCGTGCTGCCTGGACTTCTGCGTCTGTTAAAAGCGCATGCACCAAAATGCAGTTCGTTACTTGATTTGGCATGCGGTCAAGGCGTTTTAGCTAGACAACTTCCCAAACAGATGGATTATGTCGGGATTGACTTAGCTCCTGGTCTAATCGACTTTGCAAAAAAAAATGACACATCACGCAATCACCACTATCATGTTGGTGACATCACAGATGTTAGCTTAGATCTTGGTAAAGAACCGTTCGACTGCGCTACGGTTGTCTTGGCTTTGCAAAACGTGGAAAGCCCCAAATCGGTGTTTGAACTCGCCAATAAGGGCTTAAAAACCTTTGGTAAACTGTTTCTTGTTTTGAATCACCCCTGCTTCCGCATTCCGCGACAATCATTTTGGGCGGTCGACGAGCAAAAGAAATGCCGCTATCGTCGGATGGAAAGCTACTTCTCTCCTATGAAGATTCCGATTCAAGCGCATCCTTCGCAAGGAAAAGACTCTCCGGTAACATGGACTTTCCATCATCCGCTCTCTAGTTATTTTCAGTGGCTACATGCCTCTGGTTTTGCGGTTGAAACGATGGAAGAATGGGTTTCCACCAAAGAAAGTGAAGGCAAAAATGCCAAAATGGAAAACCGAAGTCGGGCCGAATTCCCGCTCTTTCTCACCATTGTTGCTAACAAGGTAGACTAAGGGATGTCGATGATTGTTCTAGACGGACATTCATTGACACTCCAACAAGCTACCGCAATAGCCTCTGGCACCGCAGTTACCATCGACCCCCAAACCCAGCACGCCGTTGATGCAGGTCGCTCTGTTGTAGAAGCCATCATGCATGGCGACAAAGCTGTATACGGAGTCAACACGGGCTTCGGTTTCTTTGCTAATAAGCGCATCAGTCACGACCAACTGGTCAAAGTTCAAGACAATATTATTCAAAGCCACGCTGCGGGGTTTGGTCCTGCTTTGTCCGTAGAAGAAACTCGCTTGGCTATGGCTTTGCGCTTGCATGTGTTATTAAAGGGCTGCACGGGAGTACGTTTCACACTTTGCCAAGCGTTGCTAAATCTCATTACGGCAGGAATCTATCCTCTAATTCCGGAATATGGCTCTGTGGGTGCCAGCGGAGACCTAGCTCCACTCGCACATTTAGCGTTGCCCCTCACTGGTCGCGGACGCGTCCTCTACCAAGGGGAAGAGATGGACGCCTCTGCAGCGTTAGCTGCAGCTGGCCTAGAGCCATTTGTCTTAGCCGAAAAGGAGGGGCTGGGTCTGATTAACGGAACTCAAGTCATGTTAGCTGTAGGTGGATTAGCTTTGGCTGAAGGATTAAGATTGGGACGTCTAGCAGACTTGGTAGTGGCGTTAACTTATGATGCCATGATGGCTCATACTGAGCCCTTGGACCCGCGCATTCATGAGTTACGTGGGCAAACAGGACAAATTGCTAGCGCACATGCCATCCGAACACATCTTGAAGGATCTTATCTCTATGATCCTAGCATGAAGCGCTTACGTGTGCAGGACTCTTATAGCCTGCGTTGTGCGCCGCAAATACATGGACCTTGTCAGGAAGCCCTCGCTTATGCCGAAACGATCATCTCGCGAGAATTGAACGCCGCGACCGACAATCCACTCACTTTTACCGATACGCAAGAAGCGATTAGTGGCGGTAATTTTCATGGAGAAGCCTTGGCCATGGCATTTGACTTTGCCGCCATCGCTCTTTCTGAATTGGCCAATGTTTCGGAACGTCGATTAGAACTACTTTTAAATCCTCATTTCAGTGGTCTGCATGCCTTTTTAGCCCCTAAGGAAGGGCTTGAATCGGGCTATATGGCTTCACAATATCTCAGTGCCTCACTTGTAAACGAGGATAAGCTGCTAGCCAATCCCGCCTGCACAGACTCCATTCCAGGCAATGTGGGTATTGAAGACTTTGTATCTATGGGAATGACATCTGCTCGCAAATTGCGACAAATTGTCACGAATTGCCGAACGGTATTGGCTATTGAAGCAATGGCAGCTGCGGCAGCCATAGATCAGCGCGGTGTAAAACCTTTAGGAAAAGGCTCGCAACGACTATACGATGCAATACGACATCATGTGAAGCCACTAACCGAAGATCGCATTGTGGCCGATGACATCAATGGTGCAGTAGAAACTTTGAAGAGGATTTAGCGATGTTTTTGCAGACCTATGCCAACCATCCCCACTACCACGCACCGCGTGGTGCAACACTCAATGCAAAGTCCTGGCAAACCGAAGCGCCTTTACGCATGCTCTTAAACAATCTGGATGCCGCCGTCGCGGAAGACCCAGAGCATTTAGTTGTTTATGGTGGAATCGGACAAGCGGCCCGCAACGTCGAAAGCCTTCAGAAAATCATCCATGCTCTCCTAAATCTCGAAGATAACGAAAGTCTCTTGATTCAATCTGGCAAACCCGTTGTAGTCCTACCCTCCCATGCAGAAGCACCGCGCGTACTCATTGCCAACAGCAATTTGGTTCCCCATTGGGCCACATGGGAGCACTTTAATAGTCTGCGCGACAGAGGCTTGATCATGTTCGGGCAAATGACCGCCGGCAGCTGGATCTACATCGGCACACAAGGCATTGTGCAGGGTACCTATGAAACCTTTGGCTCCGTGGCAAGAAAGCACTTTAATGGCACTCTAAAGAGCAAACTAGTTGTATCCGGAGGCCTGGGCGGTATGGGCGGAGCTCAGCCTCTAGCAGCCACCTTAAACGACGCCGTGTTTTTAGGGGTCGATATCGACCCTAAACATATCGAAAAGCGATTGGAAACACGCTATCTTGATAAAATGACCTCCAGTTATGACGAAGCCAAAAAGTGGTGCTTGGAGGCCAAAGCATCCGGCACAGCCCTTTCTGTTGGTTTGGTCGGAGACATTGGAGACGTACTCTTAAAAATCCTTAGCGACAACGTCTTTGTGGATGTCTTGACAGACCAAACATCCGCTCATGACCCACTGAATGGCTACGTCCCTAATGGCATGACGCTAGAACAAGCGCTCAAACTGCGCCAAGACAATCCAACCGAATATCAGCAGCGCTCCATCGTCAGCATGGCGCGCCATGTGAATGCCATGCTAGAACACCAAAAACGCGGATCCATCACTTTTGACTATGGCAACAATCTCAGACAATTTGCCAAGCAAGGCGGAGCCGAGAAAGCCTTTGACATTGTCGGTTACGTCCCCGAGTACATACGCCCCTTATTCTGCGAAGGCAAAGGTCCATTTCGCTGGGTTGCTCTATCCGGTGATCCGCAAGATATTCGGAAAACCGATGAAGCCCTCATGCAACTGTTTCCCGAGAACACACGCTTGCATCGCTGGCTAAAAGCCGCCCAAGAGCGCATAGCCTTTCAGGGATTGCCCGCTCGTATCTGTTGGCTTGGTTTGGGAGAACGAGAGAAGGCCGGAGTCTTATTTAATGACCTCGTTCGAAGCGGAGAAGTCAGCGCCCCCATCGTCATTGGACGCGACCACCTTGATTGCGGCTCCGTAGCCTCGCCCTTCCGGGAAACC
Source organism: uncultured bacterium (assembly GCA_964436955.1). Taxonomy (GTDB): domain Bacteria; phylum Chlamydiota; class Chlamydiia; order Chlamydiales; family JAJFMA01; genus CAMFKD01. The sequence goes on along the minus strand of CAYTFC010000115.1, from coordinate 3,401 downwards.
GAAAGCATGAAGGACGGCACCGACGCCGTGTCAGATTGGCCTTTGCTGAATGTCTTAGCCAATTGCGCCGGAGGAGCCACCTGGGTTTCGTTCCACCATGGAGGAGGCGTCGGTATGGGCTATTCGCAACATGCTGGGATGGTCATTGTCGCCGATGGCACAGACCGAGCGGAACGCTGCATTAAACGCGTCTTACACAACGACCCCGCGCTCGGAGTCATTCGTCATGCCGACGCCGGCTATGAAGATGCCCAGAAACTCGCACGAGAAACGCCTCTAAAACACTTTTTAGGTTAATCATGACCGCACACGTCATCGGACCCTTTGCTCAAGTAGTCACCATGGAAGACCTACCACCTTCTGGACCCATTCGTGATAGCCAATTACAGATCCATGAGAACGTCGGCATTAGCATTGAAAAAGGCAAAATCAAAGCCATTGGCCCCATGAAAAAGCTCAAGGGCATTGTGGAAGAAATACCCTACCCTGCAGTTGCGATGCCCGGCTTGGTCGATGCGCACACACATCTCTGTTTTGCCGGAGACCGCTCCAGCGATTACGCCCAACGCCTGGAAGGAAAGACCTATCAGCAGATCGCTAAAAGCGGCGGCGGAATTATGCATACCGTCAATCAAACCCGCGAAGCCTCCGAAGAAGAGTTGATGGCCCTTACCGTTGCACGCCTATATGAAGCCGGAGAAGAAGGCATCACTACTTGTGAAGTCAAAAGTGGTTATGGACTAAGTGTTAACAGCGAATTAAAGATGCTACGGGCCATCAATGCCGCAGCAAAATATTCTGATGTGGCTGTCATTCCCACTTGTTTAGCGGCACACACAAAACCGCCAGAATTCAAAACCTCTAAAGCATACTTAGAATACATCTTTGAAGATCTCCTTCCTATTGTAATCCATGAGCAGCTGACAAACCGCGTGGACATCTTTATCGACAAAGCAGGCTTTAGCGAAACCCATGCCTTGGCGTATCTCAAATGGGCCAAGAAACTGGGATTTACGATTTGCGTGCATGCCGACCAGTTTTCGCGTGGTGGAGCCCTCCTAGCAGCAAAGATCAAAGCATTAAGCGCAGATCACCTTGAAGTTTCCAACGAGGAAGACTTTCTTGCCTTACGCAAAGCCAAGGTCTATCCCATCGTATTACCAGGAGCCACTCTCGGATTAGGCATGCCCTTTGCTCCTGCGCGAGCAATTCTCGATCACAAACTGCCGCTAGTAATAGCATCCGATTGGAATCCTGGCTCGGCGCCCATGGGAAGCCTACTTACAAGTGCTTCCTTTTTAGGAGCCGCGCAGAAGCTAAGTATGGCCGAAACCTGGGCAGCAATGACCATACGCGCAGCAAGAGCCCTGGATCTGCATGATCGCGGAACCATTACTAAAGGCGCACGTGCCGACCTTGCCCTCTACCCAGCGTCTGATTATCGAGAGATCCTCTATCATCAAGGCCAAATGAAACCATTCGCCACTCACCATGCTGCGCATTGAAACTTGATGGTCGATTAAGCAAGTAAAAATTAGTTAAACATTGTAGCGCCGCTTCGCCGAAGCGGCATTAGACGGTAGTAAATAGAGATTACTCTTGAACCTATCCTTGTATCCATCCTGCCGCCGATCGGCGGCAGAATAGGAATATTTCAATCTGCATGCCTTTGCGAAACATCACTTTCACTATATCCCTGCTCATTGTATCAGTGGGATAATGATGCATGTACCCAGAGCAGTTAAATGGACGCCTTATTTAGCCTTCATTCCCTCATCGCATTTCTAACCCTATGTGCGTTAGAACTTGTTCTCGGAATTGATAACATCATATTTATTTCGATCATTTCAGATAGATTGCCCCCGCAGCAGCGCAGAAAAGCAAGAACAATAGGATTGTTACTCGCAATCATAACCCGCTTGATGCTACTCCTTTCTCTCTCCTGGATTATGAGTCTTACCGCGCCTCTCTTCACCATTCTCGATAAAGGCATTTCCGGCCGAGATATCATCTTAATTTTAGGCGGATTGTTTTTGATAGCCAAGAGCACGCATGAAATTCATCAAAAGCTTGAAGCCTCTGAAGAAACCCATCTAACCTCCAAAAAAAAGACCAATTTTTCACTGATCATCATGCAAATTCTTTTGCTTGATATCGTCTTTTCTCTCGATTCCGTCATTACTGCAGTCGGAATGGTCAACGAAATTTCCATAATGGCTGCGGCAATCATCGTATCCACGCTCATTATGATAGTTGCCTCTCACTCCATCGCGGAGTTTGTCGATCGCCATCCTACCATTAAACTGTTAGCACTCAGTTTCCTGGTGCTTATCGGAGTAGCCCTCTTGGCCGAAGGCTTTGATACGCATATACCAAAAGGATACATCTACTTCTCTATGGCCTATGCCTTGATTGTAGAAGTCCTAAACATTCGCATGCGCAAAAAAACGGATCCAATTCACTTGCACAAGAACCTGCCAGAGTGATCATTTTCCATCAGACGGCATATTTTATGCCTTTTAGGCATATTGAATCCTATAGCTTATAAGCTATACATTCTAGATCTGCTGCAATTTTTTAGGTGATAATGATGTCAAATGCCCTTAACAAACCAACAGCCTCTGGGAGCGAAAACTTAGCTTTTTTAATTTTGTTAGTCTGAGGATCGATGTCATATTGCGTCGCGCTGGAAAAGTCTGCTTTGGATAAATCACAATTATGAAAAATCGTTCCTGATAAATCGACATCAGTGAAATCGGCGCTAATGAGAGACGTACCCGTAAAGTAATTCTCTTTTAGGTTACTACCCTTAAAAGAAGCATTCTTCATATTAAGATCCGAAAAATTGCAATACTGCAACAAGCAACTCTTGAATGAAGCCGAGAAAAATATCTCGGCACACTTGAAGAATTCAGCCCCCACGATCTTACATTCGATAAACTGGACATCTTGGAAACGGCAGCCATCGATTTTTGGAAGGCTGAAGTTGCATGTAATAAAGGTGCAGTCGCAAAATTCAGCATTATAGAGAATAGATTCAGAAAAATTGCAGGTATTGAAAGAGCAAGAAGTAAAGGTATGCCCATCCAAGGACACTTTGGAGAAGTCCTCTGACTTGATTACTAGACCTTCATTATTCAGCGATATCATTCCAAAATGTTGCCTGGATTGCCAATAAAAAGCATCTTTTACACGTTGTAGCGCCGCTTCGCCGAAGCAGCATGGCGAGAGCATTTAGCCAAGGGTGAAACCCAATGTCATCAAAATAAATTTCACGCTCTTTACCATTCAAACACACAGCTGCCTGTTCCTTGTGGGTCTGCCTCTCCGAGGCAGACAAGTTTATCCCTTAGACCCTGATTGCTACCAAAACTTGCCGCACAAGTCATTGAATTTGAATT
>CAYTFC010000114.1:0-7913 GCA_964436955.1 uncultured bacterium | reverse complement strand
AGCTGATCAAATTCAAGACTTATGCGGCAAGTTTTGGTAGCAATCAGGGTCTAAGAACTATCCCCTGTAGAATTGCCAGGCGGATTTAGTAAATTGTATGGGTAATTTAAGAGCTTGCCAGAAGTAGTGATAGGGATAGGATGAGACACGACATAGTGGAATAAACTCATCGATCCCTTCCACGACGCGTTCGATGATCTTGTTGGACATCAGTGGGGGCTTAAAGTTAAGGTCCTCTATTCCGTCTGGAGGGGCAACATCAAGAAATTCTGCCATATCTAGGACCTCTTTCATTTCGGTGCGGATGCGATGGCGAACTTCTTGATACTCTGCATTGGCTAGGATCAGTTTTTTGAATCTAGCTGCCACGTCTTCTTCATCGACAATGCTACGATAGCCAGAAGTTTGTTCAGCGACCTGTCGAACCTTTATTTCCAGCTTTTCCCACTTCATAGCTTTCAAATGCCAAAACAACTTTAGATCGTCGCTAAGGCTATAGAGAATGGAAAGATCTCGCAGTTGATTGCGCCAGTTCACGAATGCTATCCCGAGTTGCGTTATGGCCTAAATATAGCCCATGAAAGAATAAAAGACACGATGGGCGACGCAAGTTCCCTTAAATACACTAGTAATGCTTAATTATGTATCTATAATATATTGAATTAAAAATCGATTTATTTTATAGTAATTACTGATTTATAATAATTTTAGTTTATTTTTGGTGATTATGCCTAGTTTTACAGTTGTAAATGCGATATCGGACATTCCTGAATGGCCAGACGCTAAAAAATTTAATAGTTTAAATAGATTTGTTGATGAAAGCGGTAAGGAACTTCCCTCGGATTATACCGGTACCTGTTATCAACTGATTGCCAAAAAGCAATTGCCCACGTCGCCCCCAGCCGTTGCAGGGGTAGCTATTTGCTATACCCCAAGAAGAGATTTATTTTTAACACAAGCTGAATGCCAACGGTTTGCAATCGCCCGGGAAAAAAAGTTGTTGGTTACTGAAGAGCATGGGACGGTTGAAAAAGTTAAATCGCAAGTAATGTCGGGCGCAGTTGCATCAGCATCAGTAGAAATAATCTATAGTGACACCCAACTAAAGATGTTGTGCCGGTTAGCACTCTCTAAGCTTTTTATGCTGAGGGTCGAGAATAAGCATTTGAACGTTACCCTGGAGTACTTCATAAAGCAATACCTCGAAACTAAGGTTTTAAATAAACCGGGTAACAATTTCACAGTGTTAGAGTATGCTTGCTTGTGGCGGGCGATTAACGAATTTTCAATAGCTGCAGGAAAGAGTATTCTTTGTCAGCCGACAATAGTTGGTCGATTGAATAGCACCGAGAGGCAAGCTTTAGAGTTCATTTTTAAAAGTTGTCTTCCTATTTCCTCGTATACTCTGAGCAGGATCATCGAATCTAGTCGTGAGGAATGGGAACCTATCCTGGATTGGATGGTGCAGAGGGGGGACCTAGGGGATGCAGTGCTTGTAAGTTGTCGGAGTATTACACCCAATTTACTTATTGAAATAGAACAAGGCAAGAACAAGGCGATCTTAGTCGAGCATACATGTAATTCCCCACACGATGGCGTGTACTATTGGCCCAAGAGGGATACCGAAGCTGGATTGCTTGATGGGTATAATACCAAACTGAAGCGTTGTTTAATCGGTGATTATCCGATCTCGGATTGGAAGCGAATTTTATTGGTTGATCCGGTCTCTCATGAACATCGCATTCAAATACATTACCTGATGAAACGTTGTTTATTTTGGGCCGCACATTTTCGAAAAATGGATGGCATTATTAAAGGTGAGGCGAAGGTGTTTCCGCAACTCTTTAGCCTAGCAGCGCGAAAGGACAATGAGAGACATGTAAACTTTGTTCAAAAAAAAATGAATACGATGACTCGACATACGATATCATATCAACGCTGTATCTACTTGCGAGCAGAACAATTAGCTAAAAAATTAACAAATATCGGTCACGAGCGTATTGACTTTTTCGAACTGCAAATGATTCTCCAGGAAATTGTAGAACTTAAAACAGCCTGTAATAAATTGGTGGATTACTGGAACTCACAACCTGTTCCTAAAGGGTGCCCTGATAAGCAATGGAAAAAAATGTTGCAGGGGGTGGTTCCTGCGGCACAGTTTTATGTCTTTAATGAGAGTTTACCGGCGGTAATTGAATATTTTACTGGTGTTGTAAATAAGCTTAGACCAGCTCAAGAGCCTTTGTGGAATGAGTTGCTGGCGGAAGAAGTAGAATGCAGTAGGCCTAAACGTCCCAGCGTTTCTGGTTTAACACAGTGGGAAAAAGAGACTGAAGACTACATTAAAGGTTCTAAACGGCCAGAGCAGGCTGTGAGCGATTTTTCGCCAGTTCCAAAGATAAAAGAGAGGAAAGGCAAGGGCGAGACAGATGCAGTCCAATCCGAAAGAAATCTCGTTTTTGCGCCTGTTCCATCACTAGCGGACCTACCAGCTCAGAAGGAGTTGGCAGGGATCTGGAGTGTCTATTTCTTTGACTTGCCGTCAAAACTTCTAGAAAGCCATGCTCGACGCATTGAAATGCTCCCTCAAAATCTTCAAGAGGTGGCTACGCATGCTATTAGCGAAATTGGCACACACGTAAGCCAGGCGACATTATCGATGGAATTGCTTGCGGAGTCGCTACGCGAAGAGAACGCTGAAAAGATGGCACTAGCCTTACAGACAGCCTATTTGCATATTGGTGTGGCATTAGAACAAAAATTTTCTTTTGCCTATATTGAGCAGCGGCAATCTATTCCTATAGATCATAACATAACATATCTAAAAAGTGACCTGAGATCCATTTCACCTGCTATGAGTCGGTTGGGCGACAAGTACAGGCTTGCTCTTTTTTGGGTACGCTTCCTTAACAGCCGTTGGAGCAGAGAAGTGCGTGGTTCAAGGTTGAATGATCTGGCAGGATTGTGGGGCCTCCACAATCATGTAGATCTTAAGCAGATGGTTCGAGAAACAGTGAGCGACTACTGTGAGATGGTGAATGGAATTTTTGAAGAGGAGTCACCTTTAAAATACGCTGACGTAGAAAAACTGCAACAGTATGTTGACGTTCTACTTTCTCAATGTGCACCTCGTTTCCCTACTACTGAACTGAAACATCGAGTTTTAAGAGAAATGAGTCAAAAGTTGTTGAAAATACTGCCTCCAGACCGGACGGATACGAACGGAGCAATGTACGACGCACTCAAGGATGCAATTCATCTGATACGATTGCTAGATCTTGGCTTGCAGACAAGTGAATATGAAAGAAGACCTATTACCACGTTTTGGCGAGACGAAATTATTTGCAATGTAGATAAGATAGCAGAACAAATTTATGCTACTCTGGGATATGTTAATAGATTGGGAAGAATTCCAGCCAATCACAACTTGTACGTCTACCAAAACGTATTGCAGTTAACCGATCGCCTGGATTCTCAGGCATTACTAAAGACCCATTTAGGTATTCGTACACACTATCCGCAACTCCCTAGGCCTAGAAGGGATATTGCTAAAGCATATACGGAATCTTTACTGTTTTCTGAACAAGCGGCTATCAATTTTGCGATCAAAATCGAAGGCTGTTCGATTAGGGAGCGCATGCTTGATTCCATTCCACACCTTAAGAGTCTGGTAGACACCTGCGTAGCGGCCATTTCACAACCAGAGGTTATGGCTACCACGCAGGCTGAGCACAATAGAAGGTCGCGCAAACGATAATTGTGATTATCGCAGCGTTGGGCCTCCAACTGATTGAAGATAACTTGTAATGGCTTCTATGCGCTCGTGAACGTGGCAATTTTCCAGGGGCCCAAACCAAATTCCCCATTCGTCATTGTCGCGCGGATCGTTGACTTGGAAAGCTTTAATTGAAAAGGCGAAGAGATTTCCTTCCCTATCTTTGAATAGATAGGTAGCGCCGATTTGATCATCCGTAAGGCTATCCAATTCATAGTTGATCAAAAGGCCAGGAAATTGATTCAGAGCTTCCCGATAGATAGCCTGTTGTTCAGCAGTTCTTTTTTCTAAACCACCTTGTGGATAAGCAATAAACAGCCTTCCACCATTGCGGAGGTACTCTCGTACGATTTCTGCGCGTGAGCTCTCGGTCAGCAATTCGTCCCGCGCTTCCATGATGGATGGATGCGGCTTTGTGCAGAGTGGTGTGGCTGGCATGGGTGTGTGAATCACTCCCACAAGATCGGAGATCTCACCAGTGGCTAGTGCACAGGCCATGATGTGCTCAATGTAGCCTTGCGTGGCTACGAATTTTACACGAAGATTGTCCGAACCCTCTTCGCAATAATAGTTCTGATTGCGCAGATTTTCGATAACACCGTAAATCTCGGCCTTTTGCTTAAAAGGCCCATTGCGTACACAGCTATTGGTGCGATCCAATAGATCATCAGTAAAAGCTGCATGACAGCAGCTGGAAAACACTAATGCTAGTGTAATAAAAATTTTACGCATGTCATACCTCCTAGTAATGTTTCCTGCGAACAATAGCATATTTGAGGATTGAGGACTAGAAGTCTGGGGACAAGCCTAAAGTCCATCGACGCTACATTGTTTTGTTACACGTTGTAGCGCCGCTTTGCCGAAGCGGCATAGATAGACCGTTGCAGGGCTTAGTAGATGTGTGGCATACTGGGTGCCATGGCCATCAAATCAAAACCTAAATGGGAAATTCCCTCGCGTGCCCGTACTTGCAGCAAAGGACTAGAGTCTTTGTCGCCCGATAGCAGCTATTATTCACTATTGATTCAGGACGCTGAAGGAGCCTATGAAAGGCGCGACTATTGCTTAACTTGTTGGCAAAACGAACTGTCCTCGGGAAATATCCCAACAAAATCCACGCATTGGAAGGCTCTGGTTCCTCCACGTAATATTAAGCCTACGTCAAAAGACCGAGCTGAAAGAGCATTAGATTTACTTCGTGAAACATTGATATCAGACTACCCTAATAGTCAGGCAGAAGCCTTTCTATTAGGTCTGTTTTTACAACGCATGCGCATAGCCGCCGCGCGCCAAGAGATTCAGCGCGAGGGGGTAGAATGTATCTTGTATGAGGTATTGGAAACCGGTGAGGTGATCACCGTTCCCAAAGTTTCTTTATCCGACTTCAATGTTGCCGATTTAGAGAAGAAGCTCAATGAGATTTTATGAGCTTTTGGAAGAAGTGCTGCCGCCGCTGATATGTTCTACGGTGGATGCGGAGTCCTTCAATACAACCCGGCCACCTTTGCGATCAAAAATGATTGAATCAACCTTACATCCATTGTCTAAATAGACAACTTGTTGTGTTTGGTTGCCGCTTTTTTTGACGCGTAGTTCCTTGATGGTGCAATTCGAGAATTTAACTTTCTCGGATGCTACTGAAATTTCAGCAAACTTACTATCACGTGCAACTATCGGACCATAGATATTGAAGGTGGTTTTTACCTCTACGCTATCAAGTGCCGCGGGGCCCTTAACAGATAGGCTATGGAAGACGCAATCTAACGCCTTAAGTGGCCCTTGTACTTTGGTCTGATGTTTGATTTTGCAGTTCTTTAGCGCTGCTGGACCATAGATAGTCACGTCGTCGAGCGTTTGACCGCTTATTTTGGTCGGACCATAATAAACGTTTCCACCCCAACCAGATTCCCAATCGTCGTCGTCACCATCATCCTTATCATGATCAGAGCTCCAATCGTCATCCCATTCGTCATCGGGGATGTACTGATGCCAGTCGGGAACATACGAACCCCAATTAGCTTGAGAATTTGAAAATATGCATAGACCTGTCAAAAGTAGTGCATAAACGAGGCGTCTCATGATATTACTCCGTAAGTATTAAGCATTTAATGTATCATAAGCTAATGTTTAAGGGAAAGCTCAATGGGCTTTGGCTGGCTTGGCACGAGCAGGAATGTAAGCTGGAGCGACGGGGGCAAGTCCTTTGCGAGTCGAAGGCACTCTTGGAGCTTGCTTGATCCAACGCTTAGAAGACTGATTGCGGTTTGGCTGTCCCATTTGTCCTCTCCTTGGTTGGTTTTTGACACATATTATCATGCAAAAAAGGTGCCATGTTTGACCAGTTAGACGAATACATCGCCTATTTGGCCTGCGAAAAGGGGGCTAGTCCTCATACGCTGGAAGCCTATGCCCGCGACACCTCGCTCTTTACCCACTATTTACGCGAAGCCGGAATTAGCGACTACCGTGAAGTCACGCGCGATCATATGGTGGAGTACCTATCTTTAGCAAAAAGAAAAGGTTACGCAAGCTCAACAATTCATCGCGCCTTGATGGCGATTAAGGTTCTTTTTCGTTTTTTGAAGCGCGAGGGCTATCTTCACGTTAATATTGCACTTACTTTGGACTCTCCAAAATTGTGGCAATTGATCCCTGAGGTTCTGACTAACAAAGAGATTGAAAAGCTTCTTTCTCAACCAGATACAAATACCGATCAGGGGCTATGCGACCGTGCTATCCTGGAAGTTCTTTATGGCTGCGGGTTACGCGTTTCTGAGCTGTGCGGTCTAAATATATATGATGTGCATGAGGATCATGTAAAGGTCATGGGTAAAGGGCGCAAGGAGCGGGTCGTACCTATTGGTCGAAAGGCGATTGAAGCGGTTGATAACTACCTAAGGGTGCGCGATCAATGGGATAGCGACATGGAGAAGGCCTTGTTTGTTAACAGTCGCGGGACACGAATAGATCGCATGACTGTTTGGAAACGCTTGAAAGATTTGGCCAAAGCAGCAGGGATTAGCAAAAATATTTCGCCGCACACTCTGCGGCATTCATTTGCGACGCATTTATTGGACCATGGCGCCGAAATTCGAGTCATTCAGGAGATGCTTGGCCATGCCAACATATCCAGTACCGAACGCTATACCCATATTAGTCAACAGCGGATGATGGATGCTTTCGCAGCCTTTCACCCGCACAATAATTAGTCGACCCGTAGGGACTGTTGGTACTGTCCGCCTAGGCTTGCTGCTAATAGGAAACAGCCGGTAATTAAGACTGCTGGGCCTGCGATGACGGCGCCGGCGACCAATAGACCCTTGCCAAGCATGGATTGTTGGAAGAAGACTGCCTTAATTTTTTCGATCGCAGCGTAGCAGGTTTCATCCCAAACTACCCCACAGACCAATCCTAACGCAAAAAGGTTAGGTTGGATCGCGAACACAAAAAGTTTGAAAACCATCATGCATAGGTCAAAAATACGCTGAATTAAAGGGATTTGGTCTCTATGCGCGCCAAATGTTGGAGGCGAACCGAATTTACGTAAAAATACGTATTCGGTGGTATTCTTCCCCGGTGGTAAGTTCAGTGGGGAAAGTTGTAATGGGGGAATTCCGAGGGCATCGCGAAAATGATAGCCCTGATTCGTTACAGCCATCTCACACTCCTCTCTCAGTTTGAGGAAACACTATAAAGGACTGAGTGTAAAAAGTGAAGTGGTAACCCTGATATGGCCTAATGTCGTCAAAATAGGGAAGAATGTTAGGACTGCCAATTTATATTCTATTACACGTCGTAGAACCTCCGCGCACATAGGGAATAACAAAGTATGTGCAGAACGAGTTACAGCCATCTTGAACCTTTACAAAGGCGCATGTGTGGCTGTCAAAGTGCTTAATGGCAAATTCGGGTAGGTCTTCGATTTCCGGAAAGATCAGGTCGATGAGTTTTTCTTTGTCTTTGTTCAAAACCACATCGGTTACGCCATCAATGGATCGAATGGCTTCGAGTTGACTTGCGGCATCCCAGCGAAATAATGCGGTATTTTTTTGGGTTCGTATCCATGCACTAAAATTTTGCCATCTAGACCCTGATTGCTACCAAAACTTGCCGCACAAGTCATTGAATTTGAATTCAG
>CAYTFC010000113.1:0-7996 GCA_964436955.1 uncultured bacterium | reverse complement strand
CTGCTATCGAAGAGTTGTATGAATTTCTTTAAGTTGACAGCATTGACTTGCTACCCAATGCCGTCAACTTAAAATATTATATGCGTTAAAAGAAAGGTAGCACTGTGTAGTTTGGAAAGGATATTTGCTGGTTGGATATGCAGCTATGTGGGATTTATCCTATAAAGGACCTAACTTGTAGATGGTCGCTCAATGCATATGCTGCTGTAGAGTATTTTCAGCGATCAGGCAAATCGATTAACGGAAATCAAAAAACATTTTTATGGTCGATTCCGATCAATGTCGGGCTTAAATCGGTCTATATGATTAATGCTAAAACGCAATCTTATTGTGCTATTGGACCCCGCTATCTCTATATGCACCAGCACAACAACTCCCCTTTTGTCTATAGAAGCAAATCGGGAAACGCTATGGGCTTCTTCGTAAATATGGGTTTGAATCACGTTTTATCGTATCGTTTTGTGATCGATATTTTTGGGGAATATTCCGATGCCAAAATGCACTTTCATGGTCGAAAACCTGATGTTTACACAAGAAGTATTCAAGTTGGTGGCTTTTCGTTTGGCGGAGGACTTGGGTATGAATTTTAAAAGAATCGGTATCACATGACTATGAGAGATTGGATTCATCAACTATTAGACTTAACTATTGTTTTTTCCTTTGATCACTCTGGATTCAAACGGCACTGCCCTCACCCACTTCTGAGTGTCGATTTATCGGGGCGTTATGGAGTTGTGACAGGCGCAAGTAGTGGCATCGGTTTAGAAGTCACAAAAGCGCTTCTTCAGCAAGGAATGCATTGCCAGCTAATAGGGAGGGATCTGGAGAAATTAAAAAATAGCTTTAAAGCTGACTGCTCAATTTCCTTTGCAAACTATCATTGTCTAGATATGACAGATCTACGTAAGGTTTATTTGTTTGCACGAGATGAAGTTAAAAATCCTGTCGATCTTCTCATTCACAATGCAGGTGATATGCCTCATTCTCTCACAATCTCTAAAGATGGGTTTGAGCAGATGTTTGCTTCTCAAGTTCTTGCTCCCTTTATTTTAACGAAAACTTTAGCTGATTTGGGAAAGCTTCGAAAAGGGTGCCGCATCATCTTTGTTTCATCGGGTGGAATGTATTTACAAAAGCTTGATCTTTCAGATCTTCTTTTTGAAAAGCGTTCATATAATAAATATACTGGTTATGCAAATGCAAAACGCGCTCAGGTAATTCTTTCTGAGCTGTTTTCAAAAAAATATTCGAAATATTCATTCAGTTCTATGCATCCTGGCTGGGTAGATACCCCAGGAGTGCGTTACTCGATGCCGAGATTTAAAAAAATATTAAATAAGCGACTTCGCTCTGCAGAAGAAGGTGCTGATACAATTTTATGGCTTGCAACGACACATGATTATCCAAATGGAAAATTCTGGTTTGACCGGAAACAAGTCAAAACTACGATTCTTAATTTCAATAGATCGAGTAAAAAAGAAGATGAAGTGCTCTGGAAACACTGTGAATCAATTTTTGCCTCACTAAAGGGAAGCTCACCATGAACCTTTATACCACGTGCGGCCTGAAGTAGTGAATTTGGACTGTGCAAAACCCATACGCGTTAAGCTAATTTTTATAAGGGGCAGTTACCTGATTAGTGTTTTTTTTCTTGGATATATTTGCGGTTTTGGATATAATTGTGTGTGGTGGCGTCCTATCGAAAGATAAAAGCCTTCCACACTTACGTTAAAGAGGCAAAAATGAACATCGTCAAAACAAATTCCAATTCCACGGGTGGACTAGATCGACCTCCGTCGTCTTCTGTTTGCTCTCTCTCTTTATCCCTCATTTCTTCTTCCTTTTCTCATCATCATATCCATTTTTTTGGCTGCCATCTAAGCCATTGCTAATAAGTTTTTCTACATAGCCTTTTGAACCCGTTTTTTAAGTCCGTAGAATTGTTTTATTAAACTATTTCTGCGTCTTTTTCAATCTGGTTCTTGCTTAGTAGATTAAAATCAAAATTAAAAGTTTATTAAAATTTATCTTAGGAAATAAAATGAACGTATACGCATGTAAGAATTTATTTTCATTAATTGCAACTAACAATAATGAATCAGCGGGTGTTTTCGATAAAAAAAATCCACTTAAAAATAAGGGTGTTGAGAAGTTTACGCAACTCATCACCCTAGTGCTGGGCGTCGCGGTCAGTGCGGGCGAGGCTATTAAAACCCAAAAGTACCGTGAATTTGACGCGTTAGTCGGGAACTTTGGATGTCAGATCACAGCACTGGATGTTCAGGAGAAATTAAAAGACCTTCAACTGCGTGAAGAAGCCATTCGAGTCAGCGAGCTTGCCCAAGAAATATTAAATAACTTGGGTTGTCAAATGAAAGGCATTTCAGCTAACCCGGGGGAATCCTTTGCCAGCTATGCGAGTCGCCTTGATGCGAACATACCTGTTTCGAGTCAACTAATGGGCCTTTTCCGCTTTAAACTTTTGAACAACATTCATTCTTTTGAAATGAAAAATGGCATCGAGGTGCCCGTCACCGATGTATCAAGGTTGCGCAAAGGGCCAATGGGAAAGAAACAGCTAGAAACGCTAATTCGAGATCTCCAAGTTGAAGAGTCGGCTAAAGCTGCTTTGTTCATGCGCAGAAAGGCTAAGGACATTTCTGCCAATGAGCCAAGAAATGCTCTCATCAATCGCTTACTTCAATCAGAGTTTGAAAAACGCGGTTTTGGCATTACCTGTTTGCCATCTGCCTATACCATGGAGACCGTTTTTAGAACCTACGATGGGCTTGTTTTAGTTCAAAACAAGACAACATACAACGGGATCACGATCCCTGACTGCAAACCTCAGCAGGTCTATATGGACTATGCATCCGGAGAGCAGCTTAGCCCGGCTGAAATAGCATCCAAGCCCTTGGATACACCAATTTTGGTCGTAGAAGGAGAAGTCAAGCAGGGTGTAATATTGGCAGACACAATCAAAACCTACGGTTTGTTGGCTATGGTTCTCGATTCTGCAGCAACGGTCGCTCAGTACGCTCGTACGCCACCCGGTGACAGTGGACTTATCGCGGATGACGATGCGCTGAGAGACGTCAAATGGCTGTGTCGACAAAATCTGTCAAGCACACAATTCAATCTAGACCACATCTATTGCGCGAGTTTAAAGGAGGTGTCGGGATGAAGAATAAGCAACCCATTGCTCTGCACATCTTAAATTTCGTATCGATGTGGGAGTGCTTCAGCTATTACGGCATGAGAGCTCTATTGGTTCTCTACATGGTGCAAGAGCTAGGTTTTACTGAAAGCCAAACCTTCTCTTTATACGCGACCTATACTACCTTCGTCGAACTTGGAGGATTGTTTGGAGGGATCATAGCTGATAAGTGGCTGGGGTTTAAAAAGTCGATTGCCTTGGGCGGAGGAATTATTCTTCTTGGCCACACATGCTTGGCTTTGACGCATTCCAATACAGCATTTTTCCTCTCACTTGCGTTAATTGTGGGGGGCACGGCTCTATTTAAGCCGAGTATTCTAGCCTTTTTAGGCGCATTTTATGAGGAGGGAGACTCACGTCGTGAAGCTGGATACACCCTGTACTATACGGGAATAAATGTTGGAGGCTTTCTTGCCTCAATACTATGTACGCTGGTTGCGCATCGGTATGGATGGCACGCAGGTTTTGGCCTTGCTGCCGTAGGCATGATGATTGGCCTTCTCGTATTGGCATTTGGCGGGCGATTACTGATTCCTATAAAAAGTCAGGTACGAAACAATCCGACCATAAGCAGCCTTCTAAGCATGGCGTACAAGGCTAGAAGCCAATTCGCTTTGCTATTCGGCTATATTGCCTTTCTAGCAATCTTTTATGCGTGTGAAGAGCAGCTGGGCTCTTCCCTAGTATTGTTTGCAGAAAAATTTGTCAATCGCGATACAATGTTTGGTAGTGTGCCCGCTCCCATGCTGATTAGCGTAAACCCACTTACCATTTTGCTATTTGGAGGCATCATCACAAAATTTTTACAACGTGTCCCGTTACAAGATACAACGAAACTGATCATAGGATTCTGTTTTTTGAGCGCGGGATTTTGGACTTTAAATGGGGCCGAAATGCTCCAAGCCGCAGACAATCTGCAACCAATCGGTTTTTCGATCGCAGCTATCTGTATGATGGGTATCGGGGAGCTCTTTATTGGGCCAACAGTCTATTCTGCAGCTTACAGACTGGCTCCTAGACGGCTTGCGGGATTCGCCATGGGTATTGTTACGTTGGGGTTTGCTCTGGCAAATGTCTTTAGCGGGTTCCTTAGTCAGCTAATGAGCTTTGATGAAGGAACAGCTCAGGTAGAAGGATACTTAATGGGATTTGCGGTGATAGGCATCCTGACACTCATCACCCCCATTTTTACTTATAAACTAAAACAACGTAGGGTCATCGCATGATAGAAATAATGTTTAGCAATAATAGTACACAAGATCGGCCTCTGGAGGCTATTTTAGTATACGACGATCAGATGGAACCATTTGCTCAGTACTTTGCATGTAAGCCTACAGCAAAAATTGTCGAACTGATCCAATTGGTATCCAAGGGAACTCAGCGAACGCTGGTAGCCTTTTTAGGTAACAGATTGAGCTCTTCCACATCACAGCGAGAGCAATGTGGTACGGAACTCTATCAAATAGCCCGGCAAGGAGTAGAGAGCAGTATAACGATCGATGTGCGAAATTTAGGAACTGAATCCCTTGACGTTATTATGGGGCTATTACTTGCTTCCTGGTCATTCGATCGCTACAAAAGTCAGAAGGACACTTCGGCACATCTCGAGCTCGCCATAGTCCTATGCAATGACCCATCTGAGCTGCAAAAAAAGTTTGAACGGTTCAGGGCTATCGCTGAAGGTCTTTTTTATGCAAAAAACCTGACAGCGGAACCGCCCAATGTTCTGTTTCCAGCGGCATATGCCGAAAAAGTGAAGGAATTGGAAATGCTTGGGGTCACCGTTGAAATTTTAGATGAAAAGGCTTTGGAGAAAATTGGCATGACAGCTGTGCTGGCTGTGGGCAAAGGTAGTTGTCATGCACCGCGCGTCGCCATCCTAAAGTGGATGGGCCGAGAAGATGGCCAGGAACCGATTGTCCTGGTGGGCAAAGGCGTCTGCTTTGACTCAGGAGGTCTTTGCTTAAAGCCTGCAAAGGCTCAAGCCGATATGAAATGGGACAAAGCAGCTGCGGGCGTTGTCGCCGGCGTCATCAAAGCTTTAGCTCTGCAGAAAGCAACAACAAATGTAATCGGTGTTCTTGGTCTAGTTGAAAACATGCCTGACGGCGGCGCTGCTCGACCTGGGGATGTTATCTCTAGCATGTCTGGAAAAACTATTGAGATCTTTAATACCGATGCTGAGGGACGATTGGTTTTAGCGGATTGTCTGTACTACGCTCAACAACGTTGGAATCCAAGAGTCTTGTTGGATTTGGGAACCTTGACGGTCGAAACGTTTGCCTCCCTTGGAACAGAATACGCGGGCTTATATGCCAATAATCGTGAGTTAGCAAAAAGCTTGCTAGAGGCCGGAGACATCTCGGGCGATAAGTTATGGGAATTGCCCATGGGCGAGTATTTTGCAAAACAACTGGAGTCCTCTATAGCCGATGTAAAAAACATGGGAACAGAGGGCTGTGGAGAGAATGGAGCCGCTGCAGAGTTTTTGCGATATTTCGTTTCAGATAAGATTCGCTGGGCTCACATTGATATTGGGGGCGTTTCCTGGACTCTAGAAGGAGTTTCAAAATGCGTGACTGGCTATGGAGTGCGCTTGTTAGAGGAATGGATGATGATGGGTAAAGCGTAGCTTTGTTGCCAATTGTACCTGATTTTAGAAAATAACGTTACTTAATATGGGTTGTCAGATTTATAATCTGACAGCCATAATTCCGCTTTTTGAATTTTTGGAATAATATTTAATTCGTTTTTCTTTAGAATTTTCATCATGTTTATTGTACGATGATTAGAAGAAAATAGGACGTGATGTTTTTGAAGGAAACGCCAAAAAAGGCCGTCCCATATTTCCGTCCACTCCCCCTTAGGATAGTTGCTCATCTTTAAAATATAATTTGAAGCTGAGATGTAGGGTTTAGTAGTAATAACGCCCCCATCAGCATACTGGCTCATCCCGTACACATTGGGTACCATTACCCAATCATACGCATCTACAAAGTACCCCATAAACCATTTATAAATTTCGTGCGGTGAAGTTTCTGTGAGCAATAAAAAATTGCCTAACACCATCAAACGCTCGATATGATTGCAGTACCCGGTTTTTAAAATTCTCTTAATAGTTGTATCGATAGGCAAAATGCCTACTGAGCCTTTCCAAAACTTCTTAGGAATCTTGTCATAGTGATGAAAAAAATTAAAGGAGCGTTGAAAAGATCCTTTTAGTAGGTATGAGGCCCTTACAAATTCCCTCCAGCCCAAGATTTGTCGTAAAAATCCCTCAAGCGAATTTATCGGAATTGAGTGTTTTTCCGCATGAGTAATAGCAGTGTGGATGACTTGGGCGGGGGTCAAAAGTCCTATATTTAGGATTGGAGACAAAATGCTATGAAAAAGAAAAGATTCTTCTTTCTGTATGGCATCCTGATAGTCGCCGAATAAAGCGAGTTTGTTATTTAAAAACAGCTCGAGTGCTTTATGAGCTTCTTTGTGAGTGGTTGGATATAAAAAGGGAGCAGCTTCGCCAATAGCATCAGGAAATTCGCTTTCCACCTCAGCAATCACTTTTTCTGTATCTGGGTTTTTAGGCGGAAGGAAAGTAGGAGGGATAGGAAAACCATTGGGGATTTTTTTTCTATTTTCGGTATCAAAACTATATTTGCCTCCGACAGGGCCTCGCCCCTGCATTAAGATATCCTGGCTCTTTCGTTGATAGGCATAAAACTGAGCCATAGAATAATGCTTTTTTCCGACAAAAAAAGTTTTTAAATCTTGATTGGAGCAGATATATCCGGGTGAAGGAGCGAAATAGATGTTCCATCCATATTTTTCAGCCCCTATTGTTAAGTCTTGATGTAGCCATTCGTCCGCAAATTCGGCGACGTAAATATTTTTGATTTGCCTTGTACTCAGCATATCGAATAAATCGCCGCGGTGTGTGAGGTCTTTTGAGGGGATATAAATGACTTCATTCTGGTCTTGGCGGAGCATTTCGGCATATCTGCGCATTGCAGATCTTAGGAGAACTAGTCTTTGTTTGTGAAATGGCTGGACTTTATAAAAAAGAAACTCTTCCACAAGGTAAATTTGCCGTCCAGAAGCTAAGCAAGGATGGTTTAGGAATAATTGGTCTGGAAATATGAGCGTAATATCTGACATGGGCTAAAATAATTGGTTTAAAATAAAAAATAGGGAGATCCATCTTAATGCTAGTTTTTTGGTTCATTCCCTTTCATGTAACAAAAAATGTTGAGCTTTTGCTTGGCAGCCATAATACCTGGAATAAATGAATGAGTCAGTGCTAGGATGTAGGTAGCAAGCCGGATTTAAACTATGATCATCGTCTCATACCACCGTGGCACAGAATCAGTTATAACTCTTATGACGTTCAACTGGTTGAATAGGTTTAAAATTTCCTCTCGAGATGGTCCTAGCCCCTCAATGGAAGAACCCAAGCCCTCGATGTCCTCAATATAAATATGCATGCTTCCTAAGCAATATTCCCATCCTTGGCGAAAAAAAGAAAATTTCTTACAGAAATCTGCGGGAATAAACTTCTCAGCTTATTCTAGTGAATCACATTCTTCTTTAAATAGACTTTGATGATTGCCCTCTTGAAGATCGCGACTTTTATGGACCACAACTACCGCTTTTTGCTTCCATTTCGTGATCTGATATTCCCTGATGCGAATAAATTCGTAATTTAAATCACCAGAATCGTAATAGGAATGTAAGCGGCAAATAAGGACAGGTTGAATTGAAGTTTAAGGTGTGCGTTCGCTT
>CAYTFC010000112.1:0-8208 GCA_964436955.1 uncultured bacterium | reverse complement strand
CGCGTGTTACTAAGGAACGATTAAATGCGCCAGCGCTTGTCCAGCAAGCCGCTTGCGGATTAGGTAAGACAAAATTTCTAAGTATTCTTTGGGCCTTATTAGACAGTGTCCCTGAGAAAAAGATGTGTTTGTTTATCATTCCGCCAAGCCTGCTCCCCACTACGCTGCAGGATGCACGCGAGACCCTATCTCAAGTTTCATCAGATCGTACAGTTCATCAATTAGCGTTTACGCGCAATGCTAATAAAAGACAAATTGAAATGTTTTTAAAGGTACTAGAGAGAGCTTTAGCTACGGGAGATATTTGTTATACCTCAGCCGACCAATTACAGATTTTACTTCTAAGCTACATGGAGAGAATAGAGAATCTATTCAACACATTGTGTCAACGAGTAAAAGAAGTTAGTGAAAATAAGGGTAAGCTACCTGATGACCTGCAAGAGGACGCCAAAGTCATTCACATACTAGAGAACATTTTAAGTATTCTTCACTACAAAACACGCTTTGTGATGGATGAATTTGAAGAGCTGACTAACCCATTACATGAGGTAAAATTTAATATAGGTCTCGGACAACCACTTGATCCCCTCCGTTGGGAAGTACCAAAAGCCATCGTAAAAGCCTGGAATAATCGATCGGAAAATTGGAAGGAAAATTTTGCTAAATCTTATGGCAAAGAGCTCCTTCTAAACGAAAAAGACATCAAACAATTTCAAGAGTTCATCGCTCTCAACTCCGATGTACTTAGTGTCGATGAAAAGTTACACTGGAGCCAATGGCTGCAATCGCTTTCCGAGCCCATTCGCAAACGGGTGCTGCTGGCCAACGCACACTTGATGAGCTATTTCGCGCATGCCGTTGGCGCTCGCACAGATGTCGATCACGGATTAGCGCCTAATCGTGCTGATAAAACCGAGGAGGTCGTGCCATTCGATAGCAATATGAATCCATCCCCGCTTTCGAGCTTTTCTCATAAGGATATCTTAATTAATCGCATCCTTCTAGTTTATCTCGAAAAAGGATTACTACCTAATCAACTTCAGCAGCTCGTGACCCTCTGGAAAGGACTCGCTGAAACCTCGCAATTCTCTCAAATTCCTTCCGAAGTCCTTGCTTATGCTGAAGCATCGAATACATCTATCAAGGATTGGAAATCAGAAAATAGTCACTCATTAGCCCAACTACACAACGATTTAGGGCACATACAATCTGTCATTATTCAGTATCTTGAAATCATTCTCTTTCCAAGCATGCGCATACAAATGAAACTGCTCAACAGCACCTCCAATGATATCACTCTCACCATTGCCTCTGAGGTCTACGGCATGTCCGGCACGCCAAACTTTGAGCTTCTCCCTTACAACATCGTAGCACAACCCGATATGAAGACTAATTTAGACTTTTTGGAGCTGCTGCTTAATCCCAATGTAGTGAAGATTGAGGTAGTTCCCGATGGAGAATTAGAGGCTAATGTTGGAGACTCACATAGTGGTATAGCTGACCCGTTAGCCTATTATGCGGGCCGATCGCGCGAAGATGTCGCTAGAAGTTGGATGAAAAAGCTACCTCAATCATTCAAAAAAGTTATTTTCTTCGCCTCTAATACCGATAAATTATCAGTATTAAATCGTAATGGTACCATTGGTACAGCAGAAGAAATCCAAGCATCCCGTGACACTTTTACCATTTACGATGATAGTCACTCTCGTGGCGCTGATATTGCGCAAATGAACGATCGAGCACTTATCGTGTTTTTGCCTAAAGAAATCACTTTTGATCTATTCGCACAGGCTACTCAGCGCATGCGCAAGCTAGGACCGAATGGGCAAAAGGCCATTATACGACTGACACAAAGTGCAGCACTTAAGCTTAGGCGTGAATTAAATCTTTCTCCCGAAGCCTCCATTACCAATGACAACCTCGCACATTGGTGCATGTACCATCAACATCTTGGATTAGAAGCCTCACTGCTAGCTAGTGTTAAGGGGCAGTACTTAGCTTATTACAGGCGGAATGCATTAGTAGACCGCATAAAACAAAATGTAAAACCTTTGAATTGGATAGAACTTCTTACTTGGTTCAAGAAATCGTCTTATTTGTTTCAAGAATTAAACAGAAATGATGACTATTTAAAAACTGGGAATCCAACACTACCAAAACAAAGCGGTGCTGAAATACTTGCGGAATTCATAAAAAAATTACCAATACCAACATCAGAGTCGCTGGCTTCGCCCCCCCTACCTGAGTCGCTGCAAAACTACCTTGCACAACAAACTGATCGTCTTACGTCGACCCAAAGCACTGAGAACTTACAGCAAAAAGCAATAAATACCTCCGTAGAAGAGCAACAAGTTCTGGAAAGGGCGAGATTAAATTTTTGTGATCAGCTATCAAAGCCCTATCAAGAACAACTTTGGAATCCAGCTGAAATGTTTACAGATGAACATTTATCAACAATCATAACAGCAGAGAAAACTCTCGAGATGATATCTTTGTCCCATTCAAACAATCAACTCCTTGTTTTTAACAGTTTGAACAACGTAGTTCCTGTTAAAATATTTGATCACATACTGACAACCAAAAACTTCATCAATACGATAGAACCCAATCCTGGTTTCTTTTACGGTATATGCTGTAACTCTGATTCTTCCGAGGTCTTGGAAACAAAACGCCATTTAACTCGGATGCATTTTGCTCAAATCGAATTATTCTTACACATCTCCAATTCCCAAGGAAAATCCACTTGTCTTTTTTTAAGCCTACCAGAAGCAGATCGAGTACGTTTGTGGATGCGCAACGGCTCACAAAAAATAAGTTCGGATTGGAACTTAGCCTTAGTTACAGCAAAAGGTAAAATGGTGGAGCACATTGGAAACCTTCCAAGCGCGGACGATATAGATTTGATTGTGGGGAGTTGTTCTATTTTTAATTGTGACGAAACCCCTCAAGAGGTTGTTTGGCCAAAAGTAGTTAAGAAATTACAAACAGTGCCAAATCTTCCTGAAGCCGAGAGCTTCTATAAATCTATGAGAACCTGGAGACAGCAAAGTCTGACATCAAGAATTTTTCCTTATGAAACCAGTCCGATGTACGCTGCATTCCGCAAAGCGCGTGAAAGCGCAACAACGTTAGGTAAGCGCCGGAAAGAAGCGACAACAGCATCAGGGGCTCCTCCACCTAAAAAGTAGGTTCTAGGGGTACCATAAGACGCTTTATGAATCTAAAAACCCGGTTGACTATCGAATGGCGTACGGTGTGCCTAAATTGCTACACTCCTGATATCTACCTCGATTAGTCGTTCCCTGCCATTCGTTTTCTTTCGCTAGGCAAACCATTGCTGCGATAGTTTTTGCAAATATAGTTGCTTAAAGGAACGGAACGATCGACGTCAGTAGCCCAAAGACGAATGGGACCTGGTCCAAAATCAAATGCCACCTCGTTCTAAAATTTATACATATCAACGCTAAATATTGTAAAATAATAAAAAATATGTCATAAATATGATATTTAATAAATAAAAAAAGAAATTAAGCATGCACATAACAGATAATAATCCGAATCAATACAAATTTTCTAATCTTACTGAAGTTTCTCTTAGTGGCGCTATAGATAAACTAAAGGCAAAGGATTGGGAGGGGTTAAAAAACACGATCAGTCTGATGAGCATACCAAACCTAACGAGTTGCCTAGAGCATCACACAGTAGCACGCTCATCTATTGAGGCAAAAAAAGCCATCCTTGCCGGTTTAAGAGCGAACAAAAATTTTGATAACCAATCAGTAGAATGCAATGCCGCCTATGATAACCTTATGAGCGTGATTGGGGATCTAGCGCAGGAATGTTATGCTGACGATGCGTTTCCAAACTTGGATTTTAAGATGTGTGCCCACATTCTTTGCGACGCAGATTTAACGGATAGTGGCTATGAAGGGCATGCCTTTGATCTCGCTTTAGAAACAATGTCCCATTTTCTACAAGTGCTATTTAGAGATGGCGTTTTGGATAAAGATTCCTTCGACACTCTCCATCGCGAAATCAGTAGTGCTCTCGGTTATGAACGAAGGATAAACGATATTAACAACAAGTGGAGCAAATCTTCCAAAAAAACGCAAGCGGCGGTCGCTAAGCAATGTGATGCAGACCTGGAGCATTTAGCAAAAGATATTGTTAAGGATTTGAAGTCTCACAAAATCACTTTAATCCCCTCTGGCTGGTGGTCCTTTACTGAAAACTGCCATGCACTACTATTAAGGGTGTTCCACACGAATGAAGTACAAATAATCAATTCTGGTGAAGGCTTAGATCAACATCTTTGTTATAAGATCAAAGGCGTAGATTATTTCCTTCCTTACTGTCAGTTTATTGTTCCTCCTACAGTGCTCAACGGCACCACATTCTATAAGCGACTCCTTGGCCTTAAGGTTTACCCATCTCCAGGCGGAACTCCATTTAGCGATAGAGATCTTTATGTGAACATCATGACAGCTGCTCAGGCTAATTTGTCGGGCCTAAACGACCAAAATCCATCTAAATTTCAACTGATCAAAGGACAAGTCTCTGGTACCTGCTCATGGAAGGTTTTGCTGACATATCTGAAAACTTGCATCGCGGACGAGAAGACTATTTGTGTGTCTAAATTACGCATTTGCTTGAGTGCGATTACAAGGATGGCGTCCCTAACTTCACAAAAGTCTGAACAAGAAAAGCTACTCCTGCAAGGTGCTCTGGCCAATCAAGGACGCTTGTTGTTAAAAATCGAGAACTTTATTTCCAGCGGTGATCTAGTCATTTCTGTGGCGCTACTTAAAAAGCTGGGGCAACAGAACTCAAAACCAACCACACAAAAAACAAATCCTAAGCAGAACTTAAATGTGAATCTGAACAGTATTCATGTCGTTAATACAATCCCAAATTTTCCTAATCTAGATAAACGTGTAGTTTTTGAACCAAAATTCGCAATTCGGCATAATAAATGCTTTGCTCAATCACTTGTAAGGGGTGCTTTTAATCTCTTCGATAATCCTAAAGACTATTACCTAAACCTTAAACCTATCTTTAACCTACCGCTAACCTGGGTGCTAGAATTTTTACCTTCTATTGAAAACTGTAAGGACATTAAGACCTCCGTAGAAGAACATGTGGCAGGCCTGCTGAACTTGATGGGATTTATTATTTCTAGTACCTCTTCCCCGCTGACAAAAGCTCTGGTTCTAGACTATATCCTAGCTTTACTTTATGAGCTGACACTTACAAGCCTTCCCAAGGCAAAATCCGTCTTGGAAAAATATCATTTCCAGGCATTCCCTTGGGGGAACATAAATGAACTACAACATAGCATTTTTCCCGTTTGCCAGGGCCCTACAATCTCTGCACGTATAGCTAGTTTGCAACGGTACCGAACGTTAGAATACAATAAGCAGCCTTTTTGCGCATTTGACTATCAAGATGGAACATTTTTAATAGACAGTAAAAATGATCCTAAAAAAGAACTCATTGACTGTCTTCGTCCCGCTAATAAATATAATGATGAAGGATACGAAAAAGTTTTTTCAACGCGGTCAGTTCTTCCCCAAGCATTTTGGGGCTTGTGGAAGGCTTACCTACTTCAATTTTTCATAAATGCGCCAAAAGCTTGGAGCGGCAAAGAATTACTTCCCACATACGCCTTACAGGGAAATAAAGGGGTTGTTAAATTACAAAAAACAAAAAAGGATATTCCGATCAAAAACCCTAGGAAATTTCTAACAAAAATTGTTCCCTTCAGCGAAAGCACCAGGCGCCTCCAACAGCACAATGCGAATTTAACTATTACAGAGCCCATAACAGGAATTCCGGCTATACGCTTGCCACAATTCGCCCTAAACTTCTGTAAGTTAGTGAAAGAGTATCGATTTCTTCACTTGGACAGCCTGCTTACTTATCAACCAGACATACAAACAACGTCTTTAGAATATGACTTAAAGGGGTCTGGCACAGCTGGTGCAGAAGGTTTAAGGGACATCGTGCAAACCGTCCAAAATCATATAAAATATTTTGACAATAAAATCCTAAAATCATACCTGAGTTCACTACTCTATATTTTCGAAATTTTCCAAAAATCCTCTCACTATGCAACTATTGATTTGGACTTTCAACCTGAGCAATGGTTAAAGGCTATCTTTAGACTAAGAAGTTTCGAATGCCTACAGGATCAACATCAATCTTTTCCTGATAATCTCTATCAACTTGTCTTATGCATGAGCTATCAAAAGAATGGAACACAATCTCCTTGCTTTTTAGCCACCATTGTCACACTTGCTATCGCATGCCAAAAACACATAAACGTGATGTTAGAAGATTTTGATGATGCCACTGCAAACGCTGGAAAAGCTTGTATTTGTAGCTTAAAGCAGACAACGACTAACCTTCCATCTGATTATCTCGACAACGTTGTCTCTCTTTTAGGGATAGTTACTTCCAAGAATATGAACTGGTTCATCAGTAGCGAGGACGACAACGCCATCTGTAATGGTCACGTCAAATTGGTTCTAGAGGGCTCGATTCCGCGAATCGAGATAAATTCTTCGGAAATTGATATAATATTTATTAGCTCTAGAACATTCCGGCAAAAGACGTTGCTCCAGTGGATACTGCAAGAAGCTGCTCATAACATCAAATGGCAATTAGTTGATGGTGCTCACGTATGCATGGATGGCCTTGTTCTGTTCCTCAAAAACGGTGAGGACAAAGTTTTAAAATTCCATCGGTCCGTATTAATCAAAGCGATAGCGCGAGACGATAATTGTTCCCCAGAAGATTTGCAGGCGCTTCTGTCAAACGAATATTACTCTGCGTCGCACCCAATGCATAATTGCTTTCCTCAAGAGCTCGTTGCTGCGTATCAACGAGCATGTAATCAACCAGGTAGCATAGAAGTTTTGTTAGCCAAAAATGCAAATGGGGACCACGACTTTCTCGTTTACAACACATCGCTAATGTGTGTGGTAAACGTTGACGCAAGGGGTAACACAACGATCTACAGCCCCTCTCATAAATGCTACTTCGTCCCCCCTGATAAAAGTAATTTTTTAACAAAGGCGCTGGATTTGAACAAATCAGCTGAGCCTTTGATCTGGGTTAATTCAGAAGGGGTCCTCAGCCGCGTCATTTTAAAGAACTTTCACCTTACTTTCCGTTGCATAAAGCATGGGGAACAATTTATTTTAGAGTGTAACGAATACCCTGGCCATCAGCTCGATTTTGACACACCTAAGAATCTATTTACCAAGGCAGAATTGAATCGTGAATATATTATTCTGAAACCTCTCAATTCGGATGACCAAGTAAACAACAAATTTGCGGTTTTCGAAGATATCAATTGCTTCACAAAAGCTCCAATTCGATTCAAAATTAATAATAATAATTTGTTAGCATCGACAACTGAGAACTCAATCCGGCTTGCCCTTTTTTATCTAGAAGACAAAAAGTTCTTAAAAGCAACATCAATTTTAATAAAAAACAACTACGAGCTATCAGTAACAAACAAAAAAGAATTTTCTAATCTTTTATGCATTCTATTTAATATACATTGCTCATTTGCGAGTCATTATGCATTAGCACTACGAATATTTAATAATCTATCTAAAACATCTGGAATAGAAGTTTTGCCACTAATGAAAGAAAGGAGTAAAGAATTTCAGTCTTACCTGATTAAATATTATAGATTAAAAAATAACATACCAATAGAAATAAGGCTTACAGAATCAGAAGAGAAGGAATTATTCATTTTAGATGAATATTTCGCTCAAAACAAAAAAGATTACTTTATTTACAAAAAAGGAGATAGCAATTGTAAGCAAACTTTAAAAAAACACAATTTTAGCATTGTCAGTGAGCGAAAAGTTAAAATCACAAAATTTAAAAATAAACTAACTGAATCCTTTCAACCCGATCTTGGAAGCGCATACTTTAATATGACTAATGATTACGACAAATTATTATTAGAAGTTAAAAAGTGCGCCACTCAGATACTTAATAGCTTGTTACGCGAAGAATCAACAGAAGAAGACTTACTCGACCTTCGCATTTGGCTAAATTTCCGTTCTGCGCCCTTTACGTCCAAAGATCAGGATTTTACTGGAGCCCTATACAGAGTATTATGGATCCTTGCCTTTGACACCGATGCTAGAATAAAAGCAAGAACGATTCTTAGAAGTCAGAAAAATTGGC
>CAYTFC010000111.1:0-8537 GCA_964436955.1 uncultured bacterium | reverse complement strand
GAATATTCACAACTTCAGCATAGAGTCCATATGCATACTGTGCATCCGCTATACGAAAGCATAGTTCTTCTGACAAGTTTGTGTGCAGCTCGGACTCGTCGGGAAGATCTTCTAAAAGCTCTAGAGCTTTCTCATACGCGGCGATTGCTTCTTGATATGAAAGCACTTCCATCGCCTGCTGGCCTTTAAAGATCACTTCTTGAATGGATTGCGAACCAAATAATGGAGAAGTGATGTTAATACTAAAAAGGGCGGCAAACGATGTCATAAAAAGGGGGGAGCATCGCCATAAGTTTGTGGGCTTCATTCAACCGTCCAACAGTCAAGTTTATGTCATTTTTATGTAATAGCGCACCGTTTCGACATCCATCATATGAAGAAAATAGGGAAAAGTAAAGCACAGCTATTGCTTGAACTTTTGATCTCTAAACGAGCTTGTTTCAGTGGTAATCTAAGGGGTTAAATAGACTCTTCAGTATGTTTTAGAGGTATAATTAATTAAATGGCTCGATATGCATTTAAGGCTATCTTAAGGTGTCGACAACTATGCTGAAAATGGATTTGTTTTCAACTTCTATGCATTTTTTGTTGTCTGGTATTGATGTATTATCTATAATGAGGTTTGTTGCGAGATTAGGGAGATTTTTTGGGCTTAGGGTAGTGTCAGAATCGATAGCGATGTGATTAGCAATAGCAAGTCGAAGACACAGAGTCTAAAAAAAACTTGTGCAATAAATTGGGCGTCATTATTTGTAAAGACGTCAAGAACTATAACTTAGAGGAGCCCCTCATATGGCATTAAATTCAACTGTTAATGAAATGAAAAACCTTCTCAGCTCTATCCAGTCTGACCTGGAAAAAGCTGTTGGTGGTAACAAAGCTGCTTCTCAGCGCGTACGTACTGGCACTGTATCCCTGGAGAAAATCGCGAAACGATATCGTAAAGAATCCATCGTCACAGAAAGAAAGACCAAGGGAACCCGTCGTCCAGCAGCTACTGCCAAGAAGAAGACTGCACCAAAAGCTAAAGTTGTCGCTTCCAAAAAGCCACCAGCTAAGGCTGTAGCTACAAGAACACCAGCTAAGGCTGTGACTCAAAAGACTGTTGCTGCTAAGAAAAAGCCAGCTGTGAAGACAAAAGCAAAATCAACTGCACGTCCACGCCCAATGGCTGTGAAGCGTTCAACAGCTAAGCAAGCTAAGAGCAGAAGAGCTCGTTTCTAGGACTCTTTCTCTAAGGGAAAAAGCTTCGGGAGGCCTTGGCCTCCCTTTTTTTTGTCTATTAGGTCCCTTTCTAGTTTGATAAGGCGCGATGCTTTCCCTTTTCTGTTAGCCACTGGCGTGGTATGCTTTGGCCATTTTCCGGAGCAAACCACATGGCAAAGCATAAAGAGCCACGCATCCTCGAGGCCGCAATAACGAGCTATAGCAAGGATGGATTTGGCCTTGCAGACAACATCGAAGTTCCATTTACCATGCCGGGTGATAGCGTAGAGGTTGCTGTTAACCGTAAGAGAAAGGGCCGTTATCAAGGCCGAATGACTTCTCTACTGCAGGCATCGAAGGACCGTGAAGAACCGCTTTGCAAGCACTTTTCTATTTGCGGAGGTTGTCGCTGGCAGCATGTTCCTTACGTACAACAGCAAGCACTTAAAGAAAAAAACGTGCGTGCTGCCTTTGAGGGGCTCGCTTTAGAGACTCAGATAGCTCCTATTATCGGTTGTGAGCCTCCTTGGTATTACCGAAATAAGATGGAATTTTCTTTTTCTTCCGATGCATCTGGAGAGCACTTCCTAGGATTGATGATGTTGGGGGGGAGATCTCGGGTACTGAATTTAACAGAATGCCATCTTGTGTCCCCTTGGTTTATTGATTCGATTAAGTGTACTAGAGACTGGTGGGATAAATCTCAACTCGCGGCCTATCATCCTTATCGCGATACTGGGAGCTTGCGTACACTTATCGTGCGGGAAGGTATCCATACTGGTGACCGCCTTGTGATGCTGACGGTATCGGGGAATCCGGACTTTGCCTTAAGTCGTCCGCAGCTTGATGCTTGGGTAGAAGCAATGCAACTGATTAAGCCTGAATTACAGGGTTCGCATCTTTCTCTATTTCTACGCATTCAGCAAGCTGTTAAAGGAACCCCTACAAGTTTTTACGAAATTCTTCTTAGCGGTCCCGACCACCTTCGAGAGTATTTGCATTTGGATGGAAGAGCGCAACCTTTGCAATGCAAGGTGAGTCCTTCGGCTTTCTTTCAACCCAATACGAAGCAAGCGGAGAGACTTTATTCCAAAGCTATAGAGATGGCCCAGTTACATTCTGATAGTATTGTATATGATCTCTTTTGCGGAACTGGGATTCTTGGATTGGCGGCAGCCCCATTTGTCAAGCAAGTGATTGGTATTGAAATTTCGCACGAGGCTGTCTTAGATGCGCGTGTAAATGCTGCACAAAATGGTATTCACAATATTGATTTCTTTCCAGGGGATGTAGCAAAGGTTTTGGATCAATTACAGGCTCCATCCCCAGACTTAGTGATTGTCGATCCACCCCGCGTTGGTCTGGGTGAGAAGGCTCTCAATCATGTTTTACGATTAAGTCCAGAGCGCATTCTTTATGTCTCCTGTAATCCAAATTCGCAAGCTAAGGACATCGCACTTCTTATGCAAGCAGGTTATCGCGTCGAAAGCGTACAGCCGGTAGATCAATTTCCGCAAACCGTTCACATAGAAAATATTGCTGTATTAATTAGAGAGGTTTTGTGATGTCGTTTCGTTTTACCGTGTCACAAGTAGACACAAGTTCTAAAGCAAGATTGGGTCAAATTAGCACCTCTCATGGCGATATAGACACTCCTATTTTTATGCCTGTTGGAACACGAGGCTCTGTTAAAACTCTCACTAATCGACAGTTAGAAGATATTGATGCTCAGATTATTCTGGGGAATACCTACCACCTAATGTTGCGGCCAGGGGCTGAAATTTTGGAAAAAGCCGGTGGTCTCCATCGCTTTATGGGATGGACACGCCCTATTCTGACGGATTCAGGTGGCTTTCAGGTTTTTTCACTTTCAGCGCTTAATAAGATCACGCCTGAAGGTGTTTTTTTTCAGTCACATATCGATGGTTCTCGACATTTTTTGGGACCAGAAGAAAGCATGAGCATTCAGAAGGCCATTGGATCGGATATTGTCATGGCGTTTGATCAATGTCCTCCTTATCCCTGCGAGAAGAAGGATGTCGAGGCGGCTGTGGAACGTACCACAACTTGGGCAGCGAAATGCCGCAACTATACTTTGGGATCACATCAAGCATTATTTGGCATTGTGCAAGGTGGCGTACATTCCGATTTGCGACAGCAATCCGCGCAAGCTCTTGGTGCTATGAACTTTGAGGGCTATGCTATTGGTGGACTGTCGGTCGGTGAACCTGCAGAAATGATGTATTCCTCCATCGAAGCAACGGAACCATATCTTCCTAAGGACAAGCCCCGTTACCTGATGGGAGTAGGAACCCCGCGCAATATTGTGGAAGCTGTGATGCGTGGCATAGATATGTTCGACTGCGTGATGCCGACACGCAATGCGCGAAATGGAACTGCGTTCACCTGGCAGGGAAAGATCTCTATTAAAGCTGGACGTTACGCCACGGACTTCAGTCCTTTGGATCCTGAGCTCGATTCGTATGCATCTCAATTCAGTCGTGCTTATGTACGTCATCTTCTCAATGTGGACGAAATCACCGGACTAACATTAGTGTCGCTACAGAATCTCGCTTTTTATCTCGATTTTATGCGACAATTGCGCCAGTCTATTCGTCAAGGAACGTTACAGGAATTTTATCAGCGTATTTGCCAAATCTATCCGGAGTGATCATGCAAAGACTTTCCGCCTTTTTCACCTTTCTATGCTGTTTTATGGCAAGTGGTCTATTTGCCGCAGACGTGGAAACTCCCATGCCACCACGTGATCAGGGGTTGTATCAAACCCTTATCATGGTGGGTATTGCCGTTCTGTTCTTCTATTTCATCTTGTGGCGTCCGGAGCAGAAGCGTCGAAAGGAAATGGATTCAAATCGAGATAAAATGAAAAAAGGCGATCGTGTCACAGCGATGGGCATTGTTGGAACGATTTCTAAGGTACAAGAGCATACTGTGATTGTTAAGATGGTCGATGGTGGTAAAATCGAATTCCTTAAAGCTGCGATTTCTGAAGTGCAAGCTGCTAGCGAGCAAGAAGCCGCCAAAGCTGAAAAAGAAGATAAGGACTGAAAGCCGGTTCTAATCTAAAGAAGGACTGAGTGCATTTTAGTCCTTCTTTTTTTCTTCATTTTCTTCTTCGTGCTTAGTTTTTTTGAGATGAAAAGCGGTGAAATGAAACCGCGGATGGGTATGAATAAGGTCAAAATGCCAATAGAAAGGATTCAATGACATCATTTTCTCATCACGCAATTTGAAATAGATTGGCATTGTCAGGCAAGGGTATTGTTGCTCATAGAGCCGTCTTTGAATGGCATAGAGAGTCTGGTTATGCAGCCAGCGCGACAGCACAGTTTCTTTGGGAAGGACCAACTGTCCCCCCAAAAAGACACAGTTTGGATATTTTTGAATTGCTTGACTAGCCAGTTTCTCGACTTCGTCCGCAACATCTACGCCCAAAGCAACCATAGCCTCAGCGCTATATCCCTTATCTTGCATCAGCTTTACAAGCTTACCGGATTCATGCAATGCATAGCGCTGGAGAGCGTCGACTTCTGCCTCACCCTTGAAGCTACCAGCATCTAATATACCGACATGCAAGAAGACGTAGTGATCAAAGGTGGCTCCGAAAAGATGTAAGACATTAGCCATTGCATGCTGCGCAAGTCCTCCAATACCGCTTACCATCATGACAGCTGTATGCTGTGGTGGAGGGCCTCCCGGCACGCGCATGAGATGGGCAGGACATGCAGGAATAATTCTGTTGATCTTGGAAAGGCGATTAAGAAACAATGTGTAGTACTTTCGTATCCCAAGGGCAATGCAAACGAGAACACCCACGGTAACCACAGTGATCCATGCGCCTTCTTTAAACTTAATCACAATGATTGATGTGAGTATGCCGGCAGCTAGGAGGGCTCCAAATCCATTGATGGCTATTTTCTTCTTCCAATGACGTTCTTCATGACGTTCCTGCCACCAATGAAGGACCATGCCCATCTGAGAAAGGGTGAAGGTAATAAATACAGCCAAGCTATATAGGATCACTAGGGTGCTAACTATTCCGCGCGTATAAATCATGACTCCTGCAGCAGTAGCTCCCATTAGTAGCACGCCATGCCGCATCACAAAGCGGTCGCTAAGGGAGGCAAATTTATGGGGAAACCAGCGGTCAAGTGACATGTTGCTAAGAACTTGTGGGCCTCCCAAAAAGCCCGTTTCGGCTGCTATCAGTAGTAGCGCGGTTTCCGAAAACAGAGCGATGGCTTGAAAGTTTTGGCCAAGGGTCCCGCCGATTTCCTCTCCCACTTTACCTAAAAGCACTGCGTTGATTGTTTCGCCACGATGCGGCCCCACGTTGTAAAGCAGGAAGGAGATCACGAGCCCAAGAACGGCCACAGAGAGGGCAATTGCGATATATGTCATGGTTTTTTTGGCATTTTTAATTTTTGGCTCGCGAATAATGCTCATCCCGTTACTCACGGCCTCGATACCGGTAAATGTTCCAGCGCCCATCGTAAAGGATCGCATGAGCAGCATTGCCAAGCCAGCCCAACCGAAGTTAGAAACAGCTGCATTCACTTCCACTACTGTTGAATTTAGTACGGTGGCCGCAGCGTCCCAATGATGAAAAATACTCCAGGCAAATGCGAACAAGTGGGTAACACAGAATAGGATAAAAACCGGAATCCATGGAAATACAGATTCTTTAACACCAGTTAAATTCAGTAGCATTAAGGCAACAATAACAAAAATTTTCGTTTCCAGGCTAAAGCTTAAATAGGAGGGCGCTAAGCTAAACAGCGCATCGACCCCTGCGGCCACGGAAATCGTAATAGTCAGTACATAGTCGACCAGTAATGCACATCCAGAAACAAGACCAGCGAAGGGTGATAGCAATTTACTAGCAACTAGATAGCCCCCGCCGCCCCGTGGGAAAAGCTCGACAATCTGACCATAGCTGGTACTAATCACCCAAATGGTTAGCACTGACATAAGTGCTACGATGATAATTAGATGCGGATAGGCATCTAATGCTAAGTAGGCTTCTTCTGGGCCATAGCATGAGGACGATAGACCGTCAGCGCCTAGTCCCACTAATGCTAGTATTGGAATCAGCGAGGTACGCCTAAAGAGGTCGCGATCGACGATGATTTTATTTGTTGGGTCTGATGGTTTTTGCATAGTACCGTTGGTTAATTAACTTGGGCGGCTGCGAATTCTCATGCGTCGTGTCATTAGCATCATGCCTGCAATCACCGCGGGAGTTGCCCATAGCGCTACTAGGACTACAGCGCCGATAGCCAATGCGGTATCTGAGGGTTTTAAGTCTGATAGGAGTTTTGTGGAATTAGATATTGCCTGAGCGTTTTCTAAAATGGCGTTAGTGCTAGTACGGACTGCTATTAGGTTTTGTTGAATAGCCTTCGAGGTCTCCATCACAACATCGCGATTGTGAGCAATGGCTTGAGAAGCTTTATTCACCCATTCCGCGTTTTCACCAATGACACGCGAAGAAGTTGTAACAGCATCGCTATTAGAGTTGATGACATGGCTGCTGCGTTCAATTGTGTCATTGTCAGACTTAACCATCTTCTCGTTTCGCTGGATGGTGCAAGTACTCGCTTCAACGGCGATGCAATTACACTCAATGGCTTCGATGCTACTTTCTACCGCGCAATGCATTCGTTGTACCACCGAACATCCGGAAAAAGTAAGAAAGATGAGTGATAAGCCAAGCGGTCGGCAATGCATTTCCTTTTTCCTTTCACGTTTGTCACCTGCATAACAAAATCAGGAACACAATGACAGAAAATTTTGGGCCTGTAACACGTCTCTCGCATAACAAAATTGCGAGTTTGAAAAAAATAAACAAGGTAAATAGGATGGTCTTCGGCGGTAGTGTGATTACAGGGAAAAACTTGATGTAACGAATAACAGTTCCGATGTAAGAATCGGGCCGAACGCGTAGGCTACAGCACGGGCCCTCCGATGACCTCCAAGTGATGGCAAACAGTCTCGATGCGATCAGTAACGATGGCATTCGAATCTAGACTTCCGAACCATACGCCCCATTCAGCTTCCTCGTGGGCTTCTTTAGCGTGTCTTAATTTGAAGCTTAGGCCGTAGGGACTACCATTATTCGTTTGGAACATAAAAGTCACACCTACCATTTCTGCGTCGTAGTCTTCTGTAGTAAGTTCCCAATTAACGAGTGAGGGAAATTTCTTGCAGTTGGCTGCATAAGCTTCTTGGCGAGCGTTGGGCTGTAACTTCAATCCTTCCCGCGGATATACAACTAGAAACAGCCCCCCCGCCGAGAGATATTCGTGGGCAACTTGGGCAGCGGTTTTATTCGTACACAAACACATGCAGGGGGCGGGTTTAGATTTTACGCAGATTGAAGACGGGGGGCAATAGCCATGGCTAATACCTATTGGCTCAATCACTTCTCTCCTGGAAAATGCTTGATTTAGTGTCTGGGTCAACAAACGCGTTACGGCCATAAACTTCCCTCGAAGTTCGGTCGGACCTGTCTCAATATAGAAACCTTCTTCTTGAATAGCTTCGATCATTTCTAGAAGATCTTCCTTAGCCGAGCTTTGCGAATGCGCCACACATGTGGCTGCACGGTCGAGAATGAGCTGGACAAAGGGATCCGCTCCAGCGCTGTCATCGATAGCCACCGCATCAAGGTCGTTTTGACGGAAAAATGAGGCTGTTATCAAGCAGATGGAAGAGACAAAAATAATGATGGAAGCCACTCGAATCGTTGTGACACCAGAGGCCATGATCATCCTAAAAAGCCGATAGCTGAAGTAAGTCGGCATGCTTATCTTACCGAAATTGCCACTTTTTAGCATAAGAAATTTAGTTGAATAAGATAGGGAGCCCACCAGTTTTCATGATATAGGTATATGAAAAAATTCAAGACGAGCGAGTCTTAATGTGGCTAATTAACTATATTTGAGAAAGAAAGGAAATGTTGATAAAGCTATCTTGCTCTGTTCCCACGTCGATTTCAAAGATCTTAGGGCCTTCGTTATTAAGAAAGGAGGGAGCCTCACACATAAGGATGTACTTTCCAGAGGCCAGGTTTTCGAATGAATGGCGTCTTCCAGTACCACTCCAATGCTCATCAGTATCCATTTTTCTAAGTTGATAGGTTGCCTCAGCAACATCAGAAAGAATACGTATGGCCCTAGGCTCATTGGTGTTGTCATTGGAGAGGGGAGTGTCAGCCAATTGAGTTGATTCTTTGACAGATTGTTCATCTTCACTTAGACCCTGATTGCTACCAAAACTTCATCTAGCGCTCATAGCGATATATCAGA
>CAYTFC010000110.1:0-8625 GCA_964436955.1 uncultured bacterium | reverse complement strand
TCTCCATTTTTTTGGAGAAAACATCGCTAAATCAAGACTACAAGACAACTATTTTATTTAAGTTGACAGCATTGGGTAGCAAGTCGGGTTTGAACGTGTTATAATGTATCACCTAGTAAATTGTTGATGGAATTACGTGCATATTTTGAACTTGGCTGTTAGTGATCACCTTTATTTTTCAAATAACGAGAAATTTCGTGCTTGTGAGATCTTGACTGTCGCCACCTTCGGCTTAGTGGGAGCGGCTGCAATTGGCGGGTTTTTTTATGTTGGGGGTGCCACGGCTGCTGTTACCAGTTGTAGCTTCATCGTGCAGCTTATCCAAACCAGCGCTTTATTTCAGCAGTTGGTCAGTGTTGCATTTTCGACCATTGATTGGGCATCGGAAAAGCCTACGAACAGCTTTGTTTTTGGGTCTTGCTTTGGTTTCATTGGAGTCATGAGTTATAGTAATTGGCCTGGGTTATGTCGGGTAAGTCGTGTTTTCTGGAAATATCGAGACACCGTTTCCAAAAGATCGATATTTAAGGATATAGTAAACCATCTTCCGACTTACATGGCTTTTCCCATATTGGAAGAGTGTGTGTTTAGAGGTTGTTTGCAAAACGGACTGAAGTGGTTGCAAGGCGTGCTATTTCAGGTTCTAATTCAAAGAGGCCTGAGCGCTCACCCAGTCGTTTGGATCACGTCTCCGTTAGTTCGTATGGCGCTGACTTCCGCCTGTTTCGGTGCGGCACATTTGGGAGAATCCGAAGCGCGGAAACATGTCGTTTATTTAGGTGTCAGCACCTTTTTTGTGGAATGTTCCTTATACGAGATTACAGGATCTCTTTGGGCGTCGACAGGGGCTCACATGGTCCATAATCTGGTGGCCTGTACGCTCAACGCATGGATAGATGCGACACGTAAAGCTGTAAGAGACCAAAGATCTATTTCGACGCGCCTCAAAAATAGAATTTTTACCTTGATGAGCTGATATCCTCGTTCAGCCATCCCACACTACTCAAAAATCCCTGTCCATGCGATAATGGAAACATCATCTGACAACATAGGAGTCAAACATGGCAAGCGATGCACTCGTCCATTTAGATGACGAAAATTTTGAAACTGAAATTGCGAAAGGCACAACACTAGTCGACTTTTTTGCTGATTGGTGTGGACCATGCCGCATGATGGAACCCATCATTCACGAACTAGCTGATGAGCTTAAGGGCAAAATTAAAATTGGTAAACTCGATATTGAGGCTGCTCAAAAGACAACTGCGACCTTTCAAGTAACTTCCATCCCCACAATAATTATTTTTCAGGATGGTAAGGAAGTGAATCGGGTCGTCGGTCTTAAAGATAAAGAATCCCTTATGCGCTTAGTAGGGGCTACATCCTAGCTTCGGCTTGTAAATCTGGATTCTTGAGACTGGCGTCGCTTTCGCTCCACGCATGCGCCGAAAAGCATATAACCACGGATGTAAACCCATATGCGATAATTAGCTTAACGCATATGGGTTTACATCCGTGGTTATATGCTTTCGGCGCGTGTGCGGCTGGAGCCCTTGAGAGACCAGTTTTGTTGGCGCCATGCTTCATAAACAACTATGCCAACTGATGTTGCTAGGTTTAGGCAACGTTGTGCTTCCACCATTGGAATTTTGCGAAAGTTCTCCGGCCATTCATCCTTCAGCCCTTCAGGTAGTCCTGTGGTTTCAGATCCAAAAATTAGCAAGTCATTAGGGCCATAATGAGCATCTGTATAGAACTTTTTTGCTTTGCTGGAGAAAAAGTAGGGGGTGCCTTTGGCTTCCTTCAAAACGTCGTCTAGGTGGTCAGCTATGGTTACGTTGACTCCTTCCCAATAATCGAGCCCTGCACGCTTTAACCAGCGATCTGTAACGCTGAACCCAAGCGGTCGTACGAGTATGAGTTCGCAGCCGGTAACGGCACACGTGCGGACGACATTTCCACAATTAGGAGGAATTTGAGGGTGAACTAATACAATTTTCATAAAAGATCAAAGTAAAAAAAGCCATCACGAAATGTGATGGCTTTTAGCTGGGTTTAATTTTTTTCACAATTAGCGATGAGGATGCGAGTTATAGCGCGAGTTAGGTGATTTGGGGGGATTTTCATTAGTCTGGGGCTGAAGATCATCCCAGTCACTTTCTGAAGTCCCGTCGCCTGTGTCGTATTCGTCTTCATCTTCTTCTTGTTGTTTGCTATCAGCCTTATGTTTGGCTGGCTGATTGCCCTGAGATACTAGCGCAACGGGCTGTATTAAGCCACGATTTCGCTTAGGTTGGTAGTTTGCGAGAGGATCAGTCTCGTCCTGGCCATCATCGTCAAGTGAGAGATCCCACTTGTCCTGGGGGCGTTGACGGGTCTGGAGAGCTGCCTGATGTGTTGGAGTAAGTCTGCTGCGATCAGGGCCAGTTTTGACGGCTTCTACTTCAAACAATAGTAGCGAATTAGGCGCGAGATCTCCTGAAGTGCCATAGGCGGCTTCCGGATGAATAAAAATACGGCGCTTTTCGCCTTCTTGCATCCCAATAACGCCTTGGCGGAAGCCCGGGATCATGTCATCAAGCGGTACAGGTAAAGCTTGATTGTTTTCGGTTTGGGTGAATAAGGTCCCGTCGATAAAGCGTGCAGTAAAACGCAGAGTGGGCACTGTATGAGCGTCTATTTTTCTGCCTTGACCTCTTTGCAAGACTACATACTGGATTCTTTTAGGGGTCACTTGCACGATATCATGTCGCTTAGCGTTAGAAACCATAAAGGCATCTGCCAAAGCTAAGTTAAAAGTCGACAGCTCATTAAATTGTTGGCTGCGAAGGTTAGTCGTGATCTTATCATATTCCTGTTCGGTCAAAGGGGGAGCTTTCCCTTTTGCTCCTTCGCGGATACCAGTGATGACATCCTCGATACTAAGTTGGATGCCTTGTTTACCAATATCTCTACCAATAAAATGCCCAAAAGCCTCAGAAAGCTGCTTGACATCGGGTGTTTGCTTAGCGGTTTTGGGGGAATTAAGCCCTCGTCGCGATTGGACTAATGGTATTTCTTCTTCGGCGATTGTTTCGTCATGAATCCAGCTAATATCAGCATAGGCTGGGGATAGAAAAAGACAAGTTGTTAGAATCAATCTAGCGGTAAAATGAGTGGTGCTCATGCGATACCCTCCATAGGTGCACGGTGAGATCCGATCCTATGCCAACAGATAAATTTGAGCCAAGAAAATTCTTCTCTAGTACATCGGTCATATATATTTATTAGGTACCGAGAAATGCCTTGAGCAAAAAATAGCTGTGGGGTTAAATCTTGGCCTCTATAAATATCGAGCAAAAAACCATTAACGGAGGAGCAATAGAGTGAATAAGTTACTGGCACTCTTAGCAGCAGCCCCGCCTGCTCCTGAAATTCAAGACCCTGTACGCGTAGCCAACGACTACAGGACGTGGAGGATGCGCATTTTTTGCTCGATGTTCGTCGGTTATGCCTTCTATTATTTCACTCGTAAAAGTCTCACTTTTGCAATACCCACCATGATTCTAGATCTTGGCTTTGACAAGGGCCAGGTGGGTTTATTTGCTACAATTATGTCGTTGACATATGGTCTTAGCAAGTTTTTGAGTGGTATTTTGGGCGATCGAGCTAATGCTAGATACTTTATTTCCATTGGCCTAATTCTGACAGGTGTTTTCAACGTTTTCTTTGGAATGGCATCATCGATTTTGTGGTTTGCCATTTTCTGGGGGTTAAACGGATGGTTCCAAGGTTTTGGTGCCCCGCCTTGTAGTCGGCTATTGACGTATTGGTATAGCAAAAATGAACGCGGACGTTGGTGGGCAGCTTGGAACATCTCCCATAATATTGGAGGCATGATCATTCCGCTTCTTGCAGGATTTTGCGCATATCAGTTCGGATGGCGCTATGCACTATTTATTCCTGGTGCTCTCTGTATCGCTATGGGCTTTATTCTGATGCTTACTTTGCGGGATACCCCTGAATCCATGGGTCTTCCGCCGGTGGAAAAATACCGTAACGATGCGGAGCCTGAAGTAGTTAACGCTAATCAGAACATTGAGAATCCTACAACACGTCAGATTCTTGTCGAATTTGTTCTAAAGAATAAGTACATCTGGATGTTGGCGATCACATTCCTGTTCATCTATATCATACGCACAGGCTTCAACGATTGGACCGCGATCTTTTTGGTGGAGACTAAAGGGTATTCACAGATTAGCGCTAATGGAGTTGTGTCGATATTTGAAGTGGGGGGGTTGTTCGGTAGCCTCGTGGCAGGGTGGATGTCAGACCGTCTTTTTCAAGCACGGCGTGGTCCAGTTAATGCGCTCTATGCGGTTGGTATTTTGGGTAGCGTATTGATGTTTTGGAACATCCCTGAGGGATATCCCTGGTTGGATTCCGCTTCCATGTTTCTCATAGGCTTTACGATCTTTGGTCCTCAGCTTTTGATTGGCGTTGCGGCTGCCGAGTTTGCTCGCAAGAAAGCGGCGGCTACGGCCACTGGTTTTGTTGGTTGGTTTGCATATGCCGGATCAGCGTTAGCAGGTTATCCGCTTGGCCGCATGATTGATGGCTTTGGATGGGAAGGCTTCTTTATGTGCCTGACGATTTGCAGCATCGTTTCGGTGGTCATGTTGGTGCCTTTATGGTCTGCAGGTGCACGTTCGGCGGAAAGCAAAGTTATTCCGGAAGGCGAACCCAACGTTGCGTAGCATCTTTGTTTAGGCTATCATCTTCGCTTCTTGATGATCGCAACAATGATGCACGCTTATGTCTTGGATTCCGCTACATGTCCATTCGCAGTACTCCATTTTGGAGGCTTCGGGTTCGGTTAAAGATCTTGCTAAAAAGGCAGCTAAAAATGGAATGAGTGCGATAGCACTTACCGATGGTGGCAATCTTTATGGCGCTGTAGAGTTCTTTCGGGCCTGTACCGGAGCAAAGATCAAGCCTATCATTGGCTGCGAAATGTATGTAGCGCCGGAATCGCGCCTACTCAAAAAGAAAGTGACGGGCCAGCGCAATCGCTATTCGCTCGTTCTTCTCGCTAAGGATAGCGAAGGCTATCACAATCTTTGCAAACTCAGTTCTAGCGCTTTTTTAGAGGGCTTTTACTACGAGCCACGTATCGATCTGGAAATACTAAAGGAACACAGCAAAGGTCTTGTTTGCTTTATCGGTGCATTAGGTAGTCGATTGGCAGATGATATTTTGCAGGAAGCCCCCACTAAAGTTGCTGAACAGATCGCTTGGTTTCAGGAGACTTTTGGTGAGGACCTCTATTTTGAGCTGCAACGCCATAAAATGTCCGATCAAGATCTCAATGCTGATGGCATTTATCATGAATCTTGGCTGGTCCAAAAATATCACGATTACATTACGCGTCAGGACAAGTTGAATGCGGCTTTGCTAGAATTGAGCCGACAACACGGGATTCCGTGCGTAGCAACTAACAGCAGTAAGTATCTTGATCGTGAAGATTGGCGCGCGCATGAAATTCTGATTAACGTCCAATCAGGAGAACCTTGCGAGATTTGGGAAAAAGATGCTCAAGGAAATCCTAAGTTCCGTATCCCTAATCCCACGCGCAATACATATCCCACGCACGAGCTTTACTTTAAGAGTGCTGCGCAAATGGAAGAGCTGTTTCATGATATTCCAGAAGCTCTAGCTAACACAAATAGCGTTGCTGACAAGTGTAATCTCGAACTCGATTTCAAAACCAAGCACTATCCTGTTTATATCCCCCCTGATCTTGAGGGTACCACTTTCACTGTCGCTGAAAGAGAAAAAGGCGTTGAAGCATTTATTTGGAAGCTCTGCGAAGAAGGCATTCAAAAGCGTTATACTCCTGAACGTTTAGCTGTAGTTGCCGAACGTTATCCAGGCCGCGATCCCTTGCAGGTAGTGCGCGAGCGCCTAGATTATGAAATGGGCGTTATCCTTCCCAAAGGAATGTGCGACTATTTGCTCATCGTATGGGACTTCCTTGATTGGGCTAAGCGACAGGGGATTCCGGTGGGACCAGGCCGCGGATCCGGCGCCGGTTCGATCATTTTATATCTTATCGGTGTGACGGACATTGAACCGCTGCGGTTCAGCCTTTTCTTTGAGCGTTTCATCAATCCTGAGCGTATCTCCTACCCCGATATTGACGTCGACATCTGCATGGATCGTCGTGGCGATGTCATCAACTATACGCTTGAAAAGTATGGGCATCAGAACGTCGCTCAGATCATCACCTTTAACACAATGAAGGCTCGCAGCTCGATCAAGGACGTAGGACGAGTGCTCAGCGTCCCATTAGCGAAGGTTAACATCATCACCAAGCTTGTGCCGGATGATCTTAATATCACTCTTGAGACTGCATTGGAGAAGGATGCAGACCTTCTAAGGCTCTACAATGAAGATGAAGAAGCAAAATGCATTATTGATTTTGCTAAAAAGCTCGAGGGTTCGGTTCGCAATAGCGGAATCCATGCAGCGGGCATTATCATTTGCGGAGATCCTCTGACGAACCACATTCCTGTGTGCGCCGCTAAAGACAGTGACATGCCAGTGACACAGTACTCTATGAAGCCTGTTGAAGAAGTTGGGATGTTAAAAATCGACTTTTTGGGCCTCAAGACACTTACCTCCATTCAGCTTGCTGCTGATGCCATTAAGAAGCGCACTGGAAAAGAGATTGATTGGATCAATTTGCCTCTCGATGATGCCGCCACGTTCGAGCTCCTCAATCAGGGCAAAACGATGACAGTGTTCCAGTTGGAATCGGGCGGCATGCAGGACCTAGCTCGGCAGTTGCATCTTGACCGCTTTGAGGAAATTATCGCGGTGGGCGCACTTTATCGCCCCGGTCCCATGGACATGATCCCCTCCTTCATCAGCCGTAAGCATGGTCGCGAACCCATAGAATACGATCATCCCTGGTTAGCTGACATCTTGTCCGAAACCTACGGCATTATGGTCTACCAAGAGCAGGTGATGCAGATCGCCAGCACAGTAGCAAATTATTCGCTCGGGGAAGGTGATGTCCTACGTCGCGCTATGGGTAAAAAAGAAGCTCAGATGATGGCGGAGCAGCGCGAGAAATTTCGCGAAGGCGCTCTTAAAAATGGCGTTTCTGAAGACGTATCAATGCGCATCTTTGATAAGATGG
Organism: uncultured bacterium; assembly: GCA_964436955.1. Classification (GTDB taxonomy): domain Bacteria; phylum Chlamydiota; class Chlamydiia; order Chlamydiales; family JAJFMA01; genus CAMFKD01. Next base: position 1,445 of record CAYTFC010000110.1, on the reverse strand, counting down.
AGAAGTTCGCAGCCTATGGCTTCAACAAGTCTCATGCGACAGCCTATGGCTACCTTAGCTATGTCACAGGTTACCTGAAGGCTAACTACTCTGCCGAGTGGCTTGCTGCTTTGATGACTTGCGACGGAGATGATCTCACTAAAGTTTCAAAATACATTCGTGAAGCCCAAACCATGGGCATTGCCATTCTTCCGCCGGATGTGAATGAAGCCGGCGATACCTTTATGGCCACTGATAAAGGCATCCGTTTCGCAATGACAGGTATTAAGGGTGTCGGAACCGGTGTTGTAGAATTGATCATCGCCGAACGTAAGGCAAAAGGCTCCTTTAAGAACTTCTACGAGTTCTTTAAGCGCATGGACGTGCGCAAAGTAGGCAAAAAAAATATCGAATGCTTGGTGGATTCCGGTTGTTTTGACTTCACGGGGTGGACGCGAGACGAAATGCGCGAAAGTATCGAACCCATGTTTGATCTCGCAGCTAAAGAACGTGAGGAAGCTGCCTCAGGTTTTATGAGTCTCTTTGCCAACTTTGACGACGGAGCTAAGCGCTTTGGGAAACCTCCACAAGTTAAAGAAAAGCGTACACACATACAGCTACTTCTTCGCGAAAAGGAGCTATTAGGCTTTTTTGTTACCGGTCATCCTATTGAGGAATCGCGTGCCGTGTTGAAGCGACTTTCTTGTGTAGCTCTTTCAAAGATTGAAGGTTTTAGTCACGATGCCGTTTTTCGAGCGGCCTTTTTGGTGGAAAGTGTGCAGGTACGCATCTCCTCCAAAAATCAGAAGAAGTTCGCCATTTTAACCATTAGCGATGGCTTTGAGTGCTACGAACTTCCTATTTGGTCGGAACTTTATGAAGAAAAAAAGCATCTCCTAGCAGAAAATCAGCTTCTGTACGCTGTTTTGCAAGTAGATAGACGCGAAGAAGGTTTGCGCCTCTCTTGTCACTTTTTAGACGATTTGACACGAGCGAATGATACGATGATACATGCTTGTGACACCGCCTTCGATCGTGCAAAGAATCAAGTGGGACGCTACAAGTCCAAGAAAAAAACACAAAAAATCGAGGCTAAACCCGTGCAAGAAATGCCTAAAGTTAATATGCCACCAAAAAACCTTGTGATTTTCGTGGATGCTGATCTCATCAAATTTAGCCACATCCTGAAATTGCGCGAAGTTCTTCAGTCGTTTCAAGGCGAAACATCTGTGCGTATGGAGTTTTTGGCAGCTCAACGACCCGTAGCTACGCTACATGTGGACGCTTCAGTTAAAATGACATCAGCCTTAACAAATGCTTTAAATGCCATTCCGATAGTTACCAGCTTGATCTCAGAATAAACCCGACCACTTGCCACCAGTAGCAATGCGTTTTTTTAAACGTTGCCCTACTAGGACCCTGATTGCTACCAAAACTTGCCGCACAAGTCATTGAATTTGAATTCA
>CAYTFC010000109.1:0-8655 GCA_964436955.1 uncultured bacterium | reverse complement strand
AGGATGTGCGCGTTACCATTCAAGAATATGATCTCTTAAATCGCGTTGTGGAAGTGCGTTTAGATGACGCTGCTGGTAACGTATTTACTCGCGCACTGACTCAGTATAATGAAGAGGGCCAGTGTTGCGCCACCACAACCTTCACTGACGAAGGACTTGCGATTACGCGTCAAGATTACAATGCTCAAGGAAAGTTATGTAAAACGATCGATGCCTTGGGTAATGAAACGCGTCTTGAATACAATTATACCCATCTGAATCCATTCAATCAGAAAGTACTGCAAATCACATCGATCGATCCTTTGGGAAACCAAACCATCCTAACACATGATGCTTGGGGGAAAGCTGTCAATCAAGTGCGCAAGGATATGTTTGGGCAGGAAACCGCACATAGCAACAATGAGTATAACGGGCAAGGGCAGCTCATTATGCGCATCGACATCATTAAGACACCCGGTCAACCCGATCGCACGCTCAAAACCGAATGGCAATATGACAAATGTGGGCGAATCATTGCCGTCGTGGAAGCCGTAGATACTCCTCAACGGCGCACAACCATCTGTTCGTACAACGATAAAGGGGAGAAGGAAGCCGATTATTATCCCGGCGATAGCAGTTTGCATTACGTGTATGACACGTGGGGGCGTCTTTCAAGCTATTACTCCTCGGATGGCAGTGTTTCCTATCGGTTTGAGTATGACAACAACGGCAATATCACGACCGTATTCGATGATATACATAGCACAACCACGCGTCGCACTTATGACGTGCATAATTTACTCACTAGCGAGCAACTAGCAAACGGACTGATCACGCACTATCAGTATGATGGCGTAGGCCGCCTCACGCAATTTACATTACCTGACCAATCCAAAGTGCGATACGACTACGATGCCAATCTAATGAAGGGCGTGACGCGATTAGACAGTAACGACAACTCACTTTATACCCATAAATATCTCTCTCATGACCCCTCGGGACAAATAGCTATAGCCAAAATGATCAAAACCGCCGGGCATATTAAGTATGCACGCGATAAGCTAGGACGTTTAACGCTGGTAAAAAGCGCTCAATTTACCGAGCAAGTCCCTGTGGGAGGTTATGATGCCGCTGGCAACCTGTGTAAACAAATACGTCGCGACATTATGGGGCAAACCCCTTGTCAATTTACCTATGATCCCTTGTATCAGTTAGCTAGTGAAGAGGGTACCTCAAAGCATACTTATGCCTATGATTCGTTGAATAACCGTGTGCAAAAAGACAATTTCACCTGTGAAATTGATGCCTTGAATCAGCTCATCAAACAAGGAGAAAATACCTATCAATATAGCCCTCAAGGCCACCGAATAAGCCAAAACGATCAGCGTTATAAATACGATGCATTAGGACGATTAACTCAGTTTGAAACCCCAACAGATCGCTGGGAATACCAGTACGACTCCTTTAATCGAAGGCTCAGCAAAACACACCACAAACTCTCTGATGAACAATGGAGTGACGAAGAGAAATATCTCTATCAAGATCAGATGGAAGTCGGCTGCTATTCCGGAGCTCATTTAATTCAGTTTCGTATGCTCGGCCAAGGACTCGGAGCTGAAATAGGCTCTGCCGTAGCCTTTGAGCTTGATGACAGTATATACGCCCCTATTCATGACATGAGAGGCAGTGTTGTTGCCCTTGTTGACAGTGATAGTGGAGAAGTCAAGGAAGCCTATCGCTATACAGCATATGGAGAAGATACTACTTATACCCATAGTTGGTTGTGGGGATGGACTCCAAGCCAAAGCCAATTGAATCCCTGGAAATTTGCTAGCAAGCGTTATGATTCGGAAAGCCATCTAATTAATTTTGGAAGACGCTATTTTGATCCTGATACCGCACGATGGCTAACCCCCGATCCTAGAGGTTTTGACGATGGCCCTAACCTGTATGCCTATGTGCATAACAACCCCCTTACACATCTCGATCTCTATGGGCTCTGTGCCGCACGATGTTGCAACTGTTCACGGCCCGCTAGAGATTACCCTGCGCAAAATCGCTGGAACTATCGCCCTCATTTTCGTAAGCGTGGTGAGGAAAAGCAGTGTCAGCACTGTATAAAGCACGCGAACCGGCCCAAACGTGAAACCGGGTGTAACTATAATGATCGGAAGCACCAAAAGAGTTGCCACTTCTACGCATCTGGTACTGACTCACCTCCAAACGAATCGGGGTGTTACGTAAATGGAATAAATAACTCGCCTGATGATGCCAAAGAGTTTGCTGTAGAATTACTAGAAACCACTAAATGTGATTTGGACTGTGTATACAACAGTAGCAGAGGAACATTTCTTGACTTAGTGAAATGTGCTCTGGGATTTGTTAGAGTAGACGCTCATGCTGTTGGATTATTGCATGAGTCATGGAATGAAAGACTACTTAACAACCCATTGGCTAGAATCTTAGTTATTTGCCATAGTGGAGGCGCAATCCACGTGGCAAATGCATTAGAGTCATACCCCAAGGAGCTGCGAGACCGCATTTGTGTTGTGGCAATAGCACCTGGAAAGTATATTAATCCCAAGACATGTTGTCAGGTGTGGCATTATCGAACAAAAAACCCCTTACGTGACCTCGTACCGCGTATTGATATGCTAAGAAGCTTCCTCTATAGAGATGCAATTCGTGAGCTTGACATGCCATCTGGAGGGAGTTTTTTTGGTCATAGTTGTAATAACAAGATCTATGAGAAGCCCATTCGTCAGCATGTTGAAACATTTATGGGAAGTGGAGGAAGAATGATATGAAATTACATCTGTATATACTCAGTATGTTATTGCTTATGCCGTGCCAAGTTATAGCAAAACCGTCTGCTGACACGGTTTTAAATAAAGTAATCGACAAGTCAATAGCTAAGATCGAAAAAAAATATCGAATTAATTGTTGTGGAACCGGTTTATCAATGCCGGGAGGACCAATTCGTAGTATTGGTTTTAGTTTTCAGGTAAAGGGGCCACTGTCTAAAAGTGAGATACGGCGAATGATTGTAGGGTGTGCGAATGAACTAATTGATCAGGCCCATTATTACGCTCTTGACGAATTTTTATATCAGCCCCCATTTGGTTCAGGACAAGTTCAAATTAATCTGTTTCTCGCAAGTAGAACTGGGGAAATTGATCATCCTGATATCGCTGTCGCCGGTCTTGTTGAGGGAGTGATAACCTATAAAACATTTGATCATACAGAGACGCGTACCAGGAAAGTTGAGTACACGAATGAAACCTATGAGGAGGCTGTTGCTTTATTGAAGCAAGAAGCTGATGCGTTAGCACAAGATGTTTTGATTCAAGAGCCCTTAGCATGCAAAAAAGCTAGGCAAAAGCCAGTGCCAAGGCATCGAAGTTCAGGACATACTCGCTAAACTCATTTTGCAACACTCTTACAAGGCTTGTACGGTGGAAACGGGGGTGGTGGTGCCTCTCCCTCGGGCACCGAAATTCTAAAGTCAATGATTAGGATTCTCGATTCAAAAATCTTTATCTAGATTAGAAAAAATTTGACAATCACTTCAATATAACGCAAACTTGATTTCCTAAAAAAAGAGGAGATCTGCTTATGCGAACACTAATGTCTGTTCTTGTCGTATTTTTTGCGATTGCGTCGCTTGAGGCGGCCGAAAAGCCGCTCTTCACAGAGACTCCTGCATTGAAGATGGAAGATCTCACCAGAGATTGGAAGGAAATCGGCAGGTCACTACAAAATGATATTGGCACGGTGGAATACATACCAGCTGATCAATCTGCGGCTAACTGGACTGATCTCATTTGCTTTCAACGCATCAATAAAACTTCGTCGAATAAAGGTGCCACTCAGTCTATTGACCATTTTTTAAAAGCGATACAAGCGTCTACCTTATCCGCCTATCCAGGCCGTAAGGCAACTTTTGCCGTGATTGAAAAAAGTAAATCAGAGGCAATTTACGAATGGTCTTTGAAGGAGGCACATAAGGGTATTCAACCGCAACATGAAGTGGTTCGTGTATTTCTTTCCAAAAACGCAATCCATCGCGTGGGGTACACAAAGAAGAACCAAATGATGAGTAGTCAAGAGCATGATCTTTGGTTAGGTACCTTAAAATCATCGGCCATAGTGATTCCGACCGAGATTGCTCTTAAGCAGCCAAAGGATCTCATGTCTTGCGTTAGTCGACTTGAGGAGGGATACGATCTGGGTCTTTTCGGTGATTGGGAAGTAACATGTGCATTAGAGACCGTCGACGGCAATTGTATAAGAGAGCGTTCTGCTCCCCCCACAGAACAAGATTACAAGAGTGTCGTGTTATCGACTAAGGTTACGCCCCACGTAACGATGAATATTGACGAAGCTTGTCACTCAGCGAGGGCCATAGAGAGGGCAATGCCCTCTACAACCTTCACGACAGCAATTCTGGAAAAGTCTCCTACAGAGGCGTTTCTTTCCATCATATGGCAAGAAAAAAATGGTTATGTGAACACGATTCAACGAATTTTTATAGTCGATGACACTGAGTATTGTTTTTGTGTTAGGGAGCGTCGATCTTCTGCATTCAATGCTGAGGAATTAGCTCATTGGCAACAGGTTCTCAGGCAAATTAAGTTGAAGGTAGACAGCGCAACTAATACCGTTGCTTCTCTCTAACCCACGTACCTGGGTTACACTTTTTCGTTCTTGTCCCAGCCTTCCTTTCTTCTTGGAGGGCATTTTTACTGTAACCTATGTAAGTGAGTTGAGCAGTTTTTCTGAGCTGCCTGCCCAGCAGTCCTGATTTTCAAAAAATACACGAAGTGGCATTAACAAAGGTTTGGTGGGGCGCCTGCCCCTTGCCATAGTTATGAAGGGACTTACTTTGTATCAAGGAACGAATAGTACTTATTAACTATCTCTAGATTTCAGGGTGACATTCGCATCGTACACATCAAGTCGCTTTTGTGATTCGATATGATCTTTCCTAGCCCAATAGGCGCTGTAGTTATGTTGAAAGGACCATCCTGGCATTTCTTGAGGAAACGGCAACCTACCTGTGGTTGTGTAGTATATTGCGTATTGGATCTTGCGATCGGTTGCGGTGATAGGGCTCAGTAATTTTTTCCACCAAGGTTGCATAGCCAGACTCTCGTTGATGAGTATGTGCATGAAGGTTTTCTCAGTTTTGCGATGTTCCAATTCGGCTCTGTAAGCGGCAATTTCCTCGTCTGTCCCATGAGTAATGACACCTAAGTCAGCTTCCCGTTCCTTCCATTCACAAAAGGCGTGATATGTCTCTTCCTTCATGTCCTGCATAATGGTACTTCTAGCGCGGTCATAGCCATGATGAAAATATAGACACAGCCCTGCAAAGATTGCACGACTTGTGAGGGTGGCTTCGAGAAGCATAGAAGAGGTTAGGATAATAGGTGTGAATAGAAGAGGAGTGCGAGTAATGTGTGGCAGTTGATTATTGGCAATCTGAGGATAGCGTGATGTGATCTCAGGATTCAGACTAGCAAAAACCTCAGCCAGCTGTTTTTGATCAACAAAATGGTCCTTTAGGTGGGTCATTTCGTGCAAAATTTCAGCATCCAGAGCGTTTTTGTTTGGTAAATGCCAATATGTAATAGAGCCGGCAAGATATCGCTTTTGACAATCCAGAATGCTTATCTTTTCTTTGTACAAGGTATCAGCAATTTGATTAGGAGTAACTTGATTGAACTCAGCATTCGGATAGCGTTCCAGAAATAGGAAAGTCATAAGAGCTTGTATTCTGCCATCGATGTGTTCGCACTTTTTTTGAAATGCCATAAAGTCACCTTCAGGTGATGAGGGGATATATTTATCCCAAGCAGCCTCTGCTTCGACGCGTTCGTTTGTGTTGAGGGTGGGTATATTATTCGCATCATGTTGATCCAATAGTGTATAAAGCTCCAGAATCATAGGTGCTATAATTAGAGTTAGCTGACCTTCGATTTTGCCTGCCGCCTTGGGCCATGTATTTGGAAATGAACCATGTTTTTCAATTTTAATTTGTTGCACGACACCACTAAACACAGGGTGGCTCTGTTCTATTCTACAGACAATTTTCCAGAGTTGGTCAAGGTAGCCGCGTTCTCGTTCTCCGATTATTGGCGAGAAATCTGTATCACGCATGTGTAGAATTGGCAGTGCTTGCATTAAATAAACCGATGTTAAATTTTATAAAGATGTTGTTTTTATATACGAACAAATTCGTGCTAATAGAAGCAATGTTTGCATGTTAGCATACAACAAATCTCTGAAAACTCCGTCGTAGATCCTTGCTTTACATATTTCCAGACGTTGTCTATAGTTGATAATCTTATTAACTAATTAGGTGGATCATGCAAGTTGATAAAAGTCATAATTGTAGCGTGTGCAATCAATTAGATATAAAAGAGTTGTGTGAGATAAAAGATCTTCATTCGAAACTTCAAAAAAACGTAAACGAACTTTGGCAAGAACTTGCACCTCTTGGAACGTCAAATGATGTGAAGTTTATATTTCAAGATAGGGGCGCATCCAGTTTTTCCGCCCTTCGATTAGACTACCCGGCCACAATGACATTTTGTCCATACCACTATACAATTAAACGTCACAAATTTGATTTCAAAGGTGAGGAAAAAATTAATAGGTCTTTTATTTTGGCCGATTATGTACAGGCTAAGATTTCAATGAATTTGGATGGATTGAACGAGGTGCATTTAAGTGAGGAAGAAAAGCAAAAGTATGAAATTCAATGGAAACTAATGTTAAAGGAGTCTTGCCTAGAGCAGTCAAGACTAAACGAGTTTCTCCAAGATAAAATGATCAATTTTCTCAATTCGCATTGTCGGCAAATTGTTGACCGTATTCCGGATGACCAGGATGAAATCATCAAGATGATTATGACCTATTCAAAGGAGCAACTAGAGGAAATCGTTCATCCCCTTTTCGTGATGGTGTTGAGCGATAGGTCTTCTATGCTGGCATTGTTAGCGCATGAGATTGGTCATATTATCAAAGATCATGGAGCCGCTACATATTCGTCAGGGGCAGATTCTAATGAGGGGGTGTCAATGTGGAAAATATTATTGCCATCCCTTTCGATACTATTACCCTTTATAGAGTACTTGTGGGATTCCGGGATAATACTTGACGACAGTAATATAGGAATTACTAATATTGCAGTTGCCAACATCGTGGCGATTGGAGCTGTTTTTACTTTTCTGTTTATTCAAAACTGGATTGCTTGTAAGAATGGTTCACGCTTATATAATTTATTTTTAAGAAGCAAGGAATGGGAAGCAGAAAGACATATACCTGAAAGATTTACTGCTGATCAGTGTCAGTGGGCAAAAGCCCATTTTATTTCCGATGTGGCACGTATTTTGTTGACCAGACTTAGTTTTCCGCCGATCCTTCAGAAGCTATTAACTCCAAACGTAATGATTAAATCGCAATTTGCAGAATTGAAGAATAGTTTTCATCACATTCCAAGCGATGAACGATATGCTTACTGGTTAGACAAAGCAAGGCAATTCAAATAGCGCTTGGCTTTCGCACGGGTTCAAATTTAAAATAATTTGAGTGTTGTTTATTTAAGTTTTTAAATGTTTTATTTTTTTTATTAGAAGATATGAGTGAGTGACTTATGCACTTAGATATAATGATTTGCGATGGCTGCTCCCGGTACAAGACAGAAGATTTGAATGAACTGTGAGATCATTATGCAGTTACATCATCTTGGTTGGCAGGATTGAACAAGAGTATGCCGGCTCGAAGAATGTTGCTAACTTCTCTTACTGTTCTATTGCCGTTTTTAGTATATGCGTGGAATCCTGATATAGTATTTAGTTCAAAAATCACCAATTTTGCAGTAGCGAATCTTATATCGATTGCGTCCGCTTTCACCTTGTTTTTTGTTTCAAGAAAATATTTCAGAAAAGAACAGGAAATTCTAAGAGTTCTGCATATCAGAAATCAAGAAGGGGAAGCTGAAAGGTATATACCTCAGAGATTTACTACGGTTTATTGTCAGACGGTAAAGAAATTTTTTGTTATTGACGTGGCACGTATTTTACTAGAGGGTCTCAATCGCCGACCGATTTATCAGAAATTATTCTCGCAAAAACGTGTGATTAAATGGAAGTTTGCGGAGAGCCTAAAAAGCTTGGCGCACATCCCGCCTAATGAGCGATATGCTTACTGGCTAGAGCAACGCATGGGGATTCACGAAAGGAACGTGGTATAAACCGCGAAGCGCGTGGTGCAACCTCACCGAGGTCGCAGTTCTTTTTGGGCGATCTTGTCTGCCTCGGCGAGGGCCATAGAGAGGGCAATGCCCTCTACAACCTTCACGACAGCAATTCTGGAAAAGTCTCCTACAGAGGCGTTTCTTTCCATCATATGGCAAGAAAAAAATGGTTATGTGAACACGATTCAACGAATTTTTATAGTCGATGACACTGAGTATTGTTTTTGTGTTAGGGAGCGTCGATCTTCTGCATTCAATGCTGAGGAATTAGCTCATTGGCAACAGGTTCTTAGGCAAATTAAGTTGAAGGCAGACAGCGCAGTTAATACAGTTGCTTCTTTCTAACTCACGTACATGGGGTAGTGTAACATTCTTTCTGTAAATTCGATCTCAGGGGAAGGATCCAATGAGGT
>CAYTFC010000108.1:0-8889 GCA_964436955.1 uncultured bacterium | reverse complement strand
TATAACAAGTCTCTTCCCTCGCTACATCAAAAGCCGAACTGAGAGCGGTTTTATGGTGAAGGTCCTTTGCCTTATTGTCGCTTACAGTGCTTCTTTTTTATGGAGGGGCTTACTCATCTAGCGCTCATAGCGATGCATCATCTGCAACATTGTACCTCTCGGCAAGAGATCACTCTTGCCGTCGAGGCACACTGCTGCATCTGATATATCGCTATGAGCGCTAGATGAAGTTTTGGTAGCAATCAGGGTCTTAGACTAAATTGATTAGTCGTGAATTGTAGGCTTCATATCGCGGCAGCGATAAAAGTGGGTAACCCCGCATGCAGCGAGGGCCGCAAGGCCTGAGCGGAATGTGGGGATTATGAATAAAAAAACATCCGAGTCGCGGAAGCGACGAAAGGAAGAAAAAAGCTCTTAAGCTGCTTCTGCAGCTAATAAATTAAGGAACAGCTTTGATTTATGCTATTGTCTCCTTTGGGGTTTGCGAACTAATGATCAATTTGCAGATGAAGGTTATTTGGATAGCTACGTTTGGTTGTATTCTTTGAGTTTGCTTTTGAGAGTATTTAGGTCGATGCCTAAATGCTTTGCGGTGGCTTCGCGGTTGTTCTTTTGTGCTGCCAGTGTTTCAATGATGTAGAGCTTTTCAAGCTCCTGCAAGGTATAACCTAAGGGGATCACACCATCGACATGACCTTCTTCTGCGCCTATATCGATATGAAGATGCTCTGGAGCTATTTTATCGGAAAGATCTAATACCACGGCTCTCTCCACGATATTACTGAGTTCACGCACGTTACCCGGCCAACGATAGGCTAGGAGCTTTTCTTTGGCTTCTTTGCTGAATTGTTTTTCCTTCTTGTGATTCTCTGGACAGAGTTTTGCTAGAAAGAATTCTGCCAAGGGAATGATGTCCTCTTTACGTTCTCTCAAAGGAGGAATGTGGATAGGCACAACGTTAAGGCGATAATAGAGATCTTCGCGCAATACTCTATCCTTAATTGCTTCCTGGATATTACGGTTTGAGGTGGACACAAACCGTACGTCTACTTTGACAGGTTTGCTTCCGCCAACGCGTTCAAATTCTTGTTCCTGAATAGCTCTGAGCAGCTTTGCTTGCAGCCCAATTGGTACTTCTGTGATTTCGTCCAGAAGCAAGGTGCCTTCATGGGCTAACTCGAATCGTCCGCTGCGTTTTGTGGCGGCACCTGTAAATGCGCCTTTTTCGTGACCGAAGAATTCTGATTCTACAAGGGTATCAGGAATTGCCGCGCAGTTAACGCGAATAAAGGGTTTGTTTATGCGAGGAGAGTTGTGATGGATAGCATGTGCGATGACTTCCTTACCGGTTCCTGACTCTCCTGTAATCATGACGCTGGCATTGCTTTTGGCTATTTGCTTGACGTCTTCCAGTATCTTTTTCATGGCTGGACTGTTGGCGACGATGGTTTTAGTGGAACCTGTAACGCCGACTTCTTGTCGAAGATAACGGTTTTCTTCGACTAATGCAGAATGCTCTTTAGCCTTCTCAATGACTGCTTCAATGGTGTCGGGTGAGAAGGGCTTGATCATGTAGTTATACGCTCCCAAACGCATAGCATCTACAGCGTTGTCGATACTGCCAAACGCGGTGATGACGATGACTAAAGTTGACGGAGAAATTTCTTTGATTTTTTTTAGTACGTCTAAACCTGTAATGTCAGGCATCTTCATGTCTGTGAAGACCAAATCGTAGACATTTTCCTTGGCTAGCGCGATGCCTGTTTTCCCATTTTCGGCGACAGTGACGTCCAGCCCTTTTCGTTTAAGGGTTTCTTTTAAAAACGTCCGGATGAGGAGTTCGTCGTCTATGACAAGTACTTTTTCAATTGCCATCTTTTTGGATTCCCTTTAAGAGGCGCTTCGAATCGGAAATTTAAGTGTAAATGTAGTTCCTTTACCCTTCGTAGACGCGACTTCAATGGTTCCTGCATGCGCCTGTATTACTTTATATACTTCAGATAGGCCAAATCCATTTCCGTGAGGTTTTGTGGTAAAAAATGGCGAAAAAATGCGTGCGAGGTTCTCGGCTTCGATTCCTACACCAGTGTCGCTGATTTTAAGAATAGCATGGCCATGATCCTGTACCAGCCAAAGATTGACTGTTCCCACATTGTGCATGGCTTCTATGGCGTTGACTATGAGATTCAGTAATGCAGATTGAATGAGCTGACCATCGAGAGCAAGTATGCAGCTATCAAGCTCGCAGTTGATGTTGATGTGTATTTCCTTACTCAGACCTTCGTCTATCAATACGCGCTCACGAACATCCTCTAGCAGTTTGATCAGATCAACCTGACTTACAAGCAGCTGCACAGGTCTTGCGTAATTGAGGACGTTTGTGACCAAGCGGTTTAGGGCATCTGTACCTTCGACGATATAAGCTGCCATCTGTTGGAGCTCAGGCTGAGCAACAAGATCGCGCTTAAGCAGTGATGCAAAGCCTTTTATACCACCTAATGGGTTGCGAATTTCATGCGCGACCATCGCTGCCATTTCACCGAGTTCTTTGAGTCGATCATTGCGATCCGCGATGAGCTTTAATCGATGCTCTTCTGTGACATTGCGCACTAAAATGATAAGACCCTCGGTAAAGTCCAAGGTTTCGTCGATGCGCTTAGAGCTTTCAGTGCCTTCCTTCTTGGTGACATAGCGCGCATCTACCTCTAGCTCCAGCGGATGGGAACCGCGAACACTCACCAAGGAAAGGGCTGGTACTTGTTTGGTGGTCAAGGCTTCTTGAATGGAAAATCCAAATAGTTTGTCATCAAAGCTTTGACTGAAGGGTTGGAACAGTACTTCAACGGCGGCACGACCAAGGATTGCTTCAGCACTTTTATTGTAGGTGGTCACAATACTGGATTTGTTGATGAACAACAAACCTTGGGACATATTGATAAGGATGTTCTTGAGGTAACTCGTACTTGTGTCTAACTCAAGCAACTTTTGCCCTAGGCGTCTATTAGCTTGCTCTAGCTCAACATTCACGACTTGAAAATCTTTAGTGAGTTGAGCGTGTGCGATTTCAAGGCGCTTTGTTTCTTCCGAGAAGAGCTTGAATGCACGTGACAAAGCATCAATTTTATCGCTTGCTTTATCGGTGGAAACCGCTTCTATAGCGGCTTCTTGGAGGTCCTTTAACTTTGCTTTAGTCATGGGAATACCCCCTTCTTTCATTGATAACCCATTCCTAGGTGAAAATCAAAATAATTAGTGACTACCTGCGAACACAGTGGTACCGACCTTTGGTCTCTTGCAGAGAAAGGGCAGTGGCATCATCAGCAGAAAGCACCAGGCTGCTAGCCATGCCAAGTCATTTGTTGCGAGCATATATCCCTGGCGATCAACGATGTCAGCCCAAATCCTGGCAAACAAGCCTGTCGGGTGCGCGGCATCGTTCCCGAATAGATGACACAGTCGTACGAACTCCGGATTATAGGGAGAGATGGCCTCGGCAAAATATCCACCTCGGGAAATCGCTCGATGCGTCCACAATTCGATGGCTAGAGAGGTTCCAAACCCACTGCCGACTAAAATGCGGATAAAATTAAAGACTCCCGAGGCACTAGCGAATTTATCAGGTGGAATTTCCGCTAACGAAATTTGTACCAGCGGAATAAAGAATACCGCCACTCCAAGACCCTGAAAGAGACGCGTCATCATGATTACGTCCAGGCTAACTTCGGTCGTGAAGTTTGTTTGATAGAAATAGGTAATCGAAAACAGAAAGAAGCTCGTTGTGCTTAGCCACCTTAAGTCGATACGGTGCATATACATGCCTACGAACGCTGACAATAAAACGGGAAAGATTCCTATTGGCGCGACGGCCACTCCTGCCCAAAAGGGGGTGTAATTCAGTTTTGTCTGGAGCCAAAGCGGCAAAGTTACGGCCGATCCAAAAAAGAAAAGGTAGCCTAGAGTAATGGCAATGGTGCCAAAGACAAAATTACGGTTGGTGAAGAACGAAAAATCGACAATGGGGTATTCCTCATAGTAGTTCCACACTACAAAGTAGGCGATGCTTATCACAGAAATGACAGTTAAGGCGACTATAAAGGTAGAATCAAACCAATCGAGGTCTTTTCCCTTGTCAAGCATCACCTGGAGGCATGCAACTCCTGCTGCCAGAAAAAATAATCCCACCCAATCAATAGGCTTTCGTATGATTTCACTTTCACGATCTCCAAGCATAGCCCACGTGATAAATGCGGAGAAAAGCCCAATGGGAACATTGATATAGAAGATCCATGGCCAGGAATACACCTCGGTAAGATAGCCTCCTAATATTGGGCCTGCAATGGGGGCAACAACTACAATCATCGACCAAAAGCCAAGGGCAGCGCCCTGCAATTCTCTAGGATTATTGGCCATCAATAAGCTTTGTGATAATGGAATGAGGCATCCCGCCACGGCACCCTGAATTACGCGTAGTATGACTAGAATGGTTAGACTGGATGCTAGACCGCATAAGAGCGAAACAAAGGTGAAAAGCAAAACCGATGTAACAAAAAGGCGTACACGCCCAAAATAATTGGAGAGCCAACCTGTCAACGGCAGAACAATGGCGTTACTTGCTGCGAACGAGGTGATAACCCATGTGCCTTGGTCAGCACTAACCGATAGATTTCCAGCAATATAGGGAATGGCGACGTTTGTTATGGAGCTATCGAGGATTTGAATAAACGTGCCTAAGCCCAGCGCAACGTTGAGTAATAACAGTTTGCCACCGGTATAAAGAGGCTGCTCCGTAGCCGTCATGATTGTTGGGCCTGCATTACGTTGTCTTGGATGATTTCATTCATTATTGCTTCCAAGTGCACTAAGTCCAGATCAAGGACTTTTGTCGTAGCTATGGGGCTCTTGGAAGGTGTGCTGGCCATAATGGGCAGATCCGTTTGTGTGATATCCACATTAGTTTCTACAGAAAGACCTAAGCGTAGCGGATATTTTGTAAGCTCTTTCGAATCGAGAGCAATGCGTACTGGCAAGCGCTGCACAATTTTGATCCAGTTTCCAGTGGCGTTTTGCGCGGGGATTACCGAGAAGACGCTGCCAGTTCCGGAAGAAATGCCAACGACAACGCCCTTGTAAATGACGTCGCTTCCATAAAGGTCGACTGTTACCCTAGCAGGCTGGCCTACGCGCATGTATGTTAATTGGGTTTCCTTATAGTTAGCATCGACCCACATGCGATTGGCCGGGATGATCGCCATCAAATAGGACTGTTGCGACACGTATTGGCCGATTTGTACGGCCCTTTGCGCGATGTATCCTGTTGCGGGTGCTAATACGGCGCAGTGTTTGAGTTTGTAGTAGGCGTCACGAACGGCATTTTTTTGAGCTTCGATGGAGGGATGTTTGGCGATGTCTGTCGGTCCAGCAGCGGCCATCGCTTGCTGCAGTTGAGCCTGTGCTTGTTTAAAACGTTGCTCAGATATGCTTAGAGCATCGCGAGCGTGAACAAAGTCCTCGTTGGAAATAGCCTTAGAATTAATAAGTCCCTTTCGGTTTTCAAAGTCGTAGCGAGCTTGTTCAAAGCTCGTTTTCTGTGCATTTACGTTAGCTTGGGCCTCATTGATCCTATCATAGATTTGCTTTACTTGAAGGGTTGTGGAAGCTAGCATTGCTAACTCACGGTCGTAATTGATTTGGTAGTCAGTACTATCCAACATCACCAGCAGCTGGCCTTCTTCCACAAGGTCGGTATCATCCGCATAAAACGCGATTGGAACGCCTGATACCACCGGAGTCACGTTGATCATGTCTCCATTCACATACGCATCATCTGTCCACTGATAGTATCGAAAATGGAAAAACCACAGCAAAAACCAGATCAATCCGATTAACAGGATGCCTAAAGTCAGATATATCATCATTTTCATGCGACGATTAGGAAGCGACGGCAGAGGCGCAGCTGTGGGTTGATGAGGTTCAGGCAATGTTTTAGTAGGGGCTGAGTTCGACGTCACGAAGGTCCTCAAGATGTATTGGGTTTAAAGTATTATCATTACCCGCTCCTTGGCAATCTACGATGCGGGCTTCGTAGCCTCCACCAAGAGCTTTGATTAAACTTAGTATTGCGTTGATTGTAGACGCTTTTGCTATGATTTCCTGGTCTCGTGCTAAAAGAAGTTGCTGCTGTACGTTGATTTTGTCCAAATTAGAGGCAATGTTGAACTCCTCGCGCAGTTCTGTCAGTTTTACAATATGTTCGCGATGTATTGTCTCTTTAGCAAATTGCTGCAGCTGCTTGTGCGAATTGCGAGTGATGCTTAAAGCATCAAGGACCTCCTGAACAGCTTTCAGGACTAGGTCATTGTACTGCAGTACCGTTAGGTCATAATCTACACGGCTGCCAATTAACTTAGCTTGCAACCTACCAGCGTCAAAAATCGGAAGACTAAATGCGGCTTCCATATTACCATCACCACTTTGAGGAAGAAAGAGGTGGGCCAAATGAATGCTTTGGTATCCTGCAAAACCCGTTAGGTTAATATTAGGTAAAAACCCCGCTTTGGCCACCTCAATTTGTCGGCCAGCGGACTCCAGTAACCAGAGTTGAGAGATAATATCCGGCCTATGAGAGAGCAATTCTAGTGGTATATCAGCTGGAAGTGGAACACGCGGAAGATGTTTTTCCTCCAAATCGATAGAACAAATTTCTTCGTCAAAGTCTCCGGCAATCAAAGTTTGCAGCTGATGCTTTGTAACTTCTATATCCACATTGATTTGCAATAATATGCGCTCCGCAGACGAAATACTTGTAAGCGCGGTTTGTACATTAATGTTGGTGTCCAGATTTCCGCGCGTACGCTTCTCTATCAAATTATTTAAATTTGTTTGAATAGCGACAAATTCCCTGGCAACAGCACGTCTAGCATAATCCATTTGAAGTCTAAAATAGGCTTGAGCAACAGACACACTGATTGCCATCCGAGCAAACGCTTCGTCTGCCCATCTCGCATGGACATCTCCCATTGCCGCACGCCACGTATTAATACGTTTGCTCCAGAGGTCCAGCTCGTACGAGAAGTTGAGAGCTGTCTCATACTGAAGAAAGTTCTGAGGAATTTCTGGCCCATTTACGAAGGGAATTCCAGTGTTATTGCTTCCTACCGGAATAACAGAAGTCTCGCTTAAGTAGAATTTTGTAGCGTCGCCAGTTGCCGTGACATAAGGATAAGGCACCACGCGGATTTGATCCGCTTTCGATTGAGCCAACAAAATGCGAGACCGAGCCGCTTGAACCGTCGGGTTATGGCAAAGCGCGGTTTCGATAAGACCCGTGAGTTGTGGGTCATCAAATAGATACCACCAATCGTCGGGAATCCATTCCGTAATAGCGAAAAGGGGATCCTCGGCCGCTTCGCATAAAGCAATGTCCAAGGCCTGTTCAGGAGTGGTGATCAGTGGAACGCGTACCCACGGACAACATCCTGATAAGCAAATGCACGTACTAACTGTAATAAGCCATCTGACCAAATGAGGGTTGCGCTCGAGTGCCACCAGCTTATCCTAAAGTCATGTTGTACAGCGATCTTTGAATAGAAAAATATAGCTATAAAATTATTTAAGGATTCGAGGCAACAAGAAGCGCAGTCTAAGCAGAAATTTTCTCTCGTTACAGTTGAAAAAAATGGTGCACTATGTGATAATCCCCCTTTCGCATACTAACGATTACCTCTTAGGAGAAAGAATGGTTCGCTACACAGGTCCTCGTAACCGTATTGCTAGGCGCTTTGGCGTGAACATTTTCGGTCGGGTCCGCAACCCACTCGTTCATAAGCCCAACCCCCCAGGAGTGCACGGTGCTCGTCGTCGTAAGAAATCGGACTTCGGCGTGCAGCTCGAGGAAAAACAGAAGCTCAAAGCTCTGTATGGCATGCTGACTGAAAAGCAGCTCGTCAACACCTACAAAAAGGCTCTACAGAAAAAGGGTAAAACTGCCGAGATCTTCGTTTCGCTTCTTGAGCGACGTCTCGAAACGGTAGTTTACCGCCTAAAATTGGCGCCTACCCCATTTTCTGCGCAACAGCTCATTTCCCATGGCCATATACAGGTCAATGGTAAGAAAGTCGATCGCCGCTCCTTCCTTGTTGAGCCAGGCATGATCGTTTCTGTGAAAGACAAGTCGCAAAAAATTAAGATCGTGTCTGAATCGGTAGGTAGCGCACAACGTTCAGTGCCTGATTACCTTCGTTTGGACAAAGAGAAATTCTCTGGACAGCTCCTTGCCGAGCCGCTTCAAGAGCAAATTCCTTGGCCAATCGAGCTTAAAGTTGCTGATATCTGCGACTTCTTGGCACACACAACCTAAGCGAAAGCAGAGGTTTGAAAATCATTTCGCCGCGAGGGTTCGTCCCTTGCGGCTTTTTTTTTGCAACCGCGAAGCACTGACTTAAAGCCTTGCGACGCTGCAGTCCCTTTTTGGGCGAACTTGTCTGCCTCGCGAAGCGCGTGGTGCAGCCTCGCCGAGGCTGCAGTCCCTTTTTGGGCGAACTTGTCTGCCTCGCGAAGCGCGTGGTGCAGCCTCGCCGAGGCTGCAGTCCCTTTTTGGGCGAACTTGTCTGCCTCGGCGAGGCAGACCCACAAGGAAAAGGCAGCTGTTGTAGGGATAGAGTTTGTCTGCCTCGGCGAGGCAGACCCACAAGGAAAAGGCAGCTGTTGTAGGGATAGAGTTTGTCTGCCTCGGCGAGGCAGACCCACAAGGAAAAGGCAGCTGTTGTAGGGATAGAGTTTGTCTGCCTCGGCGAGGCAGACCCACAAGGAAAAGGCAGCTGTTGTAGGGATAGAGTTTGTCTGCCTCGGCGAGGCAGACCCACAAGGAAAAGGCAGCTGTTGTAGGGATAG
>CAYTFC010000107.1:0-8991 GCA_964436955.1 uncultured bacterium | reverse complement strand
GTACTGTAAACTATGTAAGTGGTCTAAAGTGTAAACTATGTAAGTGGGTTGGACAACTGATTCCAATGCTTGATACACACCCACAGGCGTAAGAGCTAACGAATCCGGCACATGACAATGCACGTTGCAACCAGCTAATGGTGCAATGGCGGTGCAACGTGGTGCAATTTATGCCAGCACGAACTGATAGAAACCAGTAGACGGGAAGGCAGCAAGCTGCTTATAGTGTTGCTGATAGCGGTTGGGTGGTGTTGAGTGATGGGGATTTCCCCCTCCCTCATAACCCGCTGGTCCCTGGTTCAAGTCCAGGTTGCCCCACTCTTTCACATGCATAGGTTTTAGGATTCGTTCAACACGAAAAAAGCTTAGCATATTCAAATAATTTATCAATATTTATTCCTCTTCGTTGCCAGCACATTTTCAATGCTTCCAGGACGACATCCATGCCGATCTTATTGCGAAATTTAACGCAATCGACAAGCGTCTTTTTGATATCAAATATTTTATTAGCGTATCCATCCATAGAGTGTTCTTCAACGCCCGTTTTTTTTTAAAGAATTGGCCGATTCTTTTGCGAAGCGATTTGCCACACCCTGTTCATTATGCTATAACCCGGGCTGGGGAGTAGTCGATACGCAAAAGAGGTTAGAGTGCTGATGTGTGGATCAGAAACTGAAATGGTCAAATCTGAAGTTTTTGGTTGTCCCAAATGCCTACACAAAGAAAACCGACTAAGGCAGGATGGGTTAACCCTTGCCGATCCCCAATATTGTGGATGGTGCAATCCATAACGTCCACTCCATTTTGATCTTATCAATAGGTATTTACTTTGAAAATATTAATAGTAGTCTTGGTTGGAATAATCATCTTAGCAGCACTAGCAGGTAACATTATGAGTAATGTTGAACAGCCCGATTACAAAGTAGTTACTTCAGAAGAAAATATCGAAATCCGCGACTATCCCCCTATGATTTTAGCTGAAGTTGAAGTTTCCGGTGAAAGAAAACAGGCGATTAGTGAGGGGTTTAAAATTCTCGCGGATTATATCTTTGGAAATAACACCTCAAACAAAAAAATGGAGATGACAGCACCAGTTACAAATGAACTCAGCGAAAAAATGGCTATGACCGCTCCCGTGCTACAGGAACTGCACATGGATAAGTGGAAAGTTCGATTCATTATGCCAAAAAAATATAGCTTTGAAACGCTTCCAAAACCAAGTTCTAAAGACGTGATTTTGATTCCATTGCCTGCTAGACGCTTTGCCGTTATTCGGTTTTCCGGTCTTGCGGATAATGAAAGTATTAAGCTGCATACAGACGAGCTTGAAGCGTATATTGTAGCTGAAAAACTGAATCCAATTGGAGGGACTGTTTTAGCGTTTTACAATCCCCCTTGGACAATACCCTTTTTACGTCGAAATGAGGTAATGATAGAAGTGGACTCAACAGTTAATTCTAAATTTGTCGAGACTCATCCATGACAAAAATACTACTCTACTCATTATTGTTAGTTTTCGGACTGATTAGCTCACAATTTCTTGGAGGATTTGGCGAAGAGTGGATCCAATTGGGTACAATGTTCTGCCTATCCTTCATCATGATTCACGTAGGATATGAGTTTGAAATAGATAAATCAAAACCCAAACAATACGGTTGGGACTATTTAGTTGCTGCGACTGCTGCTATGTTTCCTTGGTTTTTTTGTGCTGGGTATTTTATTTGGGTTCTAGACATGACTTCCTGGACAGAAGCTCTTTTACTGGCGAGGTTTTCATCCCCTACTTCAGCTGGCGTCCTCTTCTCGATGCTCGCAGCTGCAGGATTATCTGTCACGTGGGTATTTCGTAAAGCGCGTGTGCTTGCAATCTTCGATGATCTCGATACGATTTTGTTAATGATCCCTCTTAAGATGATGATGGTTGGGATGAAGTGGCAATTAGGGCTTATTGTGGTTGTGATCATGGTATTGCTTTGGATGGCTTGGCGCTATCTACACGCATGGAGATTACCATTATCCTGGCCTTGGATTATGTTCTATGCGGGTGTGATTACAGGATTATGCGAAGTCATTTATCTAACAAGTAAGGTTATTAATGATGTTGTTCCCGTGCACCTTGAAGTCCTTTTGCCGGCTTTTGTCCTTGGCTGTATGTTGGCACGTCCAGCAGGGCATAATCCGCATATTGATGATTCGCGGCCAGGACACCAGGAGGGACCGGAAGAGGCTGATGAACAGCGTGTTTCCGCGATTGTGGCAGCATGCTTTATGGTTCTCGTCGGGTTGTCTATGCCGCAAATACCGCATGATACGCTTGACTGGGGCCTTATAGCATCACATGTTGCTTTGGTGACAATACTTTCAAATCTCGGTAAAATGTTTCCGTTTTTCTGTTATCGAAAGGAGGCTACAATCCGTGAACGGTTGGCTTTATCCATAGCAATGTTCCCAAGAGGTGAGGTTGGAGCAGGTGTGCTGGTGGTATCAATGGGCTATGGATTAGGTGGGATAGCTGTAACAGTAGCAGTTTTATCATTGGCAATTAACCTATTGCTGACAGGTGCATTCATTATCGCTGTTAAGAAACTTATTGGAGTAAATTAATGACGGTCCTTATGTTGTTACTGGGTTTAATAGGGTTGGTCGCGGGAGCTGAATTGCTCGTCCGTGGAGCATCGCGTTTAGGGTTGGCTATCGGGATTTCTCCTTTAGTAATTGGTTTGACGATTGTAGCCTTTGGAACGAGTTCTCCTGAAATGGCAGTGAGTGTGCGTGCAGCTCTAACGAATCATCCGGATATAGTGATTGGCGCTAATGTTGGTAGCACGGTTTTTAACATCCTATTTATTTTGGGTATTTGTGCATTAGTAGCGCCTCTTATAATCTCTCAACAACTCGTTTGGTACGAGGTCCCTATCATGATAGGGGCTCACTCCCTGCTTCTAGTAATGTCCCTTGATGGTAAAATAACCAGGTTAAATGCTTTAATCTTATTATTGTGTCTGATTTGCTACACCGTTTATGCAATAGTCAAAGGTCGCCGAGAGGCTAAACCCGTAACAGATGAGTACCAGGAGGCCTTTTCTGTAAGTAAAAAGGGATTAAATGCGCTAATCATTGGAAAGCAATGCGGGCTAATTGTATTAGGCTTGATTTTTTGCGTGTTTGGCGCAGGTTGGTTATTGGATAGTGCTGTGATTTTAGCCAGGGCATTGGGAGTCAGTGAGCTGGTTATTGGGATGACTATCGTAGCTGCAAGCACTTCACTTCCTGAAGTAGCCACCTCGGTGGTTGCGACAATCCGCGGACAAAGAGACATTGCAGTTGGAAATGTTGTAGGAAGTAGTATTTTCAATATTCTTGGTATTGTGGGCGTGGCAGGTTTAATAGCACCAGATGGGGTAGCAGTTGCTCCTTCTGTTTTAAGATTTGATTTGCCTGTGGCGATTGCTGCTTGTGTCGCTTGCCTTCCCGTTTTTTTTACTGGTCATAAAATTTCACGTTGGGAAGGAGGATTGTTTTTAGGGTATTATGCTGCTTATACCAGTTATTTAATATTGGCGGCTAAAGATCACGATTCTCTACCTATGTTTAGCATGATGATGATGTGGTTTGTGATCCCATTAACGTTACTAACGGCCGCTATCGTGATGTACCGAACGACCCGTAAGCACAGGTTTTGATCATTAGGCAAATCTTACCCACTTGGTGGAAAAAACCGGCAAAAATAGCGGACATCACCAACATTCGCACTTTAAAAAACCGCTAACTTAAATGTTAGCTATATGTATTCTCTTTCTTAATACTGGAATCTGGCTGCTCAATAGATAAATATTAATACCAATCACCTATGATAAAAATGATCCAACGCATATGCCGATGCTGCAAAATAGCATTATTAAAGCTGGTAAGAACTTCTTCACGGGGTCTCTGACTTTTATATGCATGCATAAAGCTCCGACCATCATCAAAGAAATTACAAGAGCAGAAGGAAAAACCAAGAAAGGGATCCATAAACCTAAAAGAAGTAGTAGAGCTGAGCTGATTTTGATGAATCCAATAACGTAGAAAGACCATAAGGGCAAACCATAAGCAGCAAATTCACTTTTTAAAGAACTACCATTGGATCCACGATAAGGTGTTTCGTTATTAATTCGAATGACCCAAACGTTTAGCAAGCCAAATGCTACAAATAGTTGAAGAAGTACTGTGACAGAATCCATGGTAGATTTTACTTTTGAGTGTTCATATCTTATGGCACTTTAATCTTAACGTGTAGGCTCTTGATAATTTTATTTCAACAGAAAAAGATGATGCCTCATTGCATAATGTGAGACGTTTTCTCTGTTCAAGTGATGCCTGAGAATGACCTCATTTAAACCCGACTTGCTACCCAATGCTGTCAACTTAAAGAACATATTTACCACGCCAATTCGACAAAGTAGCGCTAAATGTTCTGTTACACGTTGTAGCGCCGCTTCGCCGAAGCGGCATTAACAAAGGTTTATTTTAAGTTGACTGCATTGACTTGCTACCTACATCCTAGCTCCGGCTCACTGATTTACCCGATCTGTCTTGTCTGGCAACTTGCCGCAGGGCCTTGGCTTTATTACCAGCCAATGATCGCTCACAAGTGGGGCCATTCATTATCTCAGCCAATTGCGACATCTTTAATAAAGGTTTATCAGGTAGTCAATCAAATCTTTGGAAGTGACGATGCCCACAAGTTCATGATTATCATTGACAACTGGTAGAGCGTGGAATTTACCTGTCGATAGTTTCTCCGCAGCATCCCGTATGGTGCCTTTCTCTTGGATACACAAAGGGTCTTTTGTCATAATTGCTGCAACATCTAACATGTGATCAAGCACTGAATAAATAGCTGTTTTGTCGGTGACCCCAAATGAACCTTCAAAGCTAACTCTAATGAGATCAAAATAGCTGACAATCCCAATGAGCTCCTTACCGTCAACTACAGGAAGGTGGTGGAATTTTCCTTCGCCAAAAATTTTCCCTACCTCCGATATAGGAGTTTTAAGGTGAATTGTTTTAGGATTGGTTGTCATAATGTGTGTAACAAGTTCGTGGTGTTTAGCATGAATCATTGAGATTTTCCTTTGAATAAAAAGTCTTAAAAAAAACTAGAGTATATTTTTGTTTTTTTAAAGTCAAATCACTCCCTCAGTGCATTCAGGGTCATTTTTCTGTTATGCGTTTTTCACTTAGATACGACACTGGATTTCTGATATGGAAGGAAGCAAACGTAAAAGCTAGCATTTTGGCAGATTTCGAGTGCTGTGATTGCTATAATTTTTGAGTGAGTTCGTGATACAGCAGACCATGTGAAAAGTTTTCTCTAGAATTCCATTACGGATAGACTTCTCAAAGAGTTTTTCTGCGATAACCATTCATTTAAACCCGACTTGCTACCTACATCGGCTTTAACACAGCCGTTCTTTCCTAGTGAAACGTTGCGCATCGAAGGCCAGGTCGAGACTTGGCCGAGGGCGCGACTTTTGAATTGGGAAGAATAGGCCTGTTCTAGCGTGACGAACTAGAGGTAAAACTTTTGAAATAGTGTTTTTTTTCAATTTTCTCGGTGAATATTGTTTGTAACTCGGTTGAAGCCTATGGGGCAGGCCCTTGGCTTCATTACCAGCCATGATATCTCGAATAAATGGGTGAGCCGGAGCTAGGATGTAGGTAGCAAGTCAATGCTGTCAACCTAAGAGGCTATCGATTGGTTTGCTTGCTGACCTCTACGAGGCGGACGGTTCGCCCAATGCCCCTTCGGCGAAGCGGCGCTACACGCTTCGCGATTCCTTACAAAAGCATTTTCCTTGAGTTGACAGCATTGGGTACCAAGTCGGGTTTTAATGTGTCTGTTCGATGAAAAGTAAATATTGTGCGTGATCGTGGTTTAGGATCACGTGAATCTGTAAATCGTGTGATGATGCTTGTGCATTCGTAGATAAAAGGTAGAGGATTGTCCGATACTGGGTACAGGAAGTCGAGCGCGATGTGCGTAGCAAATCGGGTTTTAACTGGAAAGTAACGTAACCAAAAACCTCCATCAATTGCTTGCAAATGCGCTCATGACGCCAAAACTTATTTAGACTCAGCAGTTTTAGTCTTGTCATAAGCGTGATTCTAAAACCATACTAGTTTTATTGTTTTTTTTGAAAAATATAGGATAGATGTCCCTTTCGATTCCAGGCTTGAACAAAATCTGCAAGAGTATAAGAAACATGCGTTTCACCATCTGTAGGGAATGTTGGGATTCATGCAAATTATTTTTTGATTTTAAGAATCATATTATTTTTATTCAATTTGATGCGTAACGAATCCTCTTCTCTCAGATTCTGTTTTAAATTGACAATATTGTCTAATTTAGACTATTTTTTATAAAAATGAAAGGAGGAAAGATGAACGATCTAGCTATGTATTTTTCTGTGGCGCAGGCAATTAACATACTTCTTCATCCACATGGTGAGATAGTTATTCATGATCTGAAGACTGGTCAGATCGCCGCCATTTATAATAATTTTTCAAAAAGGAAAGTTGGTGATGAATCATTAATTGAAGACTTAAAAAACTATGAGGAACTGCCGGATGTTTTTCCTATCTATTCAAAAATGAACTGGGACGGCAGGAAAATGAAATCCTCTACTGCTACCTTGCGTGATAAAAAAGGAAAACCCATTGGTCTTTTGTGCATTAATCTTGATATTTCAAAATGGGAAGAGGTTCATCATTTTCTAGGAGAGTGGTTAGGGGGTGTAGGCAATCAAAATCAACCTAAGGTTCTTTTTAAAGATGATTGGAAAGAAAAAATTAATGTCTATGTTTCCGAATTTTTGAAAGGAGAAGAAGCCTCGCTTAAGTCTTTAGGCAAAGAAAAAAAACGAGAGCTGATTAAGGCACTTCACCAGGAAGGAGCCTTTAAAGCTAAAAATGCTGCGTCTTATGTGGCGGACGTTCTCGATCTCTCACGCGCTACAATATATAACTATTTGAGGTAATGGATGAAAATTCCCAATTTTAAATTAGAAGAATTTTGGAAAAAATATGAGTTTTCAGCTCCCTATTTGTTATGTCCATCGGATGTTGAAACTTGGAGCCTCAAAGAACTTTTGGCTTTGGCTGATGCGGAATCGCGAACACTTTGGGATAATCTGCATCTGGGATACACGGAAAGTCCTGGTTTACCTTTACTTCGTGAAGAAATAGCTAACCTTTATTTAACTCTCGATAAGGATCATATTCTGACTACAGCAGGGGCAGAAGAAGGAATTTATTGTAGCCTGCAATCACTCCTTTCTCCGTGTGACCATGCTATAGTCATTTCTCCCTGTTATCAATCTTTAGAGACTTTACCTAAAGTGCTGGGAGCTCAAGTTACCAGTATATCGCTTGATCCTAAGAAAAAATGGAAGCTAGACATTGAACAGCTTAAGAATGCATTTCGCTCATCAACGAGACTCCTTATCATTAATTGCCCTCACAATCCAACTGGGGCGCTTTTGGATAATGAGGTATTTGAGATTATGATAGAACTCGCAAGGGCAAATGGAACTTACATTTTTTCAGATGAAGTCTATCGCTATCTCGAAATCGATGAGTCAAAGCGACTCCCAGCAATAGCAGATGCCTACGAAAAAGGAATCAGTCTTAATGTCATGACAAAGGCATTTGGTCTTGCAGGTTTACGCATCGGCTGGTTGGCTTCTCGTGATAAAAACTTTTTACAAGTAGTCGGCTCATATAAACTCTACACCTCAATTTGTAATAGCGCTCCAAGCGAGATTCTTGCTCTCATGGCTCTTCGAGCAAAGGATGCTATTTTAAAGAGAAATCGAGAAATTATGATGAGCAATTTAGATCTTCTCGATCAATTTTTTGAACGTTATCCCTCTTCTTTTGCTTGGAATCGTCCGGAAAGTGGTACAATGGCATTCCCGGAACTCCTCTTACCTATACCCATAGATCGATTCACTGAAAAACTAGTCGAAGAAGCTGGCATACTCATTATGCCCGGAAGTGTCTTCGATTTTCCTGGAAATTTCTTTCGCGTTGGATTTGGTCGTAAGAATATGCCAGAAGTACTTAAACGTTTTGAACAATACTTAAAAAACCATGCAAATATACACTAAAGAGCAAATCGAAAAAGCGATCGACATACCTTATTTGATTGCAGAGATTGAGAAAGGACTTATTCTTTATTCAAAAGAAAAGACTATCATTGCCCCATCGAGCTTTTTACATTTTAAAGATCCTCCTGGCGACGTTCATATCAAGTCAGGGGCTATTATAGATGAAGATCTTTATGTGGTGAAAATCGCATCTGGATTTTACGATAACCCTAAGTTCGCACTATCCAGTAGTAATGGCCTTATGCTGCTCTTTTCCCAAAAGACTGGAGAGTTGAAAGCGATTCTTTTGGATGAAGGTCGGCTAACCGATCTACGCACAGGACTTGCAGGTGCGATTGCAGCAAAGTACTTAGCTAATCATCCAATTATAAAAATTGGCATTATTGGTACAGGAATCCAGGCTAGAGAACAACTTTTTAATCTTCAATTTGTTACAGGTTGTAGGGAAGTTCTTATTTGGGGAAGAAATTCAATTAAAGCAATGGATTTTACTCAAGATCCACGTCTTTCTATGTTTAGTATTTCTTTAGTAGAAAATGTTGGAGAGGTCGCAGAAAGCTGCAATTTAATTGTAACAGCCACTACTTCTACCAAACCGCTACTCTTTGGGGATCAATTAATTCCAGGTACTCATGTGACCGCAGTAGGGGCTGATGGTAGCGGAAAGCAAGAGTTGGATGCCAGTGTTTTTGATAAGGCAAATTTAATCATAGTAGATAGCTTATCTCAATGCTCGCAATATGGTGATCTTGCACATGCGAACCATATTAAGAATACGCCTATGACCCTGATTGCTACCAAAACTTCATCTAGCGCTCATAGCGATATATCAGGTGCA
>CAYTFC010000106.1:0-9247 GCA_964436955.1 uncultured bacterium | reverse complement strand
CATCTGATATATCGCTATGAGCGCTAGATGAAGTTTTGGTAGCAATCAGGGTCTATGCTCCTTCCTCCACTAGACAACATCTCTGAAACTTTCTATGATGCCTGGCGCAAAGAAACCAAAACCCGGGTTCTTTTGCGGATTTTTCTACCACAGAGATCACAGAGAAGTCAGAGGCCTTCGGATTAATGCCCTGTTTTTTTGCCGCAGGTCTCTGGGCTCTGTGCACTCTGTGGTATACCACGCGCGGCTTGAAATTGTGAATTTGGACCGTGCGAAAGCCCCGGGGTTTAGTCATCGTAAGTCGGTTCATATTTCTAATATTAACCGACTTACGATGACCAAACCGCGGGAACTTTCCCATGGGACCAAATCACCATTTCAAGCCGCGCGTGGTATAAATAAAAAAATTAGACAACCTTCGGAACATTTCATGCAGATAGCCGCGATTGCCGGTCTGTGCGATCACACATTTTTGCTTCCCACAGAAGCGTTTCGCACGCCTGGGATAAGCGCTATTCATGCGAGGCGACATGCGCTTGATGCGTTTCTAAGTGAGACTGCCCTATTGCATCCTTATGCCGTATGCGTTCCCGCTTGTGACGTTGCGCTAACGCGTACCGCTCTACCTGCATTGACTATTGCCGCGACCGTAGGTTTTCCGGATGGCCCCCGCTATTCAACGGCTTATAAAATTGTGGAAGCAGAACAAGCTTTGGCTAATGGTGCGACTGAAATCGATATGGTCCTTAACTATGATGCCTTAAAGGGCGGCGACACCAAAGCTGTCGAAGCAGACATCAAGGCTGTGGTGAAGGTGGGGGGAGTCCTAAAAGTGATTTTGGAAATCAGCGAATTATCTTTGGAGCAAACACGTTTGGCCTGCCAAATCGCCTCTCATTGTGGTGTCGCCTTTGTCAAAACATCGACAGGATTCAGCGCACATGGCGCCACGACAGAGCATTTGAAGGTGATGCGAGAGAATTTTCCTAAAGGGATTAAGATTTCAGGTGGTGTCACCTTGACTAATCTTGATGGGCTCTTAATTGCCGCCACAACGCCTGGTCAGCCCATTTCAATAGATCCTATGCAACTTAGAATAGGCGAAAGCAGCCTATTAAAAACGGAAAGGTCATAATGTCTGCTCCTCATCTTCCTGTACTTTTTGAAGAAGTGATGGACACCTTTGAAGGGCGTCGCATTCAAGTTTTCATAGATGGCACTCTTGGGGCAGGAGGGCATGCCCGAGGTATACTAGAAAGGCATCCTGAAATTATCACCTATATCGGGATCGATCAGGATCCTAATGCTCTAGCTATCGCTAAAGAAAACCTTAAAGAATGGAGTGATAAAGTAAAACTCGCTCACGCCAACTTCTCAGAAATGGCAGATGTAGCACACAAATTCAATGCCATAATTGCTGACGGAATTTTGCTAGATATTGGTGTGTCTTCCATGCAGCTAGACACTGCCGAGCGTGGGTTTAGTATTAATCGACCTGGCCCATTAGATATGCGCATGAATCCTGAATCAAGCCTGAGTGCTAAAGACATTGTTAATGACTATTCTGAAGATGATATTGGCTACATCTTACGCGAATATGGCGAAGAAAAGCGTTGGCGTCATGCAGCGCGCGTGATTGTACAAGCGCGCCAATTAAAGCCTTTTGAAACAACCGAAGACTTGGTCAAGGTATTGATGCCGGTCTTGCGCGACCCAAAATCAAAAAAGAACATTCATCCGTTGACATTAGTGTTTCAGGCCCTACGTATTGCAGTTAACGATGAGTTAGAGGTGTTGGTTAACACACTTACGAATGGTGTAGACCTGCTATCACCTGGCGGATGTTTTGGAGTGATTTCATTCCACAGTCTAGAAGACCGCATTGTTAAACAGCGCTTTCAATATCTCGCCAGCGACAAAGAAAACACGCATGGAATTGCAGGCATGTTCAAAGATAAGGATCCGACGGTAAGGATTCTAACTCGTAAGCCTGTAGAGCCAACTGAAGGCGAGGTAGCTATTAACCCACGCGCGAGAAGTGCGCGCTTTCGAGCTGTCGAAAAGTTATGAGAATGTGGCTCATCAAACTCATGATCTGCTTAGCTGCGGGCGGATACGCTCTGTATAGTTCTGTGAGCGAACAAAATTCTCTGATGACGTTACGTCGTGCTGTTCCCCCTTTGATTAAAGAGGTCAAGGCTCTCCATGAAGAAAATCATCGCTTAGAATATGCGGTGGATCGCTTTGAGAATCCAGTGCATCTTCTTGAACTCTCTCGCATGCCAGAATATGGCCACTTAAAATACCCTTATACGCGCGACATCATCATTCTTCCTGCTGAAAGGAGCTCTGATGATAGCTCCAAATGATAAAAAACGTGTTGTTGTCGTGGCTTTAGGATTTTTTTTTCTGTTCTCACTTCTTATTATTCAGTACTACAAGGTTCAAATTCTTGAGGGAAATAAGTGGGCACGCGTCGCTCAAAGGCAGCACTATTTTGTTGTTAAAGAACCCTTTATGCGGGGAACCTTTTATAGTAACACTTCCATTAAACGCGGGCATCCAGAAGAACCTCAAAAACTCGTGACAGATATCCAAAAGTTTCATTTGCATGTCGATCCGAGTTCCATTCCAGAAGAACTCAAGGATGAAGTCGCAACACATCTTCAAAACACGCTGGATGTTAATAAATCTACCCTTCTTGCGGAACTAGATAAGAAGTCTCGCCATAGGACACTATCGACCTGGCTGTCTAGTGAAACCAAGAACGACGTGTTTCAGTGGTGGTATCCCTTTGCCAAACAACATCACATTCCTCGTAACAGCCTCTTTTGCGAAGCAGACTATCAACGTTCTTACCCATTTGGTAAGCTGCTAGGACCCG
Source organism: uncultured bacterium (assembly GCA_964436955.1). Classification (GTDB taxonomy): domain Bacteria; phylum Chlamydiota; class Chlamydiia; order Chlamydiales; family JAJFMA01; genus CAMFKD01. The sequence continues at coordinate 6,363 of CAYTFC010000106.1, read as the reverse complement.
TTTTGCAAACCGTGCAGAGTCGTCGTGACGAAACAACGGGTCAAGGCATTCCCACTGGTGGCTTAGAGCTAACTCTCAATAAGTATTTGCAAGGACATCAAGGTTCTCGACGCATGATGCGCTCGCCTAGAAGTGCGTTTGAAATTGGCGAGGTCATTGAAGCACCGCAAAACGGAGCTGATATCCACCTCACCATTAACCATGTCATCCAAGCTATCGCCGAAGAAGAACTAGCTCGTGGAGTCAAGAAGGCCAAAGCCAAAGGTGGCTGGGCAGTAATGATGGACCCTAAAACCGGTGAGATTCTAGCTCTGGCCCAGTATCCGTTCTTTTACCCCGCTCGTTATTCCGAATTTTTCAGCGATCCAGAGAAATTAGATGCCACACGCGTGAAGGCCATTACTGACGCCATTGAACCGGGTTCTATCTTTAAAGCGATTACCGCTAGCGTGGCACTCATAGCAAACAAGGAACTTGTGCAACGTGGGGAAACCCCAGCTTTTGATCCCGACGGCAAAATGGTGACTGATAATCCCTTCTTCCCGGGCCGTAGCAAACCATTGAAAGAGCCTTCGCATGTTTACAAGTTCCTAAATCTAAATATGGCTCTGCAAGTTTCGTCCAACATCTACCTTGCGCGTTTAGCCGAGCGCATGGTCAGTCGCCTTGGCCCCCTTTGGTATCGAAATTGCCTGTGCGAAAAGTTTGGGATCGGAGTTCCTGCGCGCATTGAACTTGCCGGAGAAAATCCTGGTTTGCTTCCTATGCCAGGAAAGAAGCACCCTAATGGCTCCTTAGAATGGTCCGCGCCCACACCCTACTCTTTGGCCATCGGTCACAATGTGCAGGCTAACGCCATCCAGTTGGTCAGAGCATGGTCTGTTATCGCGAACGGCGGCTACCTTGTACAACCCACGCTAATTCGTAAGATTGTCAAACAACTCCCGGATGGGCAAAGCGAGATTTTGCTCGATAATACGAGTTCCGAAAGGCTAAAATCTTTCCCACAAGTCTGTGATTCCGATATGATCTCCCGCATAGTCGCCGGCCTTAAGTACGTCACACACGGAAAACGCAGCGACATTGCGGGATACACACAAGCAGGAAAAACGGGCACTGCAGAAAAGATCGTTAACGGCGCTTACTCTAAAGAGCTAAACGTCGCTTCCTTCGCAGGCTTTGCACCTGTTTCGGATCCTGCGTTTGTGTTGCTTGTATCCATTGACGAACCGGAGAGAGCTTTTGTTCCCGGAGTCGGCCCCATACACTTTGGAGGCTATTGTGCAGGCCCGGTATTTCGCGAAATTGGACGTCGAACGCTAGCCTATTTGGGTGTAACGCCTGACGACCCCTTTGGCCAACCTAAAGGTGACCCTCGCTACGATCCGCTGAAGGCGGATTGGAGTGAAGAAAGCAAAGCGTTGAAGCAGCTATTTGAGGAATGGAATAAGAAGTGAAAATTCAGCAACTTGCTCAAGACATACCCAGCCTAGTCGTGCATGGAGTTTGCGACACAGAGATCACAGGCATCTCCAGCAACAGCCAAGCCGTTGCGCCTGGCAATATCTTTGTCGCTAAGCGCGGGAGAAGCCATGATGGCTCACGGTTTATTGCTAATGCCATCGAAGCTGGGGCATGTGCCATTGTGTGTGATACATACAATCCTTCGCTTTCTATAACGCAGTTGGTTCATCCCGATGTGGCTACGGCGGAAGCTATTTTAGCCGACCGCCTTTATGACAGTCCCAGCTCAAAGCTATTTATGGTGGGAATTACCGGAACTAACGGGAAAACCACCACCGCCACGCTGATTAAGCACTTATTGGAGCCTTGTGGTCTCATTGGAACAATCGAATACGTCATCGGCTCTAAGCGCTATCCAGCCACGCATACCACTCCAGACCTATGCCGCAACCAAAAAATGCTGGCTGAAATGCTGCAGGAGGGCTGCCAAGCGGCCGTAATGGAGGTCACGTCGCATGCGCTAGACCAGGGACGCGTAAATAATATTCGCTTTGATGCGGCTGTCTACACGAATTTAACCGCCGAGCATCTCGATTATCACGTGACCATGGAGGCCTATGCGGCTGCTAAGAAGCGTTTATTCGATTCGCAACCTTCTGTAGCTATTGTAAACAAGGACTGTCCTTGGCACGCACGTTTACTCGAAAACTATAGAGGTCCTGTGTTGACTTACGGACTGCAGGACGCAAATTTGACTCCAAAAAATGTCGAATTATCCGCGGATGGCAGTCGCTTTACACTAAGTTATAAGAAAGAAACGGCAATATTTCACATACCAATTCCAGGCAGATTTAACCTCTATAATGCCCTAGCAGCGATTGCCGTCGGCCTGACAAATGGCATCACTTTGCAACACATCGCCTTAAGTCTTGCCGCCTTTAAATCAGTTCCTGGACGTTTGGAACCAGTACCAAATGAATTAGGCATTAGCGTCTACGTCGATTTTGCCCACACACACGATGCACTTGAAAATACGCTAACATGTTTGCAGGAACTCAAAAAGGGACGCATTATCACTGTCTTTGGTTGCGGAGGCGATAGAGATCGTGGAAAGCGCCCTTTAATGGCAAAAGTCAGTGAAAAGTGGTCGGATTTTACGATCGTTACAAGTGATAACCCACGCACAGAAGATCCCCAAAGCATTTGCCAGGAAATTGTTAGCGGATTTAAACGACGCGAATCCTACGAAGTTCAAGTCGATCGTAAATCCGCGATTTTGAAAGCTATTCAGTTAGCGCAGCCAAACGATATTGTTTTAATTGCTGGTAAGGGACACGAAGGCCAGCAAATATTCGCCACCCATACCATCCCCTTCAGTGACAGTGCTATCGCTCATGAACTCTGTAAGATAGGCCTTAAATGATCTCATCACGCATTCTATTTTGTCTCTTTATTATGGCCCTAATGCCTGCCTGCGCCCGCCATAGCAGTATCGCTCATGATCGTGCATGCCATGATCGCGCATGCATTGCCCCTATCGCCGCGCGGCCCATGATGATAGCGCCTCCCAAACCTGTCAAACCGGTCAAACCGCTCATTATGATCGACCCGGGCCACGGAGGAAAAGATCTTGGTGCGGTGTCTCTATCCAAACCCACCTATCAGGAAAAAAATCTCAATCTATCCACCGCGCGTTTGCTGGAGCAATACCTCAAGCACCGAGGATATCCGGTAGTCATGACACGTAGCGATGATAGCTTCCCATCCCTAGAAGAACGCGCGGAGCTAGTGAAAGAAAAAAAAGCGAAGCTTTTCGTCAGTGTGCATTACAATTCTGCACCCAATCCCACCGCAGATGGGATCGAAGTCTTCTACTATAAGTCAGATAAGGAAATAGAGCGCACCAAAAAGTCAGAAGCTCTGGCAAAAGCTGTCTTAGATAAGGTGATTGAAGGTACGCAAGCGCGATCAAGGGGAGTCAAACATGGCAATTACTCCGTAATCCGCAACAATAGCGTCCCCGCCATCCTGATTGAAGGCGGATTTATGACGAATGAAAAGGAACTCGAACACCTTAAGGATCCGCTATATCTGAAGAAACTTGCTTGGGGGATCGCGCAAGGAATCGACAACTATTTCCAACAACAGGCAAAGTAAGGAAAAGGCAGGAAATGTGTCCTCGGCGCGATTCGAACGCGCGACCTGTTGCTTAGGAGGCAACCGCTCTATCCTACTGAGCTACGAGAACATCTAACAGATTAGACACAGTATACCCTGCGCAGAGCTTTTTCACAAATTGTAAATCGGGAGAAGATGCCCATGACAGGACAAGCAGATATCGGCCTGATCGGCATGGCCGTGATGGGGCAGAACTTAGCCCTCAATATGAATGATCACGGCTATACCGTTGCCGTGTTTAACCGCACAGTGGAGAAAGTTGATGATATGCTCGCTGGCCCCGCCAAGGGCACAAAAATCATTGGAACACATACTCTCGAAGAATTTTTCAAGCAGCTAAAGCGCCCCAGACGCGTCATGTTCATGATTAAGGCAGGTAAGCCCATTGATGAAATGATTGAAGAATGCCTTCCATTCATGGAAGCTGGCGACATCATCATCGACGGAGGCAATAGCCTTTATAGCGATACACAACGCCGCTGCGACACGTTAGCCAAAAAGGGAATTCGCTACATCGGCACAGGGATTTCAGGCGGAGAAGAAGGCGCAAGAAATGGCCCTTCTATCATGCCTGGAGGCAATCCAGAAGCATGGCCGCATGTGAAGGAGATCTTTCAAGCCATTGCCGCTAAGGTCGACGGAGACCAACCCTGCTGCGATTGGGTGGGCGATGGTGGCGCGGGACACTATGTGAAAATGGTGCATAACGGCATAGAATATGGCGATATGCAGCTGATTTGCGAAGTATACGATATCTTGCGCAGAGGCCTCGGCATGGATACTGATGCCATTGCAGACACATTCACCAAGTGGAATCGTGGCGACCTCGACAGCTATCTTATCGAAATAACAAGCCATATTTTGCGTCATCAGGACGAAGATGGAAAACCCCTTGTAGACAACATTTTGGATGTTGCCGGACAGAAAGGCACTGGAAAATGGACAGGCATTGAAGCGCTAGATTTGGGAATTCCCGTGACACTTATTGGGGAAGCCGTTTTTGCCAGGTGCCTTTCAGCATTGAAAGATGAGCGCGTGGCGGCTAGCAAAGTCTTAAAAGGCCCGTCAGCAACCTTTAAAGGCGACAAAGAACGCTTTATCGACGATTTAGGTCATGCGCTTTATGCAGCCAAAATTATCAGCTATACGCAAGGCTTTATGCTTATGCGTCAAGCCGCGCATGACTATCACTGGAAACTGAATTATGGCGCCGTCGCCATGATGTGGCGGGGAGGCTGTATTATTCGCAGCGCATTCTTGGGTAAGATCAATGAAGCCTATAATAAGAACGAAAAGCTAAACAACCTCTTGTTGGACCCGTTCTTCCACGATGCCATAGAAGATGCACAGGCTGGCTGGAGACGTGTCATCAGCACAATTGTAGAGCTAGGTATCCCCACACCATGCCTAAGCACAGCGCTCGCGTTTTATGATGGGTATCGCAGTGAAAGATTGCCAGCTAACCTACTGCAGGCGCAGCGCGACTATTTTGGCGCACACACCTATGAGAGAGTGGACCATCCTCGCAAGGAATATTTCCACACGAACTGGACAGGCACAGGTGGCAAAGTAAGCGCCACTTCCTACTCGGTTTAGGAAGAAGGGACCTAAGAGACAAGGGACCAAAGGGACCAAAGAGACCTAAGGGACTTCGAAAAAGGGACTTAAGGGACAAATGATGCACGGTTCGCCTGTCTCTTAAGTCCCTTTTCCGAAGTCCCTTAGGTCCCTTGTCTCTTAGGTCCCTTTCCTAGCTTCTAACCTTGCACGAGTCATTCGCTCGCGCAGGCCGCCTTCTCTCAGAAAATCCTGTTCTAAGCGCTGAATTTGTTTATCCAACAAATAGGTGGTTACCTTGATCAATCCAATAATCACATTGGCACAAATAACTGGCTCTGAATTCTCTATGCCCTTTCGAAAGGTTTCGTAGCTAATAGGCATCTTCCGATTCAACTCACCCAATCGCCTAGCGTATTTGTGATCACGATCCCATTCTTCGAAACTACGGGTTCGTAAGAAATCGCGGTAGTCTTCCAAAAGCTCTTCAAGACTAGCTCGTGCAACACTCGTTAGCTTGATTTCCATTTCTTTGGAAGTACCGGAAGCCACGCTTGCTTCGATAATGTTCTGCTTACCAGAACGCGCAGCTTGCACCATTTGATCAATTGTACGGTCTCCACGCGAATAGAATCGTCGAGTAAAATAAACCGTAGCATCAAAAACAATCTCAGATTTTTGATAAGACAGAAGCTGCTTATAACCACCATGAGCGGGTATGAATTGCTTCGCCATAGGATACCTCATAGAAAATTATTCCACGAAAGTACCAATAAATTACTTAAAGAACAAGAAAAGGGACTTAAGAGACAAGGGACCAAAGTGACGAAAGGGACCTAAGGGTCTTAGGAAAAAGGGACCATATAGTTGCCCCCATTGTCTAGACAATTTTCAGTCCTACTTATGTCCGAGCTCAGGTAAAAGTTCGTTTTGTTACAGCGCTTACCCCTCCCCCATGGGGGAGGGGTAAGCGCGCGGCGTCACACGCCTCTGACCCCCTGGTAAACTTCCAGTGGGGTGCGGTACTTCAGCGCTTGGTGCATGCGCTTGGTGTTATAGTAGCAAATGTACTTAGATACTCCTTCATAGGCTTCTTGGCCGCTTTCATAATCTATAATGGACCCCTAAAACTGGACACCCCACTTTGCGCGTTTCTGGTACAAT
>CAYTFC010000105.1:0-9273 GCA_964436955.1 uncultured bacterium | reverse complement strand
CAAGAAAGCTTTAACTCATGGTTGGAGAGTTCAAAACAACACGTACCGTCTTTCGACAATATACGTGAGACAGCCCATAAGTATTCTGAGCCGCTGCGTAACATAGACCTAACAGGCTATCAAGAAAGCTTTAACTCATGGTTGGAGAGTTCAAAACAACACGTACCGTCTTTCGACAATATACGTGAGACAGCCCATAAGTATTCTGAGCCGCTGCGTAACATAGACCTAACAGGCTATCAAGAAAGCTTTAACTCATGGTTGGAGAGTTCAAAACAACACGTACCGTCTTTCGACAATATACGTGAGACAGCCCATAAGTATTCTGAGCCGCTGCGTAACATAGACCTAACAGGCTATCAAGAAAGCTTTAACTCATGGTTGGAGAGTTCAAAACAACACGTACCGTCTTTCGACAATATACGTGAGACAGCCCATAAGTATTCTGAGCCGCTGCGTAACATAGACCTAACAGGCTATCAAGAAAGCTTTAATTCATTAAAAAATGAATCGAAAGAGCATCTTGGCAATGCATGGACATGGGTTCAAGAAAATGGTCATGTGATATTTAACGAAAAAATACCGTCCTATATTCAGCTCTTTACGCCATACTTGTCCTCATTTAATTCAAAACAAGAGACGGCACAACAAGAACCTTTATATAAATCGGAGCCTATTGATACCAAGGGGTGGAAGAAAAAGTTGAAGCAACGCCCATTGAAATAGCGCAAGTGGAAGAATAGCCCGAAGGCTTAAACTGCCCAGGGCCTTCGCCCATAAGCGCTAAGTTAAGCCCTGATCCCGACTGGAGTATATAGGTGGCGGTGCCCGTCCTCAGGAGGCAATTGCATAATTGACAATAAAATAATTGGTGTCATATGTAATTGATAATGAGCCACAAAGTGGCTAATAGCGCCACAAAGTGGCGTGATGTAATTAGCCATGGGTAAGACCTCGAAGAGGTCGCGACCCATGGAAAGTGCGAGAAGAACTCGAACCCCGACGGGGGTTCAATATCGCCCACAATATGTTTTAGATGAGATTTTAAGAATATTGAACCCCGTTCGGGGTTCAGGAATTTATTGCCATTACCATGGGTTGCGACCTCTTTCGAGGTCTTACCCATGGCTATTATTTTTTAACCCCTTTGGGGTTTTTTAGCCGCTTTGCGGCTAATAATCAATCACATAAAGCGTAAATAATTTTATTGTCACTTATGCAATTATCTCTCAGGCACCGAATTTGTCTTCTTATCCCCTTTGAGAATTATACCACGCGCGGCTAGAAAGGCGGTCCTGTTTATTCTGAGTGTCATTGCCAAATAACTGCAGGAACGGTAGTTTCCTATCAAACCAAACCAGATTAGGATTTCATTATGTCGTTTGACGCTAACCCCTCGCCAAAAGAAACAGGATCATTTTCACCGGAGACGAGTGCCTTCTTTGCCACTATCAAGGATAACCCGGCGTTACAAAAGCGTTTGTATGATACAAAGGAGTTGTCAGATGTCGCCGTAATTGCCAACGAGGCTGGTTTTAAGGTATCCGGAGCAGATATTCTTCGTGCACAGGCCAATAGAACCCTGAGCTTGCCTGCAGACCAGCAAGCGGTCATCGCTCAGGGGCGCAAGCCTCAGAGCGGAGCTCAATGGGGACGCGATGGCGGCAATGGGTATTTAGACAATGCCGGCTATTGGATGGTCACATTTATTGATTGGGGCTATATCGGTACAACCTTGACATCTGTGATTCAAGCAATTCAAACTCACCCCTCACTGCGTTTGAAATTGTCTTCAGCGAAAATTTTCAACGATGTCGCCGATGTTTTAAATGCACATGGTTACGACGTTTCTGCTATTAGTCTGCTGCAGCATCAAGCGCAGCTTATTGGAGAGCTTACTCCCGAGCAAGCTGAACAGGTAGCTCGGGGTCAAATATAACCCTTTGGTGATCGCTAATGGCAAAAATTTTTGTTACTGGGGCTAATGGATTTGTAGGCAAAAGATTGATCCTTCAGCTCCTTAATCAGGGCCATCATGTCTATGCCTTATGCAGAATCAAGGGAACGAAAGTATTTCCTGAGGATAAGCCGAACCTCTTTTATATTTGGGGAGATCTCAGAAATTCTCAAACCTTAAGTCAAATTCCAAAAGACATCGATGCAGCGTACTATCTTGTTCATTCGATGTCCGAGATTGTGGGTGACCTGATAAGTGCCGAGCTCGCGGTGGTCAATCAGTTCGTAAATGGCGTTAAAGCCACCTCTATCAAACAAATTATCTATTTGGGAGGGATTATCAATGATGAAAATGAATTATCTCCTCATCTTAAATCTCGACTCATGGTGGAGCAGGCTCTTAGGGCGAGTGGTATCCCCACAACCGTCCTAAGAGCCAGTATTATCATTGGATCTGGTAGCGCCTCGTTCGAAATTATTAGAGATCTATGCGAAAAATTGCCAGTGATGGTTGCTCCACGCTGGGTTAAGACGCAATGTCAACCCATCGCTATTTGCGATGTTCTTTACTATTTGCTAAACGTGCTTTTACGCCTCGATTGCTTAAATAAGACCTTTGATATTGGTGGTGCCAATGTCATGACGTTTCAGGAAGCGATGCTCACCTACGCTAAGTTTAGAGGCCTCAAAAGGTGGATTATCGATGTTCCTGTGCTCACTCCTCGTCTCTCTAGTTATTGGCTTGTCTTTATTACATCGGTGCGCTTTTCTCTGTGTTCTTATCTGGTAGAGAGTATGAAGACAAACACCGTTGTGAAACTGAAGGAAATCTATCAAATCCTTCCGCATACCTGTTTAACGTATGTAGAAGCGCTGGACTTGGCTTTTCAAAATACCTCACAAAATGAGGAGTTCTCAAGTTGGATGGATGCGTGGGAGCTGCAAGGAAACGATCCTAACATCGCAGACTATTTGGAGGTGCCTCGTGAAGGGTGTCTTATGGATAAACGACGGGTTGCGATTGCGGATTCAAAAGAGGCGACGATTGATAGAATTTGGCGCATTGGAGGTCACCAAGGCTACTATACTATGGATTGGGCATGGCATCTCAGAGGCCTGTTTGACAAGATGATTGGTGGAGTGGGGCTAAACCGAGGGCGAAGGCATCCTTCGCAAATTCAACCCGGTGATTCTATCGATTTTTGGCGCGTGATCCAAGCGGATAAGGAAAGTGGAAACCTCATTTTATTTGCGACCATGAAAATTCCTGGTGAGGCATGGCTGGAATTCAGTCTAGAACAGGAAAACGATCAGTGGTTTCTTGTGCAAACCGCTACTTTCCGCCCGAAGGGACTAATGGGACGTCTTTATTGGTACGTTCTCGTTCCTTTTCACTTCTTTATTTTTCGAAAAATGGCGAACAGCCTAGCTGGGCGCGGTTAACATATTTTTACGCATAAGTTTTTGACAAAACACAACTCTTTTTTTAACACAAACGTTTCTATAAGCACGCATCTTAGACCTTGATTGCTACCAAAACTTGCCGCACAAGTCATGCAAGGCATTGAGGGAGACTTTTAATACCTACGATAGTGAACTCATATCCCGAAAAAAAATCATCATTTTTGTCTTTGTATTTCAAAATAAACTATCGCATTTAATTTGAATTATAGTTAGTTGTGTGATAAAATTGATGTGTAATAATATATTATTGTTAATTATTGTAATACTTAACCTTTATTATCTATCTTTTTGACTTTTAGTTTGATGTTGGACATGTGTTGTCATTTAATTAAAATAAATGGATGTTGTAGTGTTTAAAAATATTTTGTACCTGTTTTTGTTGATGGCGTCCTTCTTGGGTGCAAGTAAAGCTCATGGAGTGACGTGTCCTCCAGTGGACTACAATCGGGTTTATACTGAAAGCGAATTGTCAATTTTAAATGGCCTAACTAATGTTGGAAAAGTAGCCTTGTCTAAGTCTATTCCGCCTAGAGAGTCAACTTTTGTGAATTATGAGGCCTTGAACATCACTCAAAAAACACTCCTTAATTCTGTTGTGGGGGACGATGCTAATGCGCTTTTAGACGCCATGAAGGGAAATGTTGATGTCGATTTTATGGTAGAAGGTGCCTCTTTGTATGGCCTATGCAACGAAAACTCATCCAAAGATTGTGCTCCGCTTCTTTTAAGGGGTCTTAGCAGGCATCATATCTTTCTCAGCGCCCTTGCCAGCGCATGGGAATATGTGGATGCGGCGGAATACCGCGGTTGGACCATCGGTTCTGTTGGACAATCACCCCAAAACTGGGCACCGATATTTATCCGGTCCCTTGAACAATTTAAGGGTGACGCGCAAGTAAGTAAGCGACTTGTAGAAATCCTCAAAACTGCCGATCTTAAGGATCATCCAGATCATAGGCAAAATTCAGCAAGCCTATTAAAGCACTATCGAACGAACCAACCGATCCTATTAAAGACGGGTTATCTAGGTCATTCGGTCTCAGCCATCCTTTACAAAGACTATTTGATTATCGGAAATCGTGGAGAAAACCATCACCCTAATTATCCTAGCGTCATTTACACAATCAATACTAGAAAGGTAACGGCAGGTATCATTTCACTGATCCAAGATTTGGATTGGTTGCCACCAGATAATTTTATCTCCTTTCAAAGCGCGCTTTCTCAAATTTTGGATGCCGTTCCCAATTCGATGAGTGACACCGTAGCCGAGATCTATCGCGGCGATGAGTGGCAAAAAGTCGGTAACTGTTCTTGGGCTAGTCTAGAGGCTGCTATAATCAGCTTGTGGACGGTAATGAGCGCGGAGCAGTCTAAAGATCTAAGCCATTCGATCGATCACATTCGCAAGTGGAGAGAGTTTACAAAGTTGTATCTGCTTAAAGAGTATATTACTTCTTACTCAGCGGATATGGATGGACTGTGCCCCACTCAATTGGGAATGCTGTTGGCAAAATCAAAGGATTCATCTGGAGCGCATTTATTTCCAGAGTTAAGTTTGGAAATTGAAGCCCGTGGACAGAGGCTCTTAACACAGGTCATGTATGTCTATGCAAATCCCGACTGTATCACCTTGAAAGGGTCGTTGAAAACGCCACCAGTGAAGAAGATGATTCCCCATTTGAAGGCCCAGACCACGCCAACCAAGGCAAAAGACACTCCGACTGTTGCGGTAACAACTCCGAAAACGACGCCTTCGTCGACGCAAGCGTCAGTCAAGCCAAGCACTAAACCGACTTCAAAGAAGAATAACAAGAGTGTGGGTGGCGGTCAGTCTGCGCCCAAAAGTGAACAGCTTGTGAATGACGTGCTTTCGCAAACTCAGCCAGAGTTAGATGTAGACCATGCTAAAAGTAGCTCAGGTGATCATCTTAGTTATCTATGCAACTTGTTTCTCCAGCGGGGGCAAGAATTGTTTGGTGTGGAATTTGCTTCCTATCTTGAACTTTTAAAGCAGGAGTTGCCGATTCTTCGCGAAAAAAAATCGTCACAAAAATTTCTAGGCAACAGTCTTATGGATTTGAAAGAAAAATCTACGGCATTGAAGCCCTTTTCAAAACGTCCCCTTCTCAATACGTGGGAAGCAACGGCTTACATGGAGCGTTTGAGAGCAAAACCCCCAAGACCCACGTATAATACATTTTCTTCATCACCAAGGCCATCGCAACTGAGTTTTACTCAAATTGAACCTTGAGGTATGATCCGTCTCGAGGTTTTTTATGGATGATATCTCTAGCGCACCACAAATTGAAGAGCAGCGTCTGGCTCATAGCGAGCTGGATACTTACTTTGATGAATTTACATCTTTAAAAAAAAGTGAAGATTGGAATCGCATCATTGCTTTAGGTGAAGTGGCGATACAAGAGGCCGTGCGTAAGCAGCGGTGGGTAGACGAAGCTACAATTCATGCCCAATTAGCCTCCACGGAATATTACAAAGGTAATTACCTCAAAACTGTGGAGCATGCTGATCGCTGCCGCGCTTTGGCGCATTGTACTGCTGATGAAAAGTTGTTGGTTCGCAGCATGTACCTCCAGTCAGCTGCATACCGAGCGTTGGCAGGTCAAGCAAAGGGTGACGACCAAGATTTTCTCTTTAGTCGTGCTGCCATAAGCGGTCAAGATGCTCTCAAAGCCTATCACGACAGGAAAATATCCGACGATAATTTGCTGGGTAAAGTCTACTTTAATCTTGGAGCAGCGGAATCCGACAATCCAAAAGGCAATCTGGAACAAGCTTCAAAACACTATATAGATGCCCTTACTAGTTTCAGACAGGCCCAAAGCAGCGATGATATTGTCCGCGCTACGGTGCGTTTGGCTAAAGTTCGGCTTTTACAGGACCAGCCAAAGGAAGCTGAAAAACTTGTGACAGAGGTACGGCCGCAAGTACGCGCTGAGCGCGATTTAATGCACCTCGAGTATCTACGAGCCCAGATTGCTCAGTCTCAGGGGAGTTCTAAAGAGGCAGTGTTTTTGGCTGGACAAGCTCTCTCTCGTGCTAAAAAGCTGGGAGCCCAAGCTGACGAACAACGTTTTCAACATTTTATTGACTCAACTCAGAAAAGCTTATGATTATTGACACATTAGAGAACCATAAACGGTATACCGGGACTCATGCTGGCTTCTTAAGAGCTTTTCAGTTTTTGGAAGAAATTGCAAAAAGGCCATTCGTGGTAGGACGTCAGGAGCTATGGGGCGATCGCCTTATCGCCATCGTTGAAGAAGGTATTGGACGTACGCGTGAAAATTGTCGCCTTGAGAATCATAAGCGCTACATCGACATTCAATATGTTGCTGACGGGGTGGAAGAGATGGGGTGGAAGGCTTACAATGAGTGTAAGATCATCAGTCAACCCTATACTGCTGAGCGCGATATAGAGTTTTTCGCGGATAAACCCGACACTTGGTTAACACTTCCGAAACAGTCGTTTGCCATCTTTTTTCCTGAAGAGGATGCGCATGCTCCTTTGGCCGGAACATCTACAGTCCAAAAAATTATCATGAAGGTAGCGATATGAAGCCACGCGTTTCGATGTATCTAGCGGGTACAATTAAGAAAGCCCATGAAAAAGATGATGAAACTTATTGGACCGATGTAGATATGGACCTCCTTCGAGAGGAGCTCTCTGGTTATACCGTGAGCTTTCTCAATCCAGCTTTTCGCACCGATGATATGGCAGATCAACATTCCGTATTCGGACGTGACATGGTGCAGGTTTCTTCTGCTGACCTCGTATTTGTTGACGCACGCGACCGTCGTGGATTAGGTGTTGGGGCGGAAATGATGTGGGCCAAAGTGCACGGTATTCCGGTGGTGACTTGGGCGCCGCGCGACACGCATTACTTCAAAACCAATACAAATACGTTGGGAATTGATCTCCAAGATTGGATACATCCCTTTGTATACTCTTTAAGCGATGCCATTGTAGACAATCTCGTGGATGGAGCGCGGTGGATTCGTGAAGAAATGCTCACGGGAGAAGCGGCTATTAAAGGTCGGTCTCACATTATTAATGCGATGGAATACTATCGCACGACACAGTTTCCCAAGGATGTTCCCATGCAGGAAATGTTTGGCAGTGATCCTGAGCTATCCATGCGTGCCTATCAGCGCATTACCTAGATAGTAAGACTCAGCTCTCTATTTTGGATGCTACCGACATTGCATGTTTTAAATGGGGAATCCACTCAGTCATGGGAGGACGGTTTTCTGGCTTTGCATCTAAGCTTCGCTTAAGCAGATTAACGACCTCATTTGTAACTCCTGGCTTTCCGCGCAAATCAGAGACAAATTTCTCGATGTCATCAGAAGTATAGTTTTTCCATCTTTGTTCACGAAATGCAGTAAGCCCAGCTTTGTCATTTACACCTGTCAGTATGGAAAATGCTGTCATCCCAAACGCATATCGATCAAGGCCTTCGAAGTGTTCTTTTAACTGTTCCGGAGATATGTCCTTGATGTCCCGATTCACTTCTGGTCCCTGAAAGCCAGGTGTTCCCCCACCCTCGACCACTTCTTGTTTTGACAAATCCGAAGAAAAATCGATGGACATGCCAAAATCCGATAGGCCCACTTCAATGTTGCTAGGATTATCTTTATCAAAATTGGCGAGCAAATTTCCGGTTTTTAAGTCCCCATGTGTGCAGTTTTTTTTGTGCATTGCTCCCACAGCTGAAGCCAAGTCATGTAGAGCCTTCATTTGGGCTGTGCGACTGTTTGTAAACTCCGGTTTTGTTAGAAGAGAGTCAATTCCGCCTGCGTTGTAAGCATTCATTAACATCCCAAGCTTGGGTCTATCTGCATCGATTTTTCCAGGCTTTTGGCTGACAAATGTATATGTTGTTGCCTTGGCAATTCCCTTAGTTCCTTTAAATTTATTAAAGAAACCGGGTTCTTTAGAGACCCATTCCTTGACTCCTGAACCGGCTGTGGAGTCCGACATTCTAACTTTTTTTTCTCCGGTAAACACCTCGACATTTAGTTTTACGGTTTTTTCCAGCCCTTTCCCAAGCTGTACCTTCGCGTGCATATAGACTTTGCCGTCAGACGTAACGGTGACAGACTTTGGTAACGCAGTCATTGTATGCTTGGAGATTTTCATGGCTCCGCCAGAGGCCTTAGCTTGTTTGGATAATTCCTTTAATTGAGGAGTGATGGCTTCTCTAATTTTTAGAATTTCTTGTTTATCGACTCCGGCGGGAAGTTTTTCTAGAAAGTCCTTGGATTCAATGTCTTCCGATGAGCCACTCTCTGGCTTTTGACGAGCGCTAGTTGATTCTATAAGCGCATTTAGCCCATCAGTTGAAAAAGATCTAATCGTACTTCCAATGGACGCAAGTTTACGTGTGGTTTTTGCTCGGAATGTTGAGTCAGTTTTGGTTTCTTTAATCACAGAATGGCGTTTGGAATCGACCGAGGCTTGCTGTGGTTGCGATGATGTTTTGTTTTGAAAGACATGGAGGGTTTTTGCTTGGAGCTTATCGGGCAGACTTTTTAGCTGCGCGACGAAAGAAGCCGCTTTACCTTTAATGGTTTTTTGTTCTGGCGACGCACTCTTCTGAAGAGTGTCAAAACTAGTTGAAGAAATTGATGTATCAAATTTAATAGACATAGCTGTCAATAAATTAGTGTTTTATTTAATTATAAAACAATTAATTTAATTTTGCGATTGTAATAGTTAGATAATGAATGTTGCTCCATATCGCGGTAGCGATAAAAGTGGGAAGCCCCGCATGAAGCCATACTTGTACCCACATCTTTTTCTTGTGATAATTAAATAATTGGCTAACAGCA
>CAYTFC010000104.1:0-9344 GCA_964436955.1 uncultured bacterium | reverse complement strand
GGAATGCCCTAACCTGACCTCTGTCAATCTCTCGTCGTGCGATCAAATCACGGACTCAGGATTGGAGTACTTAGCAAAGGGATGCCTTAACCTGACCTCTGTCAATCTCTCGTCGTGCGATTGGATTACCAACGTAGGATTGGAGCACTTAGCAACAGAATGCCCTAACCTGACCTCTGTCGATCTGTCATGGTGCAAGCAGATCATGGATGTAGGATTGGAGCACTTAGCAAAGGGATGCCCTAACCTGATCTCTGTCGATCTGCGGGGGTGCAATAAAATCACGAACGCAGGATTGGAGCACTTAGCAAAGGGATGCCCCAACCTGACCTCTGTCAATCTGACATTGTGCAATAAAATCACGAACACAGGATTGAAGCACTTAGCGAAGGGATGCCCTAACCTGACCTCTGTCAATCTGAACTGGTGTGATAGGATCATGGACGTAGGATTGGAGCACTTAGCAAAGGGATGCCCTAACCTGACCTCTATCGATCTGACATGGTGCTATAAGATTACCGACGCAGGATTGGAGCACTTAGCAAAGGAATGCCCTAACCTGACCTCTGTCAGTCTGCAGGGGTGCTATAAGATTACCGACGCAGGATTGGAGCACTTAGCAAAGGGATGCCCTAACCTGACCTCTATCGATCTGACATGGTATTATGAGGTCACGAATGCAGGATTGGAGCACTTAGCAAAGGGATGCCCTAAGCTGACCTCTGTCAATCTCTCGTTGTACGATAAAATGACGGACGCAGGATTGGAGCACTTAGCAAAGGCATGCCCTAGCCTGACCTCTGTCAATTTGAGGAGGTGCGATAAGATTACCGACGCAGGATTGGAGCACTTAGCAAAGGGATGTCCTAACCTGACATCTATCAATCTGCCATGGTGCAATAAGATCACGGACGCAGGATTGGAGCACTTAGCAAAGGGATGCCCTAACCTGACATCTGTCAATCTGTGGTCGTGCAATAAGATCACGGACGCAGGATTGGAGCACTTAGCAAAGGCATGCCCTAACATGACATCTATCAATCTGACATGGTGCAAACAGATCACGGACGCAGGATTGGAGCACTTAGCAAAGGGATGCCCTAACATGACCTCTGTCGATCTGACATGGTGCGATAAGATTACCGACGCAGGATTGGAGCACTTAGCAAAGGGATGCCCTAACCTGACCTCTGTCGATCTGACATGGTGCTATAAAATTACCGACGCAGGAGTGGAGCACTTAGCAAAGGGATGCCCTAACCTGACCTCTATCGATCTGTCATGGTGCAATAGGATTACCGACGCAGGAGTGGAGCACTTAGCAAAGGGATGCCCTAACCTGACCTATGTGAGAACACAACGGTAGAACCATCACCACCAAAAACACGATATCCCTTCCAAAGACGTTCTTGATCGTCCTTATAATAGCCGTCTAGCGTGCTTTCATGCAGATCTTGAAAAGCCTTATCCCAATTTTATACCGAGCCTTGGATAGAGCTTGTTTTGTCACCAGTTCACGTTTAAAGAAATCCCCCAATAGGTTAGCTTCGATCTGTAGTGACCGAGTTACCTTTTGTAAGATAAGGCTTACCATAGTAACAAAAGACAGGGATCTTTTACGAGTAAACAAAGACTCGCCCATCCTATGCATTAAACAAAATATAGTGCTATGAATTTTGGAAAGAATATTTGCTTGTATTTCTAGCGAGCGAGCCATGGTGTTGTCTCCAAATTTTTTGGAGACAACATCGCTCAATTTACACTAATAAACAGTTGTCTTCTTTAAGTTGACAGCATTGGGCAGCAAGTCGGGTTTTAACCTTGCAAAGAGTCGCGAGTTACTGCTACGTTGTCTTTTTTTTTAATTCATTTTCGAAGTGAGAAAGCATGTCTGAAGCCGAAGGAACCGTCGATGTCCTCTTAAACGAAGAACGCGTTTTTCGTTCCTCTGCAGCCTTTTCAGCACAGGCCGTCATTCGAGATGCACAGATCTACGAAGTGGCCAAAAATAGTCCAGAAGCTTTCTGGGCCGAATGCGCCAAAACTCTCGATTGGTTCAAGTCTTGGGACAAAGTCTTTAACTGGGATCCCCCCAACTTCCAATGGTTCATTGG
The DNA here is from genome assembly GCA_964436955.1 of uncultured bacterium. Taxonomy (GTDB): domain Bacteria; phylum Chlamydiota; class Chlamydiia; order Chlamydiales; family JAJFMA01; genus CAMFKD01. The sequence continues at coordinate 7,230 of CAYTFC010000104.1, read as the reverse complement.
TGGTAAGCTTAATGTCAGCTATAACTGCTTGGACCGACATATCAAGACAGCAACTCGCAATAAAGCTGCCATCACTTGGGAAGGGGAGCCAGGTGAACAGCGTACACTCACTTACTGGGATCTCTATCGCGAAGTCAACCGTTTTGCGAATGTCTTAAAAAAGCTCGGCATTAAGAAGGGAGATAGAGTCGCCCTATACCTTCCAATGGTGCCTGAAGCCATTATCTCAATGCTTGCGTGCGCACGTATCGGCGCCATTCATACTGTTGTGTTTGGGGGCTTTTCAGCCGACAGCCTTCGAGACCGTATGATTGATGCCCAAGCCAAGCTCCTCATTACCGCGGATGGCGGCTACCGACGCGGTAATACTATTACCCTAAAGCAAACTGCGGACAAAGCACTTCTAGAATGCCCGGACGTTAAGAACGTGATTGTTTTGCGGCGGTTGGGAACGGACATTAACTTTCAGGAAGGACGCGATCATTGGTACCATGATTTAATGCACCATGCGGATGCCTACTGCGAACCTGAACAAATGGATGCCGAAGACATCTTGTATATTCTCTACACCTCTGGAACGACAGGTAAACCCAAGGGCATTATGCACTCCACAGGGGGCTATCTCGTGGGAGTTGCAACAACGTTTAAATGGGTATTCGATCACAAACCGGAAGATGTCTATTGGTGCACAGCTGACGTCGGTTGGGTAACCGGGCATAGCTATGTCGCCTATGGCCCTTTAGCAAACGGCGCATCACAAGTGATTTTTGAAGGAGCGCCAGATTGGCCACAGCGAGACCGCTTTTGGCGCATCGTGGAAAAATATGGTGTGACAATTCTGTACACCACCCCAACAGCCATACGAACGTTTATGAAATGGGGCACGGAATGGCCTCATGGCTGCAACCTATCCACACTTCGACTGCTAGGAAGTGTGGGTGAGCCTATCAATCCTGAAGCATGGATGTGGTATCATCAACACATTGGCAGTAATAAATGCCCCATAGTCGATACGTGGTGGCAGACCGAAACTGGCGGTATCGTAGTAGCACCACTACCTGGAATTACGGCCACCAAACCCGGATCAGCCACACTTCCACTTCCAGGAACACAAGCCACCATTTTAACAGAAAAAGGTGAAGAAGTCGCTATCGGCGGCGGCTACTTAGCCCTAACATTCCCTATTCCAAGTATGTTAAGAGGGATCTGGGGAGATTCCAAGCGCTATAATGACACCTATTGGAGCAAGTGGAATCCTCGCATCTATTTTACGGGTGATGGAGCCAAACGAGATGAGGATGGCTACTTATGGATGCTGGGGCGTGTGGATGATGTCATGAATGTTTCTGGGCATCGGATTGGCAGTATGGAAGTTGAGAGCGCCCTGGTATCGCATCCTGCAGTAGCCGAAGCTGCCGTGGTAGGTGTGAATGACGAAGTGAAAGGTCAAGCCATTGTAGGCTTTGTGACGCTCAAAGACGGTTATGAGCCCACAATCAGCAAAGAAGAAGAGTTACGACAACACGTGGCCGCTGTCATTGGCGCAATTGCTAGACCTCAAAAGATCATATTCACACGTGACTTGCCTAAGACACGTTCTGGAAAGATTATGCGTAGGCTTTTGCGCGATGTCGCCGAAGGGCGTGTTCTGGGCGATGTGACAACATTGGCGGATGTTTCAGTGGTCGACGAGCTTAAAGCCAAGTACGACGAGGAACGGTAAAGGGTTTCGAGTCCCAATTCATGTCCCAATAACATCCCAAATCGTGCCCGAGCCCGAATCCTAGATCCACTCTTTTCCTTATTCCTATATCCTTATCCTATTAGTCTTTAATTCGTTCCCAATCGGATGAGTGATTTTTTTCGGGCGCGGGCACGATTAGGATGTTATTGGGATGATTAGTGGGGATCGGGCAGCAACTTCATAAATACTTACTTGACGCCAGACGTACAAAAATGTACTTTATACCCAAAATTTTCGAGTGATCATGGATATACCAATACTACCCGACGTCGCTAAAATCTTCGGCCTCTCCATAGCAGTGCTGCTCATATGCGCACGCTTGCGTATCCCTACCGTTGTTGGGTTACTTATCACGGGCGTGCTTTGCGGTCCTCATGGCTTGCAAATTATCAAAGGTCTACATGAAGTAGAAATGATGGCCGAAGTGGGGGTTGTTCTACTGCTGTTTACGATCGGCTTAGAATTCTCTGTCGCCAAGCTAGTACGCATCAAACAAATGGTTTTGGTAGGCGGCTTTTTACAAGTTGCCGTGACTGTACTTGCCGTTGGATCGATAGCCTTCATGGCAGGCTATGCAATAGGAAGCTCCATTTTCTTTGGCTTCTTAGTATCCTTAAGCAGCACTGCTATCGTCCTACGCATGCTACAAGAAAAAGCTCAGATGACTACTCCTCATGGCCAAGCGATCCTTGGTATCATGATCTTTCAAGATATCGCCGTCGTTCCAATGATGCTTCTGACGCCATTTTTAGCCGGAGGAGATAGCGCAGACACCGTTGTGATTTTGATTAACCTAGCTAAAGGGGTCTTAATCCTTATCGCCGTACTGCTGCTTGCTCAGTGGGGAGTGCCGCATCTTCTCTTTCAAATCGCGCGTACCCGCAATAACCAGCTATTCATCTTGTGCGTATTGTTTATCTGCATATCTGTGGCCTGGGTTACATCGAGTGTAGGTCTATCACTGGCTCTAGGAGCCTTCTTAGCCGGACTAATCATTTCAGAATCGGAATATAGTAGTCACGCCATTGGGCACATTTTGCCGTTTCAACAAGTCTTTACAAGCTTCTTCTTTGTATCCATTGGCATGTTATTCGATGTAAGTTTCCTACTACAAAATCCTGTCTCCACATTACTAACAACAGTCACCGTTGTTTTTATCAAACTTGTTGTGGCAGCTGGCGTCGTCATTGTCCTAGGTTTCCCTCTTCGCACAGCATTGCTAACGGGCCTAGGGCTGGCCCAAGTGGGAGAATTCGCATTTATATTGTCCGCAAACGGACTAATCTCTGGTTTGATGTCGCCGGACAACTATCAGCTCTTCCTGGCAGTGTCTTTGCTCAGTATGGCTCTGACTCCGCTAATGATTAATATGTCTCCGAAAATCGCAGGTTATATCATTACTTGGATGTGGCCTGAGCGACTCAAGGCCGGACGCAAACAAATGCAGGCACCGCCTACAGAGCACTTTAAAAATCATATCGTTATCATTGGATATGGTGTATGCGGACGCAACCTGGCCTGGGCGGCGCGCTTAGCTGGAATCCCGTATGTCATTCTCGATATGAATCCCGAAACTGTACGACGTGAACGCGGTTTGGGTGAACCCATCTTTTTTGGAGATGCTACGCATGAGTCCGTTCTAGAACAAGTGAATATTGAAGATGCGCGAGCTGTTGCCATAGCGATTAATGATCCAGTGGCTGCACGTCGAATGGTGGAAGTTATCCGAGAGGAAACATCACGCGTCTACATCATCACTCGTACGCGCTATCTCCACGAACTACAACCCATCCGCGACCTTGGAGCGGACGATGTTATTTCCGAGGAGTTTGAAACCTCCATCGAAATTTTTACGCGCGTGTTACGTAAATATCTGGTCCCCCAAGATGAAATTGAGCGTTTTACAGCCGAAGTACGTTCGCATGGTTACCAAGTTCTTCGAACTCTTAGCGACCATAAATCGACTCTCAACGACCTTAAATTACAACTATCAGATATCGAAATTGGCGCTTATCGTCTCTTAGAAGGATCGGCCTTGGATGGCTTAACATTACAAGAAAGCGGCATCAGACGTATATACGGTATAACTGTGCTTGTCATTCGTCGTGGATCCATCACACTTTCAAATCCCCTACCATCGACAAAATTAGCTGCACACGATATTTTAGTGGTGTTTGGAGAGTCGGATGAACTCACTAAGTTTTCTAATTTATTGAAACCGATTTAACATGTGTGAATTCCGGATAACGGCTCACAAACGTTGCTGGCTGTAAGCACATCAATGCTTCAAGGTCTGGCTGTTTCTCCCAAGTGATTTCATACCCCTTGAAGCGACATAACCCTGCAATCAGCCATTCAGCAATAGCGGCACTGCCACGCGTATAGAACATTCCATGGGCTAGATACCATTGCAGATTGGCTACCGCCTTTAAAAGGTCTTCAAGCGACAATTCCCTCTTACGAATATCCTCAAATAGATCAGCACAATAGGCCCTCACAAAACCCAGATTGTGCTCCTCAGTATGAACTATAGCCACAGCAGGCCAAGCGTTATAGTCATCACAAAACATCCAGTCCAGTCCGACGTCGTTCGGAGCTTCTCGACATACCAAATAACTGCTCAAGGGAAACTTTTCACCACACATGTCCGCCCAAAGGGTAAAGCCCTCTACCCGATCTGCTAACGCATTACCTACAAACCGATCAAATGCGCGCGGAATCACAAAGTCAGCGATACCTTCCGGTATTAATGCTAGGGCACGTTCCCAGTAGTGCTTAAAACGCCCCTTAGTGGTAAATATAGTACGTTCCATACGTGGACGACGCGTTTCGCGAGAGACTCCGAAATTTTTAGAAGGTAAATCGCAAACCTCTTCAGCAATTCTTCGACGCTCGCGCGCCAAAAATTCCATTAAATCAGCGAAAGATGATCCTTGGCTAATTTTCTCAGACACAATAGGTACGGTGTTGGCTACAGCAGCTTTAAAAAGCCTTTTTAACTCTAGTTTCACAGGGTGCTCAGGAGGAATGTCTCGAAAGGCTTTTTTTAGTTCTCTGTCAACAAACTCACTCATCTGATCGAGAGTTTTGGTAAACGTTTCTTCCTCAAGAGCAGCCAAAAAAACATCGATGGACGGCGCTGTTCTATCTAGTTCTGGGTCGGTAATCGCAAGTTTATTACGCAGTTCGGACAGCATTCGCTTAAGTAAATCATAGCGCACGATCAATCGAGCTAGTGCCGCAGGGTCACCATTCATCCATTCAGGTGCGTCTGACAATTTAAACTCCTTTCTCTAACAAATCTGCAACAAAGGCAATCACGTATTTTCCCCTCACTCTCCATTAATTATGCTTCACTGTTCTGCAAAAAAAAGCAAGATTGCGATATGGTATCACGATTATGAAAATCGCCAAATTTCATCGTTTTGATTGCCTCGAAGCGCGCGGTTTGGTCGTTGTCATCGACGTCATCCGCGCCTTTACCACATCGGCTTATGCGTTTGCTGCCGGTGCCGAAAAGATCATTCTTGTTAGCACTATCGAAGAGGCATTTGCCTTGCGAGCTCGCAATTCTGATTACCTTCTTATTGGAGAGGTTAATGGGGAGCAAGTCGAAGGATTCGATTTCGGCAATTCTCCCCTCCAATTTATTGGTCAGGACTTGTCTGGTCGTACATTAGTGCAGCGCACCAGCTCCGGAACACAGGGCGCAGTGGCCGCTGTCAATGCCTCGCAGATGCTAACCGGTAGCTTTGTCGTGGCGCAAGCAACCCTAAAGCGTATCTTGGAGATCAATCCGGACCAAGTCAGCTTCGTCATTACCGGGCGTCATGACGGCAGCGAAGACCTTGCCTTAGCCGACTATCTCGAAGCGTGTTTGCTTGGATTTAATCCCGACCCAAAACCTTACCTGCAACGGGTTAAGGATTCTCCAGGCGGACGCCTCAGCCAATCCAACCCCATGCATCCCTGTTGCTCACAAGCGGATTTGCAAGAAGTCCTAAAGCTCGATTTGTATACGTTCGCTACCGAGGTGCATCGTGAACCGCAAGGGCTTACAATGCTCCGCGTTAACCCTATGGAGAACTAATTATGGATGGACTTTGGCTCACCTTTGCTTATTCATGGATGCTTGCAGCAGCCTACTACTTCTTAGCCGATGGACCCACCCCTGAAGGCAACTTAGTTTTCGGCATCGTCTATATGTGGGTTCCAGGCCTAATAGCTCTATATCTTAGTCGAAAAGAAAGTAAGCCCATTGCATGGAAAACAGCGCTAAATGCAGATTTCCTGAAGGCTTGCCTCTGGCCCATTGCTATCGTATTAATTGCTGTGCTCTTCAGCCTGCTTTGGGGTACCTTGGAAGGTTTTAGCGAACTTCGAGAAGAGATTCCCTACTTTCAAGATCTGTCCGAACCCTACTATTCGCTCTCCGTCGCCTTGGTCCTGACCGTCGTTGCCATTGCTACCGGATGCACCATTAACATGGCTGCGGCATTAGGGGAAGAACTCATGTGGCGCGGATACCTCTTTAACTATTACTCCAAATTAAGCCGATGGTCACGCGATCTACGCATCGGTTTCTGGTGGGGCCTGTGGCACGCGCCTGTACTACTAATTGGAAATAGCTTTCCCCAATGGCCTATTGCTGGAATGGCCATCATGGTCATTTTTTGCGTATGTGCCTCTCCCATCCTTGGATATTTACGGGATCGCACAAACTCAGTCCTTCCGTCTGCCATCTTTCACGGTACCTTCAATGCAATAAGCCCCCTAATATTCTTAGTATTTGCACCACCACATCAACCTTTAATCGTGAGTCCAACTGGATTGACCACATCTTTAGCCATCCTCGCATTGATACTTATTTGTCCTGGCCTACGTAATAAATCATCAACACCACAAGTCTCCCCTGTCTAATAAAAGGAGATCCCTATGAACGCTACATTTCGTGTAGTATCAACACTATACCGCTATTCTATTCATGAACCCATTCGACTTACACTTAACCCGATCTCAATCGGTGTAATCGCAGGTACGTTCTGCGCCATCATCGATCGTGTCAAAAATTTGATGAATGCAGCTCAAGCTATCGATCCACATTGTCGTTTTATCCCCTATATTAGAGCAGGACTACGTCACTTGCCCCTACATGTGGACCACCAATTTCAGCCTTGCAATATACCCCTGCAATGGTTGCAGTACTATTTTCGTCTCTATTCGCTGTATTCAAAAATTAGAATCTACCGCAAGAAAAAGAAGCTGAAATGCAGGTTAAGGCCCAAGCCACTAAAGATGCACAAGTAAAAGCCATCGCAGCCAATATCTCCATCGCTGTTATTGCTAGTATCATATCCCTTTCCGGTCTCTTTAGAATAGGTGAAATCACCGGACATTATCTCCAAGACCCTGATTGCTACCAAAACTTGCCACACAAGTCATTGAATTTGAATTCAGATGCGTAGGATTGATTTGAAGACAAGGAT
>CAYTFC010000103.1:0-9350 GCA_964436955.1 uncultured bacterium | reverse complement strand
TGCATCTGATATATCGTTACGAGCGCTAGATGAAGTTTTGGTAGCAATCAGGGTCCTAGCGGCAGAAACATCGACCCTCATTATTCTATCTGTTCTTTTTTGGGGATATCTCAATCAGATCACTTCTCTAGAGCAAGCTAAACGATTCTATCCTTTATGCACATTGGCGGGTAACTGTGGGGCGATCTTATCGGGAGCAGCTTCCCAATTTTTATGTAACACATTAGCAAAACATATGGCATGGGAACACACCCTCCAGTTGCTAATGGGACTGGTGATACTATGCGGGCTTACAATTATGTTAATCACCCGGCTACTCTCTTCCGATGAAACCACTAAGACAAATACACTACATAAATCGACCAAACAACCAATAACGTTCAAAGAAAGCATCTATGAAATCTGCCACTCACCGGCTCTATTTTACATTGCCACAATGGTAGTAGGCTTTGCATTAACTACTAATCTAATCGATGTCATCTGGAAGCAGTGCGTAAAGAGTATTTATCCTTCAGCGCGAGATTACAACGCATATATGAACCAGCTAACCACCGCGATTGGCACTCTTTCCATGTTGATGGCCCTGTTCTCTGGTTGGTTATTTAAACGTTTCACCTGGTCTGCTATCGCCTTGATAACTCCTACTGCTATTTTCATTACGAGCCTCTTATTCTTCTTCTTTATGCAGATACCAGCAGAGATGCTATCCCTTTTTCCGTTGTTTATAGACGTTAATCCAATCTATCTCGCCATGATTATGGGATCGATCTACTATGTCGTAGTCTTAACGGCAAAGTACTCAGTTTTTGATGTCACCAAAGAGATCGCATTTCTCTCAATAGAATCTGAGAAACGCATGAGAGCAAAGGGAATTATCGACAGTGTGGGATCACGGCTGGGCAAATCAGGCGCATGTTGTTTGGTTCAAATTTTACTCACCCTTTTTGGCACTACGGCAGGGCACCTCCCGTTGGTCACAATCATTGTTTTATTAGTTATTGGATTGACCATTTCCAACACCAATAAGTTGGGCTTATTGCTTAGAAAACGACCCACCTTCAGGCCTTTCGAGGCAGGAAACAGCCCCTAAAACCGTTGTGTAGCCCAAGGGCCTATCTTTGCGCCTTGGCGTTAAAAATAGATTTACAAAGAATTTGCGCTGAGTGCGCGTCAATAATTTTAACGCAAACCCTCATGAACTTCGTTCACATCCATCAATGCATACTTCTATGGAGTCGCCATGCATGTTCGACTAGCCCTATCAAGAAAGGGACATAAGGGCCAAGGGACCTAAAGGACCAAATGGACATAAAAGACTTTGGATAAGAGACTTAAGGGACAAAAAAATGCACGGGTCTTATGTCCTGTTTCCGAAGTCCCTTATATCTTTTCCGTTCTTACGACATTGCTCAGCATATGCCTTATACGATCCAAGCGGATAGGACCCGGTGGCTTACCATTTCGATGATCACCACACCACCAGCCCCACGTAGGTACGCCAGCAGTTTGTCCCATCCAATCGCCTACTTTCCAGTGCCCTTTGGGATCGTCGTTAAATATGGTTGGTTCATTAATGGTGCTGGTCCAGCCTTCCTGTTGACGAACGTAGCACCCCTCTCTCTCAAAGGTGTTTTAAAGCTATGTGTTTGCGTTTTGATCCCCAGCTATCATCTCTAGGTGGCACCACAGTGACAGTTCCGCGTAGAAGTCCGGGATCTCGTATCAATAAGTTTGAAAACGCTTCTTGCTCATGCAAGGACTGCTGCTGCTTACACACACCCAATGTAGGGCATACCATTGATCCCCATCGAGCGATTGTGTTTCTTTGAGCCCATAGATCGCTAAAAAATGATCGACTTGCGCTATCTTTTCGCACAAACATCACCCCTGTATTAACAGAATAATTGGGGTTGCTTGCACGCCAATTCATGACATCTTGAGCAATGATGATGCTGCTATCGCGAGTTCTAAGGTCATCAATTGCTTGGTTAGGATTGATACTCATGTTAGTGACTGCCATGTCATCATCCATCATGATATACCACTCCTCTTTATCACCCGCGCTAGGTTGCGCCAACCATCGGTTCAAAACGGCCACCTTATTCCAATAGGCTTCACAATCCCTCTTCGCTCCGTCGACAGTGCACTCGCCTTTTAAAAGATCCGTGTCTTCAACCTCATGACGCAATCGCCATTGAGAAGCATACTCACGATGGTTTTGATTAATTTCGTTTGAAATCACTGTTCTTTGCGCATTACCCCCGTTAAGAGATGTCGTTCCTATAGTAATCTCTTTGGGACGCTTGATGGGGGATTGCGAGCTATATAGAGCCCATATCCCTAACAGTGAGGCCCCTATTGCAACCGTAGCAAGCACTTTGGGTTGTTTAACAAAGGTCCAAGCACGCTTAGTTCTGCTCGAACTGTCCAATTTTGGTAATATGATGTGCTTAATGGTTGATAGCTCTTGTGGCGACGCCTTAATAGCAGTAAAACTTCCAGTAATCACTTGATATGTGGCCGAGAACGCTGAAATGATATGATCTTGCTTCATCGACTGCCACGAAAGATCTTTTGCAAATTGACAACCTAGCGACTGTAATCGTGCGATGGGCATATTAAGGAGAAACATTTTGCATGCAAATACCCCACCTTTCCCAACAACTGAAACGCTGTGGTATACTAGAGCCATCAATGCCGTCATTTCAAGAGCTATGAACGTGATTACAGGGCGCGCTATTAATCGGACAAAAAATGGTTTATCTCTTTTTTCCCAACCAGAAGTAAATTTCTCGGACCAGTTTAATGGGTGGGCTATCATTTGAATAGTCATCAAGTTCATTGTATTCTCCGAAAGAATAACATAGTAAAACACGACCGTTAAGAAAGGATAAAATTTTGTTTACTTTAGTGCTAAGCTGCGTGTCCTGGATGAATTGTATTGGAGGTGGCGCATGCAATCCCCACACGTACTTTGAACCCATCAGTCAAGAAATGCTGTGTCAGTGCGTCACTAGCACTCATTCGACTATTCGCGTTGCTGGCAACGGATATTCCATTAACGATAGCGTGCATACCAACGATTGTCTTATAAATCTTAAGCATCTGAATCATGTTCTTTCCGTTGATTTAAACACGCTACAAGTGAGAGTCGAAGCTGGAATTACCCTAACTGATCTGTGTGCTCAATTAGCGGTTTGTGGGTTGGCTCTTCCTAATCTTCCTGCAATCACAGATATCACGCTTGGAGGAGCAATAAGCACCGGTGCACATGGCACAGGTCACACAGGCACATTATCGACCTTTGCTGTGGAAATAGAGCTCGTCACTGCAGACGGTACGATACACATCCTTTCTGCAAAAAAAGACCCAGAGGCATTCTCTGCAGCCGGAGTTTCGTTAGGTTGTTTAGGTGTGATTTACGCCGCGACATTACAATGTGAGCCATTATTTTATTTAAAAGAATGCAACAGGATGCTTGCGATCGACGATTTCAGTCAATGTTATTCCCAGTTGGTTTACAAAAATGATTTTGTGCAAGCTACGTATGATGCGAAAAATAATGTTATAAGCATTACAATCTGGAATCGCTGTCCCAAAATGGAAGGCATGCCCTATCACCAGGTACTGCCATGGTATACAATGATTCAGGGAGATCAAGATCTCTTCTCTGAAATTGCCATTCCTATCAATAAACTTACCGAAGCTCTCAATGTGATCAAACAGCTAGTTACTGAATATTCTGAATATGACGTCCGCATCGAACCTATCGGTATTCGGTTTGTCAACCAAGACAAGAATTCCTATCTTAGCCCAACCTTTGACGGCGCCAAAGCCTATTTAGCCTTTAGTCTGTCTGATGAGGCAAAGTTCCTCCAACTATATCAAGGATTTGAAGAGGCTATGTTAAGATTTAATGGACGACCCCATTGGGGCAAGTTACACTTTCTATCTGAAGAAAAAGTGCACAATTTATATGGCTCAAATGTCGACCGATTTTTGGCCATTCGCTCTAGGCTAGACCCTCTACATACATTTTCAAATAAATTTATTGACAGACTTTTTAATTGTGATAAATAACACATCTCATTGAAAAATAAAGCGCTATCGCGTTATAATGCTAGACCTAACTTTTTATAAGAATCGCTCAGCATGGAGAAAAAAATGTCGTCATTAGGTATAGCCAATTACTCGAGTAATTATATTTCGCAATGCGGAACCAATGGCTATGTAGGTGCAGCACAAAGCCATGTAGCCTATTCCGTAGCAATAGTGCTACTAGGCCTTTCTATGGCCTGTAAAAATACCTACACTGGATTTACTGGCCTGGCCTTCAGCCTCACCGGCAAAAGCAATCCATGGCAACAGCATTTTCAGCTGGCGATTAAAGGCCTGACCTTAGCGATCACTGAGCCATTCACTTCGGTTACTGACACGTCAAAAACGCTTTCCGCATCGCTTAAAAGAGCCGGTAAATTGGCCAATAGCTCACCATCGACATCACTCACAAGCCGCCTGCTTGCGACTAGTATGAAACCGGTCAGTAACAAGTTGCCTTCCTACGTGACTCCACTTACTCTAGCCGCAAGTGCTTTGACAGCCGGTGGTGTAGTAGCTAGCATAGCTTACCTGACTAGTTCCAGTGCCCAAAAGGAAGAGCCAACACAAGAACCTAAGCCAGAAAGCGATTGTGACTCCACATTCGCAACGGAGTTGAAAAAAAATGGTACAGCCAAGGAGCAAGCATACGCAGCTTGCCCAAAAGGTAACGACCGAAAGGAAGAAGAGTGCCGAAGCAACGCCGATGATACCTTTTATCAACGGATGGAACGAATTTATTCAAAATGGCAAGCCTGTAAAAACGGTGGTACAGGTTGGGAAGAGAGTTTCAAAAAGCAACAACAGTCCTATCAAGAACAGCGCTCCAAAAAAAGATCGGAAAGACAGCAGTCGCAAAATGAAAAGACTGATAAATCGAAATCTGACCAAAGAGAAGCCAAAACAACAGGTGGTTTTTTCACTAAACCAGAAGACTACGAGGGGCTTGATGAATGCATTTTGGCTATCCCGGAAAACAACAAACGTCCTTCCCAAGCCATAATTGATAATTGCAAACTCTTGTCAACTCTACCTGATCCGACAACCCTCCCACGAAACGACAGAGCGACGGTGCGAGCAAAGATATCAGAGGCAAATCAGAGCGTATTCGGTGACCTGGATGTTAACGAAAAAAATTGTAAGGCCTTTAAAAAAGAAAGACGGAATGTGTCTTTGGTCAGCCACATTGACAAAACGTCAGCCAATTGCAGTAAACCAATGTCAACTCTCTTGATGTGCGTCAACAACGCCCTTCGAGTGATCGGATGTAGTTAATCAGCTACAATAAAAAGTGGCGCCCAATGAGCGCCACTTTTTCTATATAATAAATTATTGATAATCTACTGTCGGCTCATGGCTGACAAACGAATTTCCAAGCTTTGTTTGATGGGCGTGCCCGTCCATAATCTTTCGCTTAATGAAGCGGTAGCAGAAGTACTGGCAGGAATTAGCGCTTATAAAACAGATAAACGTCCTCGCTATTTTTGTACGGCTAACCTCGATTTCTTTGTAAACGTACATGGCCTATGGCCAACTTCAGTGCGTCATTACGAGCTACTTACATTCATGCGGCATGCAGACATTGTGTCTGCTGACGGCATGCCATTGATATGGCTAAGCCGCTGTCTGGGAAGCCCTCTAAAAGAAAGAGTGGCCGGAGCATCGCTGATACCGGCCTTGGCCAAAGCTTGCGCTGAACAGGAACTAACGTTCTTTTTGCTTGGTGGCGAATACGACGTAGCGCTGGAAGCTGCCCAGCATCTCCAAAAGGATTATCCCGGCTTGCGGGTGGTTGGAGTGGCCTCGCCAAGAGTAGCCGTTAACGGCGCTGAAATGACCAACGCCGCACAAAGCGACCAAGAAATCCTTCAACAGTTAAATGAATGCAAACCTGATGTGCTGCTAATTGGTCTAGGAAATCCCAAGCAAGAAATCTGGTTTCATCGTATTCAAAAGCAAATTCATGTGCCCATGAGCATCGGTGTGGGAGGCACGGCCAAATTCCTAGCTGGCAAAGTCGAGCGTGCTCCGCTATGGATGCAAAACTGGGGTTTAGAGTGGTTCTATCGCCTATGTGCCGAGCCAAAAGCGTTAGCTGGAAGATATCTGCGTGATTTATTTTACCTTCCATTTCTGGCGATTCCGGCAATCAAGGCGCATTTCATAGCCAAAATGTTTGATCGTGGACTCCAGGAAACAAGAATTGCTCAGTTCCCCAAAATACGCTTGATTCACATGGGCACAAAGATGGATATCCCATGTGCTGCTGGAGACATCATCATCTTAGACTTTACAGATGTTTGGTATCTAAGTTCAAAAGCCATCGCAGATGTGATACAGATTGTCCAATCACAAGCGCTTGTGCTGCTATTTGGCGTGGGCTGGACGTTAAAGTGGCTGTTTATTGGATATCGTGTGTGGGACTTATTCGAACCGCATTATGTAAAGGACTTGGTACACTTAGCGGCTCACTGGCAACCGCTTGTACCGTCCGGAGAGTTACAGTATTCCATTGAAGGCCAGACTGTGACGATTTTGGGCGAGTTAACGATCGAAAAGGACACTTCCAAATTACATCAAGTCCTCAAAACTCTCGGTAGGCCAGTTACCGTGGATTTAAGGTATTGCCATCACGTGGATAATGCCGGATCGCTATTTTTATTAGCTGTGGACAAGGAATTCGGACACTAAGCGACCAGAAACAGCTGATAAAAATTATAATAATGCATGTTTTTATCAAAAATGTCACAATAATATTATATTAGTACTATTTTATTCTTTTAAAATTTTCGATCCATATTTAAAATAGTAAAATATGGTGATAAAATGGAAACTATTGGAGATTCTTCCAATGTCAGCCATGGCTTTACTTCGCCTTCCGAGAAAGATGAAAGTATCGAGACTATAGGGCTGAACAGTGTTAAAACTGGTGAAAATGTCATTTCTGTAAATAAACCACTCCACACAAATGTAAATTCTAAGGTTATTTCTCAACCTCAAGTAAACTCCATGATAAAGCAGATGAAGGGAGAAGCGTGCCATGAGTACATAGCCCCTAAAGTGGATATTCCTACTGAAATTCAATCTAAGTTAACTAGCCCACAGCAGCAGCAACTCACGAATGCCTGCCTGCAGGATTACAAAGACGCCATGCGTACTCTCGAGCATTCAGTAGCAGATGTAGCCTCAGTTCATCCGGATGCATTAAACTTTGCGAATGAACTTTGTCTAGGAATGTGGGTGGACTCCACCGCTGTAAGATAGGCATGTGGTTCAGCCGCCCTTTCCTTTCTAGCTGGAATATCAGGAAGTGTAGACCTAATCTTATCTATGTCACTTTTTTTGGGAATGACTTCTCAAGAGGATCTAGAGAAAGGACGCCTAGCGTGCCTAGGTTGGATGCTTGATGCTCAAGACCATACCATAAACGAAATAATGACCTCTTCGAAGGGATTTGGATTAGAGTACACTGCCTCGTCGGATGCTTATTCACAAATCTATTCACAAGACGATCAATTTGTAAATAACTTAAGAAATGCTCAACTGCAGAAAAATTCAGAACTTCCGGACTACTACTTATCATCGGAATGGGTGAAAAAAAAAGCTGAGAAGCGAGGACTGTAATCGATCAAAAGGCTCAATTGCTGATGGACCTTGATCGACATCTGCCTCACCCAGAACATCCCCAACTGTTACACGTTGTAGCCCCGCTTCGCCGAAACGGCAGGTTGTCATGCGTAAACGAAGGGCAAGAATTGCCTGTTATTGAACGATAAGGGCAAACATGCTATACCACTTAGGATGTTATCAAAAAAAACAAAAACAAAGGCTAATTTATGGTGACCACAGTCGGGCTAGCCAATGCGGCAAATAGCTACATACAGCAATGCAGTACTTCTGGCACCATTAATTACGTCAAAAGTCACGTAGCACATACGCTAATAATTGCTGCCATTGGCGTAGTCACTGCCTGTAAACACACAGCAGCTGCCATTACCGCTATGGTATACACCTGTCCTGGCAACACCAACTCGTGGACATCGCATCTGGGCATTGCAACACAAGCGCTCTCCCTAGTGGTTACTGAACCATTGTCACGCGTCAAATCTAATCCCAAAGAACTGAAAGCCTCAATTGACGGCGCGGTAAAGCTAGCTAATAGCACCCAAAAAAAATCGCTAGCACGACGATTTTTTCAAGCGGGTAATACCCGTATACATAAGCGTATTCCATTTGTTACGCCGTTTTCTCTCGCAGCCGCTGCAACGGTTGTTGGTGTGGTGTACCGCCGCCCTTTGGACTTCAGATATAAATGTGGTATAGAGTTCGCCAACAACAACAAACTTTATAATGAAGCAATGCAAGACTATAAATCTTACCGTAACGAACCCGATTATAGTAGCGAAGTCTCTTCAAATGCTATATTACGAATATGCAGTTTTTCTGAAAGCATGTACGCTAAATACAATTTATGTATGAGTAACCAGTTAATACCATCAAGTACCCCTAGTCACTCTTTCCTCCCAGAGACAATTGAACAATGCGTGCAAGCTATGCCCAAGGACGATCGTCCTGGTTCGAAATTTATACAAAGTTGCGCAGAACTAGACACCGAGCCCGAAGTTGGACATTTCTTAAAGTTTAACCAAATGTTTCAGGCCCTATCTTCTTGTAATGATATTAACCAAGAGCTTAAGACATACAAAACTAAATTAGATCCTGAAGGAGCTACCACCGAACTCTGTAAACTAGTTCGTGAGAAACTAATTACTTGTGCTACTCGAGCTCACAACTATCTATTTACACATGTAATTGGCCATTGTAAACCAGTCACTACTAATCATGAAAATTAGAGATCATGTAACACACAAATTTCGATGCTTGAGGACAGGCACCGCCACCATCACTACAGGTTCACAAGGCAGAGTTTCTCTCTATTGAGTTTCGGATAAAACCCGTTCAACGTCTACAAAGTTATCTTTCCCAAAAAGGGGATAGATAAGGTCGCTTATATTTCTCCAATCGCTTAACCGAATGAGCTTAGCTTAGACCCTAATTGCTACCCAATGCTGTCAACTTAAAATAAACCCTTGTTAATGCCGCTCCGGCGAAGCGGCGCTACAACGTGTAACAGAACATTTAGCGCTACTTTGTCGAATTGGCGTGGTAAATATGTTCTTTAAGTTGACAGCATTGAATTGCTACCAAAACTTCATCTAGCGCTCATAGCGATATATCAGATGCAGCAGTGT
>CAYTFC010000102.1:0-9689 GCA_964436955.1 uncultured bacterium | reverse complement strand
AATTGCTTTGATCTAGAAGATATTCTAGCAGATGAGGGAATCCTATTTTTGGCTAGATGAAGTTTTGGTAGCAATCCAATGCTGTCAACTTAAAGAACATATTTACCACGCCAATTCAACAAAGTAGCGCTAAATGTTCTGTTACACGTTGTAGCGCCGCTTCGCCGAAGCGGCATCAACAAGGATTTATTTTAAGTTGACAGCATTGGGTAGCAATCAGGGTCATGGGACCAAATCACCATTTCAAACCGCGCGCGGTATAGTATTAAGTTAGTCAGACAAACCGGTAAATAAAGGCCCTTGCTGGAAGACGGCATCTATGACACTATGTTTAAAATGCCGTTTTTTACTAGGTCTATTCAATAATATGACGTCATAGAAAAAGTCTTTAATTTTTTTCACATTCATTTGAGAAAACCAGTTTTTTAGTATCTGTGCTTGTTCTTGAGTATACGTTAGGTCTCCACAATAGAATTTGGCTTGCACAACAAGTTGACGAAGTTCGTCACTATCGAGCAAATTGGGTGGGAGTTCGTTTGTCGGCCCGAGGGTTATAAACTGCTCCGTATGGAGACTAAAAATACCAATAATTTGCCATTTGTTTGGATACTTGTTGATACAGAACAGGGAGGCTTCCCACATATCACTAGAAGTTAGCAAAATTCCCTTTAGCATTCCCTCATCATTTCTAACAATTAGCATATGTGAAACAAAGGCTTGTGAGACTCCAAAGGGAGCATGGACTGCCCTATCTTTGCCTATCAATGTCGGGTGATGAAGATTTGATGTTACAAGTAAATTCCTACCGAATATTTGGGTCGCTTCTTCAGGGTAGTTGGCAAGCTCAAGCAGATCTTTGAGTACTAATAGTCCACCCTTGGGTGAAGGGTAAGTATAGTCCCTATTTGAAGGGGTTACGCGTTGTGGTAAATCGATATGTTGATGAGGATTTTCTGTGTTTGCCAAGGATTGATCTAAGTTTATTAAGGCATCCGAAATACTAGCGGGAAGATAGGTCATTTCGAGACTTTTGGATAGGTTTAGCGTCAACTGAGTTTCTTGTTCTTGTTCTTCCTCCTGCTCTTGTTCAACCTGAACAGATACTTCATTTTCATAGTTTTCATTAATTTTAGCTTGAAGAGATACTTTGGGTGCCATGATGGCAACAATGTCATGCGCTCTAGTTAAACAGTGGTGGTAGGACGACAACTGCTGAAGGCCAGAATTGTTTGCCCAAGTATCTAGCTCGATTTGAAGCAAAATCGAACCCTGCACTGACTTCTGTGCTATGCCATACTTTAGGTAGGGTTCGGAATGTGTTCGTTGTTCAACTAGCTGTCTAGTCGTGTCATATAGCTTAGCTAGGTAATCTAGGTTTTTATTTGAATCAATTAATTCGCTGTGGACCCCATGAAGAAAGGCATTGCGTATTTGGTGCTTTGCTGCGCGAAGATTAAAATCGACCTCACGGCTGGCTTGATGGTACCATGCGTATTGAATGAGATGACCTAGTTGCAGAGGACCGTTAAACTCGCCTAGCTCATCTTCTATAGTTTCTTTGATATAGATGGCGTCTGATGTTGGGGTAAAGAAAGTGACGGTCTGACCTTTACCCAATTGACGTAAGCGCCACGATGCTTGTAGTAGATCTCTCAGTATCGTATGCCTTCCAAAGGTAATAATGGCAGACATGTCGGCAGCTAGTTTGAGGTCAGAGCCTGTTGTATGTGCCTGGTCCCAATAAGCCACGAGATTACGGAGAGCTATTTGACAAAGGGCAAGCGGTACAGGCTCAGGAGAGTGCTTTTGCTTAACCATGATATCGCCTTCTTCGTTGTAGAAGATGACTCCTTCAACTTGTCGCGTAGTCCATGTTACATGGTTCAGTAGTGCATCTGCAACCTGCTCGTTGTTAATTCCGCGAAACAATCCCCCAAGGTCGATTAAAGAACCCTGGTTACCGCCACTATAAACCTTTTGCACGAGATCTATGACATTTTGGCATTCGGTATCAGAGACGACTGTGTGATCAGTATTATGCCATAGTGAAAATAGAGTTTTGGCTTGAGTATCGGATTTAATACTGTCTTCAAATATTTGTGGAAAGGTGTCAAAGTTCCATAGCGTTCCTGTGAACCCAGATACTTGATTGAACAACAATCCATAGGCTTGTGCATTGGTATGCAACAGACGACTGTATGATGATATTTGGCAAAGAACATGTTGGTGCAATCGTTGTAGTATATAGTCATGCTTTTGGCTAGCACTACGAGCCAAGGCGATGTATTCTTTTTCACGCAGATTATACCGCGGAAGGTTTGTACCTTCGAAAAGTTGATCATATCCTGAGAAGGCTAAATCACTAGTCTCACTTCTCTTTAAAAGTGTCATTAGGTGCTTTAGTTCTTTCTTAACTATTTGAGGTGTTACTCCAGTTTCAAAATACATTTGAAGGGTATAGTTCAGAATCTCTAGTTCGGAACCGAACTCTGATTGAGTGCTGGGTCTTCCGAGTTGATAGGGAATTGCCCAAGAACGGTTTTTGCCTTCGCCTTTGTTTTTATCCGGGCCGTAGTGGCTATTCAGTAATTTCTTAGCTGTGAGAGGAAAAACGATAGAAAGTTGTTCCTGAAGCACAGAAAGGATATTTCGTATTTGTATATTGGGTATTGCTTTAACGAAGGCAATATTCTCTTTTGTCCGAATATCTAACAGGTACTCCTCTACGAGATTTTTTTGTTCAAGGTTGGAAATGAACTGCTGATAGTTTTCATTATTGGGCAGGTAACGAGCACTCAGTACAGCGTCGATAAGCGCAGGCTTTAAAACTTTTAGGTAGTGATCGTCGGTTAATGGATCACCTTGAGAATGCCTTATAAACGGTATTTTTGCTAGTTTAGAGATGGTGGGTTCCAAGAGTAAATTGTATAGGCCAACTGTAGCTAAAACAGTATCTGTATGCAGGCTTTCCTTGTTGCCAACTGCAAAGTAATGAGCTTTCAGTACATCCATTACAAAATCGATTTCATCGACCATAACTGTTCCATAGTTTCGCAAGAAGGTTAGGATTTCTTGATAGGTGCGGATGGTACTTTGCAACTCTACATCGGTATAGATTTCAGCTTCCACTTGTGACTGGTACTGGTCCATTCGAGTCAGAAAGCTAAGATAGAGGCTCTGAATACTATTATTGGTCATAATCAGAACTTTTTTTTTGGCTCGAGCCTCCTGGAGTCGTTTTAGAAGGTTCTTTATGTCTGATTCGTCTAGATTACCAATATAACGGTCGACATGTAAGATCTCCAACAACGTTCCAAAACTCGAATGCATAGTATCTTGTAATTGTTCTGACATGGATTGTAAGAGGGGTTCCGGTATCACCAACACCGCCAATCGCTCACCATCCGCGATGAGTTGGCCCAGTAAAGGGAGCAACACAGATGTTTTTCCGGAACCCATGATCATTTCTACAACTATTCCGAGCTGATTCATATCATGTTTTTGGCCACTTTTAATTTTAAACTTACCTAAAATTTCAACTTGATCTTTTCTTAGGGGATGTTCAAAGAAATATTCAAAAGCTAGATAGGCAGGATTATTGTTGGCTTCATAGGCTCTTTGCGTTGTTAGCAAGTTATATAGTTTTTCGATCAATAGCTGGTCATCATCGCTACCCTCGTATTGACCAATGAGATGAATAACATTTGTGATGTGATCCAAGCGAATGGAGGTATTAAGATAGTCGCCAGTCTTTTCATATAGATCAGAAATATCTTCCACAGAAAGAGCTGGGTGATGACGTTGCACCAAAGATATGTCTTGTGTGGCATACAACCTTATTAATTCTTCTAATTTTAGAGGCTGTATATCCCCCGTAAAAACTTCGAGTTGCTGATAGCTACTTTTAGGCAGCTGTTTTAAAATTAATGAGATTTCGTTATTTCGTTTTTCTAATGCTACAGTGAGCTCCTGAGTGATTTTTTGGAGGGTTTGCTTAAGGTGCAGAAGTTCTGTTTTATTTGCTTCATATCTTCCTGAACCTTGAGCGAGTTTTTCACCATACTCCGCTATATTTTGAACGACTGCTTGCACTTTAGGCGCTATAGACGAGGAAGCTTCGTTAAAAGGTTTAAAAAGCCCAGCGATGCCTTCAAGGCTTTTAGAGTATGCCTCGAACCCTTCAGTGGACATGGGTATTGAAGTAATATACCGCTCAATATCTGTTGTAATAAGAAAGTCATCAAAGGTCTTAGGAATGGAGCAAATCTCAAATTCAGATGGAGGAACATTCGGAGCGTTCTTTCGTTCGACGCAGGTCAAATCTGAAGCGACATCGATCGACCGCTCTTCGCTGATGGACGGTTGTTCAATGCTCTCTCGATAGAGTTGCATAGCGGGTTCATAGAGTTTTTCGCGCAAACTGTTTTCATTGAAAATGGGCAAGAGGTAAGATTGCGGAAACCTATCCGGGTTGATGGCAACTCCTAAGAGAAGTTGTAGGCCAGCATTCATTCGTGAATCTTGATATGCAACGCTATCTGCCTGCTTTAATACCCGCACTAGATAGCTCTTGGCCTCTTCATAGGTGATTCCTGAGGGGAGTGCTTCCCCGGTTAAAAGTGTAAAGGTGGCGCGCATTTCATTAACATCGGTTCCCTTAAATGCATTATAAATTGCAATGAAGTGCTTTACGGCGTTAGGCCTCATGATATTTGTAAAGCCTAAATCTGCCTGTTCTTGCCCTTTTAGAAAATTGTCAAAGGCTTTCAGTGAGACAGGTGTTTGAGGACTAGTGAGGTTCTTGGCCTTGGCGCTAAGTTCAACTTCAAAGTTTGAGGGATAGTAGTCACGTGCCGATTGATCAATTAATTGCTCTAATCGATTGCCTAGAAGATCAGCGTTGGAGCTAAGAGATGTCAACTTTTCATTTTGTAGAAGATATAGCTCTTCTTGTGAAGTGAGTAGAGCCGTATTCGACCAACTTTCAGATTCCAAAAACTTATTTAAATCGATTTCATACTTTTCATTGTCACTATTTGGACTTTTAAAATCTTGGTAGGCACGTTCTAGGATATAGGTCGCAAGAACCTGTACAGCACGTCCACGAGGATCATGATCATTATTTTGCGTAGTAATTTGTATAATGGATTTCAGTAGCGGAAAAATGGTTTGACCCTTGTAGTTAGATGGGTGGCTAAGCAGAAGGCCTTTTCCGCGTAGTAACGTGGCAGCTTTCTCATATTCCATTTGCCACAATAGCATCAGGGCAAGATAGAGGCGGCCTTCGTCCGTTTTAGCCTGTGGAAGTTCTGTTTTACCTATGTTATATATAAATAGCCTGTCGATCGGTTTATCTTTAGAATATCTTGTCAAAGGGTGGAGAGACGTATCGTTGTCATTCATAGGCTCTAGGTGCCTATGTGGGATTATGACTACTTGTTTACGAGTCGAAAGTTCTTCAAGGACCAAGTAATGGGGAACTTTTGCAATCGATTCGATATGCTGGTTTTTACATAAGACATATCCTGGCATCTCATCTACCATCCAAACCGTGTCATGATTTACTTCAGAGGGACGAATTGTTAAATCAAGACGTGAGAACTGTATTTTACTGATTTTTGAACTTTCCTGAGTATGCCAAACCAATATGTGTTCTGGGTCATCTAAGAGGCTTAGACGCTCTATAGGATAGGAGGCGGGGATCTGATTAGATAACACCTCTTCTGCGGGAGTGCCATCTTCATTAAGACGTTCAATAAATTCAATTTTAGGATTATCCATCGAAACAGTAGCGCGATATTTAGGACGATCTGTGTTCTTATCATGAAACCATAGTCGAACCTTAGGATTAGAAGATCCTAAATATGATTTCCAATCAGAGATTGCCTCGATCCATACATAGTGCTGTTCATACAAATAAGGGTGAACGATACCTGGCTTCAAGTGAACGACGTCTTGTAAGTAATAAGATATACCATTCTTTACGCGCGTGATAGCTATCTCTGGCCCCCTGACGTCCATGTGTACTTGGCTATTGTGCTGGCCTGGGAACGTATATAGGCCATTTGCTATTTCGGTGACCTGTACCCGATCCATATGTTGAGTCAGGAGCTGTATGATAGCTTGTTGTGAAACAGACTCAGGTAGGAATTTCACATTGCCTTTGTATGATAGAGACGCAGCGATGGGGTTAAAATATACTGATTCACCATCGGATTCTCCCAAAAAGTTTGGAAATTCGTTTGTTGTATCCCATGTCACCGAGGAGTGAGGAAAGAAGTATTTAAAAATCCCATTTAGAAGAATATCCCTCTTTGACGTATCGGTGAAAAGAGTTTGTAGTTCAACGCTTCGTTTGGCTAGCAGATAGTCACGGTCACAGACACCCCTTCGGTAGTCGTTATCTAGTATAAATGACTTACTAGTAATAGCTGCCCTCAAGACCTCTAAGGCTTGATGTACACTCAGGGGTTTGGGATCGTCAAGGTAAGTGCGGCAAAGCTCTAGAGATGCTATCGCCAAACTTTCATTTGATAGGTTGGACTGTGATATAAGATGTCGTAATTCAGACCTTGTATCAAGAAATAGGCTTTTAGGTATCCGGTGAGAATCGTTATCTCTAGCAGTGTAACCGTCGTCCTTCACCACTAGATCTAAATCTTCAAAAGGCTCTTCTAAGTAATTTCTAAAATAGCCGATAACCTCTAGGAAAAAGAAAGCCGTCTTAAAGTCTCCCTTAGCCTTATAATAGCGATATTGTGTCTTAGTCCAATCCGCAGCTTTAACAAGAAATGCTGGTAAAATGTTCTTTTTCGACCAGTCACCTAAAAACTTAACCAAGTGGTTGTCGAACATGAGTCGCTTGAAAAGCTGCTGATCATCGTAAGATTCTAGGCGTTCTGGATGGCTAAAGTAAAACTCCATTACCATATTGGCTTGGAGGTTTGAACAGCCAGTTAGCCCTCTTAAAGCTAAAGCCATATCTATATCCAAATCGAGCTCACTAATCATAGGTTCATTCATTAGTAACCAAAGGGGCTGATGCTGACAAAATGGTTGGGTTTCGAAGAGTTTAAGTAGTTTTGGTTTACGGTCTTGCGCTAGCTCAAAGGTCTTCGTCCAATCCAACCAGTCGGATTCATAGTTAGCAATATCCGATGTTTTACATCCAAAAATGTTATAGTAAAAAGTCCATTCTAGATTCTCCGGGTCATCTTGAGAGCCCTTTGAACACTCACTAACCAGCTCGATGTCTTTGGAAAAATCAAATTTTAATGATGGTTTAAGATTCTCGCCGGACTGTATAAGATATTCGGTATAGAGAGCCACATCTCTTATTAGAAAATATTCATCAGGTAGTATCTTAAGACGTTCTTTAACTAGACCTCCATCGGACACAATAGAGAGAGCTTGGTGAATACTTGATGACTGGTATACATCCGGGTAAAGTTTAGAAAGGCGCTCTTGGTTGATGGGATCTGTTAGATATTTAAGCACCAGTTGTAAAAATCGTGGTATCGACTTTGCTTTGACCAAAGTGGTGAACGTGCCAATATTATTATTTGAATTAGACAGGGTTTGATAGTTCACTTTTTGGAATGCTTCTTTAGTCATTAATTGATCCATAACCGAATGCAGTACTTTTTGCCACAATCCGCTATAGACGGGAGCTATACTAGGGGTAACGTCATTAACTTTTTCTTCCCATATGATTTTTAACTGTTCCGGATATGTGGAGAAGAGCGCTAGTGTAGCCGGTTCAACTCGGTTAACTAAGTTTTCAAGTACGTTAAGAATTTTTACTTGGGCGATGTAGCTCATGGGAAGGAGGTATCGTTGATCCTTTGGCTTTGACTGCAGTGTTTGTAGACATGCTCTTACATGCTGCTTAGTTAGCTGTAGAAGAGCCTTAGAAACGGCAATGGCCTCCAGATTACAGACATGTTTCCAGTCATCGAGGTCAAGCGGTAGTTCCAGTGCAAAATTTTGGACGGCGATCTTAACATCGTCCATTTGTTGATTGTCGTTTGCAGCTTTTAAATGACTAACAAAAAGTTCTATTTGCTGAGAAATATTGGTATTATGCCTAGGAAATTTAAACTCAGGAATAGCGTTCCAAGGCACAGATATTTGGCGGACAGATGACTTAGAAGGGTCTAAATCAAAGTGTAAATCTAGTAGACCAATAGGCTCGGGCGCAGGAGCATCCTTGGAGTGCGATATGTTTAATGAAGCCGCTTTAAGCTGCTGAGTCGCGTTTTGCACAAATGCATTCGCTCGATCCAATTCGCCTTGATAGATGACTCCTTGAGAGAAAGCTTCTCGTGCGGCAAGTGCATAACTTATAAGACTTTTTTCTGCGATATTCAGAATTGGCAATTCCAAATGAGTTTGACTTTTTAGCTCATCAAAGTAGGACTCAATAATCCGCGTTTGGATATCAAAGACAACCGCGGCTCCCTGCTGATCGTCTTTTAAATAGGCATTGTAATAAGCGAATAGAGATGTTGAAACGCACGTACCCGATAATTGAGGGCGGATAAGGTCATCGTGATTGACAGACTCTTCGTTGAGACGACCGTTAAGTAGAGGAAGCAATCTTAGATAGAAATCATCCGGTCCCATACCTGGCAATGCATATTCATTAATAGCCTTAAGCCCCTTCAAAAAAACTAAATCAGTCACATTTTCAAACTTAACGTCCACTAGTTCAATATAGGGTTGATGATGACGCTGAGAGCCTATGGCAAATTGGTGATGGAAAGATATTCCATCGCCCGTGTTGTAGGCTCTTACCGCAAATCCATTCTCGCTTTGCTTTAGGATCTCAATAACGATCGCATGCCCCCTCCAGCCACTGGCAATAAAGATACTATCGTTTGGTAAAAGATTAGCTAAATGCATAGTTAAAGCATGTTGAAGTGGAGCTGCTGTCCCACCTACATAGAGCAGACGCGTTAGTTCTAAGGCGGCGGGAAATTTGTCGAGCAGCTTCTCTAGGGCACTTTTTTGTCTTTCAAGCTGTGTACGCTGTTGAATATCACTCGTAGTATTAATTTGATTGATTAGCTCGGTATGTCGTTTTAAGAGTAATGCGTGGTGTTGCTCCAACATAGCGGGAGAGTTATACCCTTCTAGTTGAGTGCCTTTAGCAAACGAATCTCCCAGGGTATGTATCAAAACGCGGTCTTCACTACGGAACGTCTCTGAACCAAAAACTGTTTGACTTAGCGTACATAGTATTAAAGCGTAATAGACAACAGTATTAGTTAATCTCATAAAACCCATTTATTTAACTTTATATGCGATAAAAAGATATTTTATCATTTATAGTGTTAAAACTCAATCTATAATGTGATATTATTAAGAGTATTATTAACTGTAGCTTTATCCCTACAGAAGCTGCCTTTTCCTTATGGGTCTGCCTCGCCGAGGCAGACAAGGTTTGCAATTCCGACAATTCTATCCCTCCAACAGCTGCCTTTTCTTGTGGGTCTGCCTCGCCGAGGCAGACAAGGTTTGCAATTCCGACAATTCTATCCCTCCAACAGCTGCCTTTTCTTGTGGGTCTGCCTCGCCGAGGCAGACAAGGTTTGCAATTCCGACAATTCTATCCCTCCAACAGCTGCCTTTTCTTGTGGGTCTGCCTCGCCGAGGCAGACAAGGTTTGCAATTCCGACAATTCTATC
>CAYTFC010000101.1:0-9694 GCA_964436955.1 uncultured bacterium | reverse complement strand
TGAATTCAAATTCAATGACTTGTGCGGCAAGTTTTGGTAGCAATCAGGGTCTGAGAGCTGTTTTGTCTGGTTGAGAAAATTATTCCAAAGAGCCAGCCCCTCTTGAATATTTGGTTTGTCCGTAGGCCACAAAACATTAAAAAGCAGTACAGACACCGACTCGCTATTCAGACCAACATATGCCATCAATGTAGGTGTCTGGACACCTTTTATGTCATAACTAATGCTCCATACCGGATAGGTTCCCCACATAAATCGTTTATCTTTAAAGTGCGAGCCCCCCAAATCTTTGATCGTCTTTTTGAAATTTTTAGAACTCTCATTGAAGGTGTTGTACCCCGTTTGAGCGATGTTACCGAGCGTTACTCGAATCAAAGGTTGAGATAACGTTTTGCGATCTTTAACGAATGCTTCCAAAACCTCTGGAGAGCCCCAATAAGTCCAATCACCAAATTCACCACCTGGTGATATGGATACAAAATTACTGGGGATAGCAGGTTCGACCGCCAATGGGTCAAGTAAAAATATCGGCAGAAGTGATTGAATTCTAACATCCCCGTTCTCCGCAAATGCGGATGAAAAACTACTTAAGACAGCATATAGTGTAATCAGCAGAAATTTCATTTCATCCTCCGTGTAAGGGAAACATCCTAACACAGACGTTTGAACCAGTATATAAAAATATAAGTAGGATGTTATTTTTGAAATCTTATTTGAGAACGAGACTGAGACCCTGATTGCAATATAATCTTGATTTGAGTTAAGCTATACCCTTTTAGGTAGATACTTCAATATCAGAGGTATATGGTTATGTCTCAGAGAAAAAAAACTTTTAATTGGATTCCAGGGATTTTCCTCATCACCTATCACAGTGTTCTTGTTTTAGCTCTGCCGATTTACCTGCTGTACTTTTCGCCTAGTTGGTCACTTCTGGTAATATCGGGTGTTCTGCTTTATATGACTGGCTTAAGTATCACGGCTGGCTATCACCGCTTCTATGCCCATCGCTCTTTCCGCACCAACCGCGCTGTAGAAACGGTTATGCTCTTCCTGGGATCGATGGCTACGCAAGGGAGCGCCTTACGTTGGGCTTATGAACATCGTCTCCACCACGCTTACACCGATACCGATAAAGACCCTCACTCCATCAAACGAGGTTTTTGGTACGCACATTTCTTATGGCTTTTCGAAAAGCCCGGGCCGATCCAACCAAGCGTTGTGTCTGATCTAAAAAGAAATCCTCTAGTCATGTTTCAAGATCGCCACCTTTTGGCATGTATCACAATAACGAATGTTGCAGTCGTTGCAGCAGTGGGTTGGCTTGTAGGAGATATGTGGGGCGCTTTTGTGTTCGCTGGTCTTGCTCGTATGTTCCTACTTCATCATTTCACTTGGTTCATTAATTCCCTTGCTCACACTTGGGGTGCGCGTTATTTCTGTCAGGAACTCACGGCCGTAGATAACTACATTTTAAGTTTCCTAACGTTCGGCGAAGGCTACCACAACTATCATCATGCCTACGCCAACGACTACCGCAACGGCGTTCGCTGGTATCATTTTGACCCCACCAAATGGTTGATTTGGACTCTTAGCAAACTTGGCCTGGCTACAGATCTGCGACGCACAGATCCGCTCACTGTTCAAAAGCGCATCATTCAAGAACGCAAAACACTGCTTTTAGACCGTATTCAGGAACTTTGGTATGTGAAAGCTGAGGAACTCGAGGCTCAAATCGAGGAAATGGCTGCGCGAATTACCGGTCACCTACAGACTCTCCGCCAATTGAGCGAGCGCTACCAACAGTTTAAATTGGAACGCGCCAGCAAAGATCTTATCTCGCAGGTCTATCAAGAAATTTGTGATGTCAAAAAAGGGATTAAAGACGACTGGAATCGATGGTGCCGTCTTTCTAAACACATCTTACACATGAAACCGCTATCCGTCTAGTTCATGAGCGGCTTTATAGACAAGCTTTTTGGAGATGTTTCGTAGCTCTGCGACTGCTTTGATAGCGTCACTACGGCTCAATTCCTGCTCTTCTTCAAAATAGGCGACATGCTCCTGTAGAGTCATTTCATGCTCTACTTCGAGAGGTTTGCCGGGTGCAATAAGAACGACTATTTCTCCCTTTGGAGGTTTAATCCATTGCGAAAGCAGCTCTTGAGCCGTTCCACGCACGAACTCTTCGAACTTTTTAGTCAATTCCCGTGCTATCACGATCTGTCTGTGTGGATCTAAATCACAGACTACTTCCAACATCACTTTCAAGCGCAATGGTGACTCATAACAGACTGAGGTTCCAAGATAGTGCAGCATCTGCTGAAGGGTAGCCTTGAGCTGAGATGTGCGCCTTGGTAGGAATCCTACGAATTGAAAGGGGTGCGTCGGTAGTCCTGATGCTGTTAAAGCTGCAATGGCTGCACACGCACCAGGAACGGGGGTGACCGTAATTCCCTCTAAGACACAACGACGAACCAAGCGTTCGCCGGGATCGGCTATTCCCGGAGTGCCAGCATCAGAAATCAAGGCTATCGATTTTCCAGCTTGTAAATCGGCAATTACTTCGTCTTCACGTGCTGCTTCATTAAATTTGTGGTAACTCTTCAGACTTTTTTCTATGCCGTGATGGCGTAGTAAAATCCCGCTATGGCGTGTATCTTCACAAAGAATGTAATCAGATGATTTCAGAATTTCGATTGCACGCAATGAAATGTCTGCGAGATTGCCAATAGGTGTTGCGACCAAAAATAGGCCCAAGGAGATCCAAAAGGATGAAGAGTTAAATTAGGTGGCACCCAGATTTGAACTGGGGATGGAAGCTTTGCAGGCTTCTGCCTTACCACTTGGCTATGCCACCGTCACGAATTGTCCTTTATACCGCAGTGATTATATTGCGTCAATATTCTGCTTCATAAAATTACGGTGTCTTTAAGAAACGACAACATGCAGCTGGTATGATAAAAAGCATGGAAACTATTGCTACCATTATTCAACCCTTTGTCAATCTTCAGGGGCAACAAAAAACCTCGACTCTTCGTCGTAATCATGCGAAACACGCAATGGTCGAAGTTGCGCGCTTGATTAAGGAGCTACTCACCGTTATTCCTCTCTCATTTCTTAGCGGTGCTGTAAATGGTCCGATATTAGTTTTAGGTACTTTTGCCTTTACCACCCCACTGGTGGCTGCGGATAGCACGCTGTTAGGAACCATGGGGCAATTAGCATTCTATGCTGGGATAGCCACGGTTCTTCTAACAATTGTTCCAAGAATGAATGATTGCATTCGCGAGGTTTCCACTGATCTTCTCTGGTTATGCAATCCTAAGGCTATGGAACGAGCTGAGCTACATCGTCGGTCTATAACAATCGCACGGGTTATCACATTTTCTGCGCTCGCATTTCCTTTGCTCGCGATATATAACTCCTGGGACTTAGGAATTAAGACTCGGTTTTTTACCCCGTTAACTTAAAAATTAACTTGTAAAGGCCGTTAAAAGTCTTTAAGATTGTTGAGAAAACAATTCTCAACCACAAACAAATGGTCTTACAAATGGCAAAGGTGTTTGGAGTACTATTTACAGCTATTTTTGCTGTAATGACATCAACTGGATGGGCGGATGATGCGGTTTATCAGTTCGAGCTATCCAATCAAAATGCTACGTTAACGCCTGATCAAGTTAAAGCCGTTAAGGAAAACCTTCTCGATAAGGGGTATTCGCTAGGCGCAACTCCAACTACTGACAAAAATGGTCAGCAAAATGGTGTCCGTTTTGTTATTGGCAAAACTCTACCACAGGGCGTAACAGCTCTTACAAAGGCCGAGACTGTTCCCACTCTGGGAATGGTGTTATTGTCTGCTCCACAAGATAAAGAGCTGGCCGCCAGTGTACAGAAATACGTCGACAACGTACTCACGAATATGCCTTCACAAGAGGACAATCCAATAGCTCAGCAGTTAGACCAAATGGTTCATGGCATTCGTCGTTTGGCTATTCTTTTTCAAATTGCAGATTTATCAGCACTACAGTCTGGTCAAGAAGGTGCGCAACGCTTTTTCCAACAGTGGGGCGAATTTGCTGAGTGGGCGGACGTAAACAATATCCAAAATAACCATTTTAAGGATCATCATTGGAAGCTAAATGAACAAGGCGATCCAACACTGTACCTCCCCAATGCACAGCCAATATCTTGGTCAAAATTGAAAGAAATGGGAGTCGATGGTCCCGGTCATAAAATGCCTTCAAATTGGTCTTATAAGGCTAAAGGTTTTGTGAACAAGAGTCAAAAACCTGCCTCAGAACAAGTAAATACTGGTAAAAAGAACGAAAAGCGCCCAGTTTCTAACAATGGAAACAATCAGCAGCGCTAGTCCTTGACAATGTAGTCAGTCGGCCTTAGAATTCTCTCGCGAATAGAGAATTTTAAGGCCGCTTCATTTAGGCGCAATCTATCTTATAGGGAGTCCATTGTCACATGTCTCTGGTTGGGCACGCATTTTTAGCTTTTAAGTATTCTACCGGGCTCATTTCTGATGAGGAAAGATGGGACGTCACATTGTCTAACGCCCGATCTGCCTTCGTAGCAGCTGGTCGAGTGGCGGCGGTCGTAACTTTTGGAGTTACTCTAGGCTTTATTCTCCCAAATTGCTTTATGGATGCACCTTGGCCAACGAATATTAGCTTAGAAGCATTCAATAATAGTACGGGTTATGTCAGAGGTATGATGGCTCTCTGCTGTGGCTTTTGGGGCTATCATAAGACTTTTCCACACTTCTGGTTTCATGTTTGTATGGTCTGGGATCCAGAAGCCGAGAGTGTTCAAGCTTTCAAAAAGGCCATCAAAAATCTTTTCGATGATATTATGAGGCTTTTTGTGACTCTAGCCTCACTAGCAATTCCTGCGTATCTAGTTCATAAGAGCATTCAGATTCTCTTGTTAGCATAGGGACGGGTTGTCTAATAATGCGCTTCAGAGTAAAATACCGGCTCCGCGAAAAAAACGAGGAAAACGGGTTTGAAAATCTTTGGGGTCACTGGTCCACTGGATCGCTCTTTCATGCGTGAGGTGGGAACGCTCGTGCGTGCAGTGCGTAGACGTTTACCACCCACATTAAGACGTCAGGCCAGATTAGAATACCGTGTCCTGTATGTCTGGAACGTATTCATAAGCTTTCCTGAAACAGCTTTGACGTATTCGCAAATCGGTTTTTCTGCCCTCATGTGTTGGGTATGTCAACTTGTCCAGAATAATGTTGGAGCGCAGCGTTGGTGGTACTCCACCTACTGCAACACCTTATGGCTAGCCCGGTCATCATTAAATAGAACCGCTTATAAAGCGGGTTGTCTGTCAGCGCGATGGGGTCTGGTGCTTAACTGTATCAGCCGCCTTGGCTTTCGTGCATTAAATGACTGCTATAGAGTTCTTCACAAGCATACTAATTACTTACATATTGAAAAAACTCGACAATTCCCTTTAAATCTACACGCATTTGGTATGGCGATGTGGACGCGGGCACTTTGTGTGTATCGCTATGCTGAATTATTTTTTGCATTTATAATGGATCGTTTGCATCGTATCATAGGTCACGATGGAGGATCGCAGTATTGGCGCCAGACCTGGCGCGTGGCCTGTATCAACCTCCTGAAACATGAGTTAGACATCCCTTTTCATGAGATGGCTATGGTCGCTCCTATCTTATCCAGTCAAGTTTTGTTTCGTATCTCGTCAGCCGCGCGTATGCTCGTCGCAAAGCGCTTATTAAAAAATCCTTTTCCCGTTTATGATGCGTAGCGCAAACTAAGCCAGGTGATGAAGCTGTTGAGTGATCCGATCGCGAATCCAATCTAATGACTGTGACAGTTTAGAGTGGCCAAAGATTGGGTAAATCATCGCCATCTCTCGGCGAGGAATCTCCAGCTGAACCTGAAATAAGAAGCATAATTTGTCGATCGTCGCATGCACCTGTCGCCCAAACGTCTTCTTGTATAATGCGCGAAAAACAAAGATTAACGCTCTTACGTACCGAAAGACACGTGCGGCACGCGCCCACATGATTACACCGAGTTCACGCATATGCAATGGAGCGGTTTTACCTTTCTCCGTAGAAGGATATCCCCAAACAGCAGCCTGAACGCGATTAAAAAGAAGTAGACATCGTGTGCTAAGGCGAGAAAACACGTGTATGATTAGACCGGTGTGTGGATGAAGCCAACCGGTGTGAAGGGCTGTCGATTCAAAACTACGCGACGAAAGGCGTATCACCTGGTCATTAACATCCCTCTTTAGGGACCGCACCCAGTTTTGATTACCGCATTTCTGTGCCAACCAGCAAATTGCCACTGTAAAGAACAAACGCGTGTAGCGATAGATACTCTCAGGAATTAGCGCATAGCGCACAAAAGCAAAAAAATAATAATTATTAAGACTGCTGGCAGTGGTCCGAGACAAACGTCCAGTGACTGCATGACAAAAAATTTTTACATCGTCAATAACCGAACCGTGATGTCCCCTGGCCGCATACCGCAGCACATCCATAGCCATATCGTTAACCTCTCCAAAGTATTCCGGTAGATAGTTTACCAAGGCCCTGCAAAGCTTAGATTAAGACCCCATATCGCCAAAATAAGGAAAAATATTAGGGCTGCCACTTCGGGGAAGTGGCGCTAGATATTCTGTTAGCACCGCTTCGCCGAAGCTGCATTAAGACCGGATGCTAATTTTCATTTACAAATTAGCCAATCACTAGCAGTATCAGCCCTTTAGCGGAGAGTGAAACATGGTTAATCGTTGGTGGTGGACCCTTGGACTTTCTTGTGCATTGTTAGTACAAACAGAGCATGCCCAGGCATCCTTTTTGGTCAGTATGAAAGCGATGGGCATGGGAGCAACAGGTGTGGCCTATACCCAGGATACCCTTTGCGCAGCATATAACCCTGCAGGAATGGTGCGGTTAGGTACACGCACAGACATCGGATTCCATTGGATAGAAAGCGATCCCTCTGTCCAAGTGACGGATAGTACTCTCACTGGCGCAAATGGTACCTTCCCAGGATCGCGCGGTAAAAACTTTGGTACACCAGAGTTTGGCACAAATTGGATGGTATTTGATTCCATAGATGTATCCGTAGGTTTAATAGCCTATACGCGAGAACACTATCGGGCTAGTTACCCAGGAATATTCCCAGCTTTTGGCACCACTAGTCCGTTAATGATGGAATTTTGGCAGGGCTCGCTTTCTCCCGTAGTGTCTATGAAATTCGACAAATTTTACATTGGTGCTTCGGCCGATTTTATTTGTCAAACCTTCAAAGCTGAGGGACTACAGAACTTTGATGTAACTGGTTCCACCGTTGCAGAAGGTGACGTCACCAATCGAAAGGTCAATGCCATAGAGGGTTTTACCTATACTATTGGTGTGATGTATGACATAACGCCTTGTCTAACTCTCGGTGGCTCCTATCAATTTAGAATGGAAGGACACAAGTTCCACAACTACCGAGGACTCCTGGCTAAAAATGGACGCGTTGACATTCCGGAACGCATTCTTGGTGGATTTAACTATCACCCCTGTGGACGACCTTACACCATTTCAGTGGATGTCGAGCACGTCGATTGGGGAAAAATCCCTGCGATTCATCATACCTTTCCCGATACTTTGACAGACCTTCAAACCACACCATTTGGAGGGCCTAAAGGCCCTGGGTTTGGATGGGAAGACATCTTTCTTGGTCACGTAGGAATGGACTGGGAGGTAAGCGAAGGTTTTACTCTGCGAGTAGGATATCGATACAGCCAGGAGCTTGTCCGTAAACAAGAAACTTTCATGAACACCCTAACCAATCAGGTAGTTAACCAGCTAGTGACAGCGGGATATACTGTGTATGTAAGCGATTGTACCGAAGTTTCAGGATATGCTGGGTATGGCTGGCGGCGCACAGTTCATGGAGCTCCTATTGGGGATGATTTTGGTGGTGGAACCTATGATTTAACCAACCAAACCTACCAAGCAGGACTATCGATGGGGTGGTATTGGTAGCAATCAATGTTTACATTTATAGGAAAGTAAGGTAAAATAAAGGGGCAATTAGTGCTCTGTTTGTACGCAGTAGTTTGTAATAAAAGAAACAATTGAGGAGATGCAAATGTCAAAAATGCATCGCGACCTGAAGCAGATCATTCATCCATACATGTTCGTTTTAAAAGAAGGAAAAGGAATTGGCCAGAATCCACTGGATTATTCCTTGATGATGCTCCATGTCAACTGCCTCGAAGTCCTGAAAACTCCAAAGAAACCAGTGTGCAGTTCTCGCTGCCCGACTCCGTTATCTAGCGAAGTGGCGCCTGTGGTAAAACCAAAAATTAGCGCTCGCCCCAAAGTTCAATAGTTCTTGTGAACAGAATCATCTTCGCACCAGGTTAAGAGACTCTTTGCGTTAAAACCCGACTTGCTACCCAATGCTGTCAAGTTAAAGAAATTCATACAACCCTTCGATAGCAGTGTCTTGTTTTTCGTGTATCGACAGATAGTCTAGAAAAACTACGATGCGGTTTTTCTGGCACCCGATAACGTCTACACAACTTCTTGAAATTGGCATTAAAATCGTGTACAGAGGCGCCTGATAGAAACACATCAAGATACCTCTGTTTCAGCGAACCGAAGATTACTCGTCTATTTGCTTTCGTCTTCTTCTCTGGATACTCTGTAGCATATTCATCGTCCTCCTCATTAAATGAAACCATCATCAATGTAGCTAAAAATACCGTTGCCCAAAATTCCTGTGCAACTCCTTGATAGCATCTACAATAGGTATTATCCATTTGAAGCACCGTTTTTTGAAATTTGTAGCTTCATCACGCGTGTCAGGCTATCGCCAATAACCTAGTTCGCGACAGAAATGACTGCCCCGATGAAGAAAAAGTGGACTGGGATCGCGGTACTTGGACATTACAGACCTTTTCAAATATTCTGCGGGGAGAGGGGATTAGTCTTTTCGACCTCTTTCTCTTTGTAGCAGGAGCAAGCAATGCTGACTACAAAGCTATCATGCCGGCATTATTGAGAGGTTTATGTCAAAGCTACTTCAAGGGAGAACTTCGGGAAGAAGATGCTGAATGGGTACATCGCATTGCGACTGCGGATAGAAAGCTCTTAAACATCCTTGAAGAAGATAGAGTCTACTTTAATTTTCCAGACGACACTCTACAAGACTTCCGTCTAAGATTAGATGATCTGGGACAAGTTCCCCAGGAAGAATTAGAGACAGATTTAGGTAAGCTCTTCCAAAAACTTCAGCAGTATTTAATATTGGGATGTCATCTGAACGATGAAAAAATATTTTCTTGCTTAGACCCTGATTGCTACCAAAACTTCATCTAGCGCTCATAGCGATAGATGAAGTTTTGGTAGCAATCAGGGTCTTAGCGCATCTTTTGAGGGATTTTCAAGCCTTTGCTGAATACAAAGGCATGGTAGGTGTGATTGGTAGAGCTCTCAAAAATGAGTTAAAAGCCGTTTTTCGTAATCGGAAAGCTCATCAGAATGATGAGCTTAACAGGCACCAGCTCAAAGGACGCTGCACTTACCGTCGGAAGCAGCTGCAAGATCTGTTAAAAGATGGCTTTTTAAGTGATCATCCGAGGCTAAGACCCTGATTGCTACCAAAACTTCATCTAGCGCTCATAGCGATATATCAGA
>CAYTFC010000100.1:0-9720 GCA_964436955.1 uncultured bacterium | reverse complement strand
ACTATTGTACCAGAAACGCGCAAAGTGGGGTGTCCAGTTTTAGGGGTCCATTATATTATAATAAGGGTTTTGGGGAGTCTCCAGGCCTTGAGAGGCCTGAAGACCCAGCCTTATCTTTTGTTAAATCGAGGCAGTTTTTTCTGGTCTCTCAAGACCAGAAAAAGTCCCTAAAGCCGCTGGCTATCCGCAGGTCATTCTTTGCGCCTTTGCGTCTCTTATTCCCTCTTTGCGTTAAAAGTCCTAAAAATCAATACAAAGCTTAGTCTATGGCTAGAAGAAGGCTTAAAAGCCAAAAGTCGAGATAGAGAACTCAGAGGCCTGCGGTAACAAAAGCGGTTTGAATCCGCAGGCCTCTGGGCTCTCTGTGATCTCGGTGGTAAAAATCCTAAATCAACCAGACAAACGTACGACAGTTGACTTCTTGACAAAAAACCGAACAACGTTCAGAATATTGTTTGATGTTCGGAGAATCAAGATGACGTCAGTTGAGAGAAAAGAAAAGCGCAAGGCTCTAGTTCGTCAAGAGGTACTTGATGCCGCAAAATCGGTGCTTAAGGAACATGGAGCGGATTCACTCACCATTCGCAAGGTTGCTGAAGTCCTGGGATATAGCCCCGCAGCTTTATATGAGTACTTTAAATCTAAAGATGAAATTGTTATTGCCTTGTGTCAGCAAGTTAGACGGACGTGCTTAAAGCAGTTACGCCGCTTAGATGCCACTATGCCGCCTATCGACTATCTAAAAGCCATTTGTCACGAACAATTGCGAGTTCGTCTTGTCCCGGAAAACGATGCAGTTCTGTCATTGCGTTTGAGTGAAAATCTCTCTGAAATACCCCAGGATGTTGTGGAGATTCGGGAAATCTTTCATGACGCTTTAAAGGGATTAGAGCTTTCCGGCTTAGTGGAAAGCGGACAACGAGAGAAGGCTATATTTATTCTACGAGCCTTTCTAGAAGGGGTTGTGGCGATTAGTATTAGAAAGCAGATCCGTAAGGGAAGCAATTTGAAAGAGCTTTCGGATGATTTTATAGAACTTATGCTTAAGGCTTGGAGGTAAATGATGGTAAGTCAATCCTTAAAAGTTACTGTGTTGTATGCCGCGGTACTCTTTATAGATATGTTAGAAATGAGCGTTTTGAATGTGGGGATTCCCTCTATTGCCGAAGGTCTTAATGCTTCAAGTAATAGTCTCGGGGCGGCTATCACCGCTTTTATCTGGGGACTCACCCTCATGATTCCTCTTGCAGGATGGTTGGGTGGGCGCTTTGGTCAAAAGCGAGTCTTTATATTTGGACAGCTGCTTTTTATGTTCGCCTCGGCATGCTGCTACTTTGTCGGTTCTGTGGAGCAGCTACTAGTATTACGTACGCTGCAGGGCTTTGGAGCGGGACTGGTAATGCCCGTTGGGCTAACCCTATTGATGCAAACACTCTCGATGGATGAGCGTCCGGGAGTTTTGGCGAAAATTTCGCTTGTTCCGCGTCTAGCGCCTAGCTTGGGACCTATTTTGGCCGGTT
Source organism: uncultured bacterium (assembly GCA_964436955.1). GTDB lineage: Bacteria > Chlamydiota > Chlamydiia > Chlamydiales > JAJFMA01 > CAMFKD01. The sequence goes on along the minus strand of CAYTFC010000100.1, from coordinate 8,200 downwards.
ATGTATTGTTCTATTATAGCTGGCGTTGGATATTTCTCATGAAGGTTCCGGTTTGCGTCTTGTGCTTGGCACTGAGCTATCTGTGGTTGGGTAGAGATCAAATTCAAGTACAAAAGAAGTTTGATTGGAAAGGCCTGATTTTTTGTTCTGTGAGTTTAGGCAGCTTTTTGCTTAGCATGACATTGCTGGGACAAAGCGTGTTGGTCGCATTAGCTTGGGGAACGTTATCTGTCGGTAGTTTGATGGCCTTTATTCAAGTGGAGAAGAGAGCAAGCGCTCCCATTATTCCTATGCAGCTATTCCATTCGAAGTTCTTTTGTGAAGGCAATCTTTTGCAGGCGATGAGCTTCTGTATCATAATGGGGGGATCCTATCTATTTTCACTCTATTTTCAGGATGAACTGAATTTTAGTCCGGTTGTAACGGGATGGGTTGTGGCGGCTACCACGCTGGGAATGATAGGTGCTATTCCGGTGATATCGCGTTTTCATAAACGTTTGGGAGCACGATTACTGTTAATTATAGGATTTTTATTAATGGGATTAGGTATGGGTGGGTTCGCCGTTTTGGGGCAGATGTCGCCTTGGGTTGCAGCGAGTTTTCTGGTCTCCTTTGGGCTTGGTGGCGCTTTGGCTACCACCACTAATGCTACGACGGTTTTTTATGATATTTCTAAGGATTTGATGGGATCGGCTAGTAGTGTTTATTCGTTGATCAGGCAGATGGCGAGTTGTCTAGGAGTAGGTTTGGCGGTTGTCATCCTGAATATATTCGTTGGTGGATATGAAATAGCCTTTTGGATGATGTTTGGGGTTTCCCTATTAGGAGCTTTAGTAGCGGTGGCTTGTGCTATCGATACCCTGAACCCGCGTCCTATTACCCCTGGGTCGTATTGATGATTAACGTAAAGACGGGGATGTGCAGAACGATATTTGTATCGTCGGTCTAGCCGCGTATGCTTTCTCCGCATGCGCGGCTGAGAAATCTTGTTCATCATAGCGATATCCATTTCCGCCGTGATAGGCCGGCTTCAGCAACCCAATTTCATCATAGAAATGTAGGGTGCGCACGCTCACTCCGGATAGTTTCGCTAAGCTTCTAGCTGTGTATGACATGCCAAATCTCCTTAAACACCACCAAACTTAGAGTATGACGCGGCGTGAGGGTCAAGAAAAACAAAACGTGATATGAGTAGTATTATAAAACCTCTAGAAGGGGGTGTCTATGAAAGCATTTGTTTTAGCCAGCGTCTTGTTCCTGGGAGCAGTAAGCCAGTCAGAAGCTGTGCTGCCTCCACTATACTCGGGTGTCGCCGAGATTAAAGGGATGTTATCCAGTCCAGATTTGGGAAAGGTTCTGCAGTCGGGCGAAGTGATCATGTCTATTATTAAAACGGAATCAGGCTACCGCATCACTACCAATAAGCATATTGTGGATGTGACTGTGACCGCAAGACACCAGAAAATGCCCGGACCTGCAGTGTATGACTTTAGTTTTGGTGCAGCTCAAGAACCCAACTGAACCCGTGCTAGGTAAATGGCGCTCTTTCCTTCGTGTGACGAATAGTAGCTGACGAACAGAATTCCATTGTAATAGACCATGCCAGGGTAGCTGGTGTCTCCTCCGCTTGGAAACACCAAAACTGGTGTGAAGGATGTTAGCGTCATTTTTCCCAAAACGGTTTCTGTTTTGGCCTCTTCTCCCTGTCCGGTGACCACGCGTGCCGCTGCCCACATATCCCCATTTGGAAGAATCAGAAAATCGGGTCCGCCAAGTCGATATTCTGTCTCGGCCCACTGCCAGTCATGGTAGGGAGGCTTTGCGTGACCGACCCAGGCACCTCCATAACGCCTTGCTAGGGCGATCATCGTCCCATCGGGCTGAAACCGCAGGGTTACTTCGCTTGGGTAATCAGGTATCGCAAATTCAGTAATTTTAGAGTAATGAAGGCCATTCTGTGTTTGAAATAGGGTGGAAATCCAGGGTTGTTCGTTGTCCTGCTGGTCGCTGTATCGATAGGAAACTCCGTAACCTACTTCTTTATGCCACGTCACATGCCAAATCCATTCGTGTGGCATGTGGACGTCTTGAATATCAGACCAATATATCCCATCGGTAGAGAAAGCGACATGAGGACTTCGTCCTAAATATTCTTCCCCATTAAAGCGCGATCCTCCCAGAGAGAGCATTAGGCGCCCATCAGGCATTATAGAGAACTTTGGATCGCGCAAATCGATGCCCTTCTTAGAGAGGGTGACGGCGGATTTCCAAGTCAGTCCATCCACACTTTGCAGAATGCGAACAGTGCCATCTTCACCGCCAGCATGCTGCTCTCCCTCGCGAAAAGCGCAAAAAAACGATCCTTTGAAATGAATGAGATCCGTGAATGCATTGTGAGGTGCGCGATCCCAAATTTTCTGGACAGATAGGAGTTGTGCCATAACTACGCATGGTAGCAATATTGTAAGAAGGGTTACAAGCAAAACCTTGTGATTAAATATGGAGAGAGTTATGACCATAAATAATTTATTTAAACTGAAGGTAGGTAAGCGTGGACACATCAATTTTCTTTGCCCGGTTTCTTGGTCTCTATTTGGTCATTATAGGGCTAGCCTTTTTGCTCCAGCGTGGTCGCCTGGAAGCTGTTGTGCGCGAATTGTTCCTTAGTCCAACTTGGATGCTGTTTTCGGGGGCGTTGTCCGTGATGTTCGGCTTGGTCATTATCGTCCTGCATAACCATTGGGTTCCTAGCTGGATCGTGATAATTACAATTATTGGCTGGATAGCTCTTATAAAAGGGTTGCTAAGACTATTCTTGCCCGATCACTTGCAGCCATTAGCGAGAGTAGTGACTCAACCGCAAACCCACTTAATCATTTCAATAGTAACCATCCTGGTTGGGGTGATTTTAATCTATTTTGGCTTTATTCACTACGCATAGGGCGAAGGCGAAGGCATGTACCCTGTTATTCTTTTTATCATTGCGACAATCTATGCCGCAGTAAAGGTAAGTGGTCATTCCGGTTTGTCGGGCAAAGAGAAAATAGCGATTTATCTAAAATCGCTCATTTTCTTCAACATTGGTATGAATGGGCTTGTGGCTTTTCTCGCTCATGCGTTCTTTGCTGACATAACGGCGGCGGGGATAGGCTGGGCTCCGGGGAGCCCATTCCAATCAGAGATTGCTGCCGGCAACTTAGGTATGGCTGTAACTGGTCTGTTATCGCCTCTCTTTCCGGCCTATTTTTGGTTGGCAACTGTACTCAACAACGTCATTTTTGTGTTTGGGGCTACAATTGTCCACTATCAGCAATGGATGCTAGGAAATGCGGCGCCGTATAATACGGGGGTTTTCGTTTGGGCTGCAGACATTGTGTTTCCGATTATCTATGGTGGATTGATGCTGTTTTATTACATAAAATATCTGCGAACCCCAGAAAGAGTAAATTCCTAGTTTCAAAAAAACAGCTCCTCTTGGCAGAATGCGAAGCTTGAAATGGGAGGAGTAAAGTCGTGTTATCGCAGGCCCCACAGTTTCATACTCGCGTAATTGGTAATATACCTGCTTCCGCAAGCACTTTGTGGGCCTATATTATTCAAAATCCTGATTGGCATCCACGATTGGAGAAAGTGGAATTTCGAGGTAATATGAAGATTGCGCACCTTAAAAGTGGCGGTCTTATCTTTGAAAGAAATGTCATCGATCATGAAAGACTACAGGTTCGTTACCGCTTTCTTCGCAGTCCATTTCCTTATAGGGATTATGTGGCGACCTTCCGTATTCTTTCTAATGGTCCCCAAAGTTGTTTAGTCGACTGGAGCTGCAGTTATCTGCCTGATGGGATATCCAACATCGAAGCGGATTCTATGATCCGCCAATGTTATCAGGATGGAATAGACTCTCTTACGCAAGCCATTCAATTTTAACTTCCGATCATACAGCTTTTTTTAGCTTATGCTATTGAATAACATAACTTTTCCTGTTAAAATATTATTAGGTTATGCTAAACTGTTCTTTACTTAACAACGGTAAAGAAATGTTGACTGAAGACGATAATATCATTTTCCAGGAAAATTCACCTTGGGGAAATATCTCCGCATTTGTTGAAGATGATGGGGAAGCTGTTTATTTCTATCTTTACGGACCAGAAGGGATTATTCCTATGGGTGAGAGTCCGGATGATTGGTGTGGAATCCGTAAGTGCTGGGTGTGTAACCGCATTCCAGTCGCTGATAAGAATGGAATTCAGCCCGCTATTCGTGATATGGAGGCCGGTAGGGCACCACTGATGCCCGCGGAGTATTGTCTTCACGCTTCTACTTCCATGGAACTGCAGCCTGATCAGCTCGAAGTTGTGTGGTTTGAGGGTGGCGATTCTGCTGCCTTGCTGCATGAAGGCCAAATTATTAGCGTTATTCCTCCTTGGGCATGTCCTAGCTTCGCCAACATCTCTGGCTATGCAAGAGAATGTGCGGCACCCGGTTTTATCGGGATTCGCCCTTTGCATGAGCTAGCGAGTTTAATTGAACAGCATGTGGAACGTGCCTTGGACTTCTGGCATACTTGGTCTGAAGAGGAAGCTTGGCAGCACTATTTAAATGAGCGCATTTCTATTCTCGAGGAGCAGTTTGGCCCGCATACGCGCTATTTCGCTATCGATGGCGATCGCTTTCCGCCAAGGGCTATTGTTGTGTTTGAACAAGATGAAAAGGTTATTTTTATCACCATTGGAATCTCGATCCTGGCACAGCCTCGGGTGGAACTGTTCTTAGATGAACCGCAGCATTCGCGTCGCTTTGAAATGGGCATGGCGTTTCACAAGAACTTCGTCGACAACATTTCGATCACTCGAATTGGGTCGGCAATAAGTGCTATCGTAGCCATGCCTTGGGATCAACTCTGCTGGATTGGCAATGGGCATACCGTGGACTGCAATATGCTTACCTCCGGTGATCCTTTATCTCCGTTTGACAGTGTATTGATGCTGAAGGAGGGGTTAGGAATTCCTCACGTGCGCTATCCAGATTATCGAGACCCTGTCACTATTTTGTGGGGTATTCCTATCTGCCAGCAGGAGCGTCAATTTCTTCGCGAGAACGAGACCGAGGATCTTATAGGACGTCTTAGCCTTGAAGATCACAATTGGGTATATGAGTCTCGGAAGAGCACGTTCGATCAAAAATAGTGGTCGAAATCTGTCTTTTATGTCCTTTTTTCCCAGAGTCCTTTTGGTCCTTTTGGTCTTTTTGGTCCCTTCTCCTTTATGTCTTTTTTTCTAGCTTCTATCTAGTGATTATTTGACGAGGAACCCGGTAAGGTGTATATTGAAAAAATCGAGGTAAGTTGCGACAAATTATTACTATTCAAGGGAATGCTTGATTTTTGTAGTAATCATCCCACATTGTGGGAAAGGGGTAGCAATGACTCCAATTAAGTCTGCGACAATGATACTAGTGGTGATGGTGGCCGCGGTTCTGACCTTTCCTGGCTTATATGGGCAGAGTCCAATGCGATACCCCGCGTATCATGTCCAGCCGTTAAACGACTATTACTACGATAAACTAAAAGTTTCGCCCCCTTATTATCACCATACCTATCCGTTGAACGACTATTATTACGATAAGCTACAAGTGTCCACTCCTCTTTATGAGCGTAGCTATCCATCGGAGGAGTACTATTACGATCAAGAGCTTGAGGGTTATGGTAGATAGATGGCAGTCATCACGTTACTCCTCTATGTCACGAAAGAAATTGTAAGCTAGCTTGGCGGCTTCCTCGCTAAGAAGAATGCTTAGCCTTCTGGGGAGGGTGTGACCCCCTTGTGACATCGCGGTTCCAGAAATGGCAATCTTTTTATTTTGCTCTTTTGCTTTTTTAACGATTGCTTGAACGTCTTCAATGCTTTTTGGGTAAAGAACCGTATCAATTTCAGCATGATAGTATTTGCTGAAATCGTAATGCTGCGCAGCAAAAGCCTCATTCCAGCAAAGGAATGTAGATAATCCTATAGAACATAGAATTTTTAACCACATTTGATTAATCATCTTCAATATCGTGAAAGAAGTTGTAGGTCAAACAAGCGGCCTGTTTGTTGACTAGAATGCTTTTGTGTCCTACCTTGATCACAACATGCTTATGAGGCGTCTTTAAATAGGTTTCTGTCACACCTACGGTACCGTCATTTTCATCGTTAATCAGAGGATTGTAGCTGAAATTACCGGCAATTACCATGACCTTCATGGTGTCAGGAAATGGGCCCAAATGTTCGAAATCCATTGTGGTCATCAATTCTTCTCCGGAATTTTCTCGGCCGAGATAGTTTGCTAAAGACACTCTATTGAGCATTCTTCCCCAAGCTGACCCCTGATTTGGGGGAGCTAAAAGGACCGCTTTGCCTATGTGGGCTTCAATAGGGCAGCAGGGATGGTTTAATGCAGCTCTTAAAACTAGGCCCCCCATTGAATGAGTCAGAAAGTGAATGGGTTTTCCCGGATTTTCTATGGCTACCTCTAGTAGATAAAGCGCTAAATCCTCCCCATGCTGCAGTATTTTTTTTTCTGTGCTGGGGTATCCCCAGTGAAGGGTCATTTCTGGACGTTGCACTTCACCGCTCAAATAGTACATATTCCATGGCGCCCCAAGGATTCCATGTGTGGTGACTAATTTTTCTTCTTCAAAGGTGCATGCGTTTGCATGTATGGCGACTGCTGTAAATAGAAAGATAATAAATACTTTAAATTTGTTCATGATACCTGTGAAGTTTGGATTTATTATACCAACCGCGGGGCTTTCGCCGGTCCAAATTCACCATTTCCAGCCGCGCGTGGTATATATAGCGTTGAGATCTCTATAAGGGCTCACCTCCAAGCACTTAAACCATGAATAGGATAGCTGGAGGAAGTTAAGATTTTCTAAAGAGAGTGGATTTGACAGTCGATAGCATGAGGTATATATTGAAGTTGGGGAGTTACCCTGCTGAGAGGTTGGTTCATGAAGAGTTTTGGAGCTTACATCATTGGTGCATTTACGCTTATGGTAGCCACTGCTCAGGCAGACACTGGCATGGCACTGAATTCAGGTGTAGGAATGCCGTTGCAAGGTGAGCGGGCGGAACGTAACGCTACCTACTACCTCGTACAAGGAGGTAGGGCATCCGCTCTTGAGGGGCGCCGCGTAGACGGTGCATACTATTATTTCGGCGATTTCGGATACTATGGCTATCCATGGGGATATGATTACGGAAACAGAAGAAATGTGACTGCCTACCAAGACCATGGCTACCCTTATGATAATGGATATTATTTCTATTCTTCTAATCCCCATAGCTCAAGGTCTCCAAGCTTATTTAAGCACCTAGACACCTTTCAGCAGCACTAAACCCACTTTGTGGGAAAGGGGGATAACATGACCCCATTTAAGACTGCGACTCTGACGTTAGTTGCTACAGCAGCTACATTGATGATTGGGACCGATCTATTTGCGCACCGAGGTACATGGGCAACTCACCAGCCTCAACGTAGTTATGTTACTTTTGGTTATGGAGATAGCTACTATGTTCCTCAAAGACGCGCTTATTACTACAATAACGGTTATTACCCAAACAGATCCTATTACTATCGTAGCTATAGCTACCCCTCGTCGAATTTTAATAACCAATACTATGACTACAACAATGGCTACGATTACCAAAACAATCCTGGTGGCGTTACTTGGTACTATCGCAGGTAGTTTAGAAGTTTTGGCATAAAGCGCGATAGATGAGGATCAACGCGATCGACAGGAAGACTGTCGAAAGAAAACCATTTTGCGTCCAGAAACTTGCGAGTGTCGTAATTGACAGGCAAGGAGCTGTCACTCTTTACGACATACCAGAGCGTGACATCGATGTGAATGGGAATTTTAGCGCCATAGGTACTTCTCGAAGTGATAAAGAGCGGATCATTGAATAGGAAATCAGCTTCGAGGTCAAGTTCTTCACGTAATTCCCGTGTGACCGCATCACGTGGATGCTCTAAAGGATCCACGTGCCCCCCTGGGGGTAACCAAAGACCCGACTTAACATGATCGCACAACAGTATTTTTTGCTGATCAATGTCTACCACGACTATGTAAGAAACAAGATGCTTCTTGGTAGCAATCAGGGTCTTAGACCCTGATTGCTACCAAAACTTCATCTAGCGCTCGTAACGATATATCAGA
>CAYTFC010000099.1:0-9893 GCA_964436955.1 uncultured bacterium | reverse complement strand
TAGGATTTTTGGGAGTACACTTACACGTTGTAGCGCCGCTTCGCCGAAGCGGCATAAGCAAAGGTTTTATTTATTTTTATCACATTAGAAGACATAAAAGACTTAGGAGAAAGACATAGAGGACCCTTTCGCTCACTTCGCTTGATAAATGGGGTTTCTTTCGGTTGCTTTTAGCCTTACCTTTTGTTAACTTTTTCTTAGAAGATAGGAGGTGTTATGGAGCTTCAACATCGCAAGATCTTAATGTTTGTCGAGAGTGAATACGAAGACTTAGAGCTCCAATACCCCAAACTTCGTCTTACAGAAGCTGGTGCAATTGTCACGATCGCTGGTCCCGAGGCAGGGCGTACCTATAACGGGAAACACGGCTATCCTTCTCAAGCTGATATTTCTCTGGACGCTGTAGATCCCAAAGTTTTTGACGCATTAATTATTCCGGGTGGTTTTGCCCCAGATAAATTACGTGTGATCCCAAAGGTTCTGGAGATCACTCGTGCCTTCCATGATTCCAAAAAGCTAATTGCTTTTATTTGTCATGCAGGTTGGGTACCCATTTCGGCTAAAATCCTTAAGGGGGTACGTTGCACATCCTACGAGACCATCAAAGATGACATGATTAATGCTGGGGCTAACTGGTTTGACGAGGCAGTGGTCATTGATAATCACTTCATATCCAGTCGTTTTCCACCCGATCTTCCTCTATTCTGCCCTGCTATCATCAAGTATTTGCAGGCCGAGCTAATCGCCTAATAAGAATTAATTATTACTTTTTGCTCGCTCCCGGTATGGTGACTCTTCCATAACGCTCAGCACCCTCAAGGAGGTCACCATGCAAGTATCTTCAGTTTCTTCTCAGTTCTGGCAATTTCCGGTTGGATTGAGTGCCAAGTTTAATGCGGTTCAGGGAGTCGTTAGCTACCAAGAAATTGCTCAAGATATTATTAATGCCGTAGGTGGGATAACTGTTGACGGCGTTATCAGCCATATTCCCGAAATTATGCAGAAGGTGGGAAATGTCGGGGGTGATGCAAATCGCAGAGATACTGCTGTGCGGACTGTGCAGGAGCTGTTGACACAGCTTAATCAAAATTTACATCCCGACCACGCAACTTTTCAAAGTAATTTAATCCCGAGCCTAGTGGAAAAGGTTATTGCAGCCCATAATCAACAGCTTGATTTGAATAAGAATGGGGTTGTAAAGAATGGAGCAATTCCCTCAGAGGGAGAGATACCTTCCCAGCAAGAAATTGATCTGTGGACGAATGAACAAGCTAATGCTATGCATGTTTTTCAAAATGGTCTTACTGAAGAGTCGGTAGTAACAGCCTTACAAGTGGCTATGGAAGCTGTAGAAAAAATAGGTAGTTTGGCTACGCCAGAGCGGCAGCAAGCTGCGGTGGATATTGTGGCAAAGGCAGCATCAGCTGCCGGAGCTTCTGATGAGCTAATTAACACTGTAATTGTTCCGGTAATCGCTAATGCGATTGCAATTATCATCACGGCTTCGAAAGGTGAATATCCTTGGCTAAACCAGCTTGTTGAAGAGGGCATAGAAGAAGTCGGCCCTGCCGTAGGGCAGCAACAGCATGAAAATCAGGCTAAGAACAAGTGTTGCGGCTGTTTTTTACTTTAGGAATAATTAATGAATCAACTGGTCGACTTGGCCGAAACACGGATAACGACCGACAATATCGATCAATTCGTTGTGTCGTTATCTGTTTCTGATCCAGCTGATATTGCGGATTTATTGGTTTACAAGCCTATAGATCAGTCGCTGGTAATTTTTGATGCCTTGCCTGAAAAACGCGCTGTGCAAACCTTTGAATTTTTACCTCCACGCTATCAGGTGGATATATTAACTCGTTTGCCTTCGCAACAAGTCGCTGCGTTACTGGACGCACTTGCACCCGATGATCGTACGGCACTGCTAGAAGATCTGCCAGCCTCTCTTGTAACGCTTTTGCTCAAGTACCTTTCTTCTCGCGAGCGCGCGCTTTCGCTTAAGTTGTTGAACTATCCCGAGAATAGCATTGGGCGATTAATGACTCCTGACTATATCGCCATCCGTATGGATTGGACGGTTGGACAGGTTCTAGAGTATATCCGACAGAATGGTCATGACAGCGAGACCATCAATATTATCTATGCTGTGGATGATCAGGGGAAACTTGTTGATGACTTTCGCATACGACAATTTTTTCTTTCTTCCCTAGATACTAAAGTAGAACAACTCGCAGATCATCGATTTGTCGCTCTGCATGTAGAAGATAATGAAGAAGTTGCGATAAATACCTTCCGAAAATATGGGCGAGCGGCATTGCCTGTTACTGATGTGGATGGGCTTTTGCTGGGCATTGTTACATTGGACGATGCGCTGTCTGTTGCGACTAAGGAAGACACTGAAGACATTCAAAAGATTGGTGGTACGCTAGCGCTAGATGAGCCCTATATGGCAATTCCTTTGTTCCGTCTAATTGGAAAGCGTGTTGGTTGGTTGACGGTGCTGTTTTTGGGAGAATTAATGACAGCTTCAGCGATGGGATATTTTGAAGACGAGATTGCTAAGGCTGTTGTGCTGGCTCTTTTTGTGCCTTTGATTATTTCGAGCGGGGGAAATGCGGGTTCCCAAGCTTCCACATTGATTATTCGTGCGATGGCGCTAGGTGAAGTGACCTTGCGTGACTGGTGGCACATTATGCGTCGTGAATTAATTGTGGGAACCACACTTGGATTGTCTTTGGGTTTTATCGGTTTCCTGCGCGTTGCGTTATGGGGCGCGTACATGGACGTTTATGGAGCTCATTGGCTTATGCTGGCTTTTACTGTTTGTTTTTCCTTAGTGGGTGTGGTGACGTGGGGAGCTTTGATGGGGGCCATGTTTCCGATTTTGCTAAAACGTGCGGGCTTTGACCCTGCGGTGTCCTCTGCACCTTTTGTGGCGACGCTAGTGGATGTGACTGGCTTGATTATCTATTTTTCAGTGGCTCTTGTTTTTCTTAAGGGATCAATGCTTTAAAACCCGCCTAGGTACCAACATAGCGTTTAAAAGATAATCTTGTATAGCTTTACTTTTCTAGAATAGCAGCCCCAGAGATGGGGCTGCTAAAGATCTAAATTATGCCAGGTTGGTGACAGTTTGACGTCTGCGTAGTAGGAGACCTAATGCTAAGCAGGAGGTTAGGAATAGGTATGTTGCAGGCTCAGGAACTTGTACGCCATGCGAGTTAGGCACTGGTATCCAGTCACCAAATGCGAATACTGGTTGGTTGCCAAAGCCGCTATTATAAATGTAGACATCTTGGCCCCCAGAAGTACCATCTTTTGAATAGAAATCACCCCACATTGGTTCTCTTACAGAATCAAAGGCGATTTCAAACAAATCTGCGCTATTAAAAGGCTCTATTTTAATTCCATAAATCTCATCAGGCAGTCCTGGGTTAGAATTCCCCATGCCGCCTGGCACGAAAAGCTGCGGGCCGTCAGGGGTTGCAGGACTTCCATTTATTGTTAAGTTGGACACCACTTCACCAATATTATCTGCCGTAACATTAGAGCTAAGTTCCAACAGCAAGTGGCTAGGATTCTTGTGCGGGATACTCAAGGTATAAAGATAGTGAAAGGTGGATCCAGTTTGAGTAATATTCCATGTAAGATTGAAACCATCCGGGCTTCCCCAGTCGGCGGTCCCAGTGAGGCCTGCACCAGGGCTTCTGGATCCTGTATAATCTGAGGGGTTTACGGGAACGTCAGCTGCAAAAGTGGTTGAACAAAGTAGTATAGCGCTGGCGCTAAAGGCTAAAGTTTTATTCCACATACACAATACCTCCAAATGGGGTTGAAAGATCATGGGTCTAATAAGCAAATTACATGCCAATCATTAGTTCTTGAGGGAAAAAGGCTGATGTGAACAAATAGAAGCCTAAGGGTAATTGATAAGGGTGAACATGCTCCAGCGATTGTGTTTTTTGATTCCTAAAAACCATGGTGAGATTCGACGAGCTTGGGCTCAGCATCTTGCCCACGCGTTGGAGCGTCGTGGCGTTTCTACGTCAATTGTTGATATTCCAGAAAAGGGGCTACAGCAGGTTCACCTGCATCAAATCTTGCTGTTGCGGCCGGAGATGACTTGCTCGTTCAGCCCAGTACCAACTTCTGGAAAGATTTTGCTTTGTGATTACCTGAAGATTCCCCATGTTTCTATGTTGGTTGAACCAGCCATCTATCATTTATATTTGGCTAAAAGTGCCTATTCCATTGCTTCTTGTATTGACTATTTCGATTGCGAGCTCTTTTTTAACGCGCATTGTGAACGTGTGTTTTTCTTTGGATTTGCTGTGACTCCGCAGGACCTACTAGCTCCGAACGAGGAAAAAATCTACGATGTCGTATTTTTGGGTAAGGTTCCGGATCCACAGGATATCAAGAAACGGTGGAAGGCGACTTACAATTCGGACATAAATCAGGTATTAGAAAGGGCTGTGGAGCTTACGCTTGGCGACGATAACACAGCATTTGCTCAGGCTTTAGTGTATGCTTGGAGGCAATCTGGCGTGGATCCGCGAGGTAGTGACTTTGTGCAACTGTGTCGTGAAGTGGAGATCTATTCGCGGGCGATTGGCAGTATTGAGATGATTAGGAATCTACAGGACGTCAACATTCAGTTATTTGACGTGGATGTATGTAATAAGAATGCATTGGAGAAGCCCTTTTCATTTGATGATTTTGCGCATGTTCAGGTTCATCCTAATATTACACCTCAGAGGGCATGGGAAGTATTGCGCCAGAGTAAGATATGTTTAAGTACGGCGCATTGCTTTAAGCATGGGGCTCAGGCTGAAATTATCTATGGATTGGCGGCTGGCGCTGCTGTGCTAGCTGGTTCCAATAAGTACCTGGAGGTACATTTTGGAGAAGAGCGAGGGGTTATTTCCTATTTGTATGGTGATTGGGAGCGCGTCAATGAGCGCATCCAGCACTATTTGACCCATGAAAGCGAGCGTAACAGTATCGTTGAAGCGGGCCGCAAGATGCTTATGTTGGAGCATACGTGGGATGTACGTGCGGATGAATTCCTTAAGCGTGCAACAGAGTTTCGCGACATGATCGCATCTGAGCATTACATTCGTAGCTTCAGCTGACCAACAGAATCAGCTACCCGATCCCCATCAGCCCTCCCAATAACATCCTAAATCGTGCCTGAGCCCGTGCCCGCGCCCGAAAAAAACTAATTCCCAAACGAGTTGTAAAACGGAATGAGGAAAATGATTTAGGATATCGGGCACGGGCACGATTAGGATGTTATTTGGATGAGTTGGTAGGATCGGGCGCCCTGATGATTATTTCATTTTATTTAACGATTTGCATTGGGGACAACGGCTGATTTGATCTCCTGTTGTGGCGAGATAGCCGCAATGGCAGTATTCACAAACCGTTAGGGTCTGTTCATCGAATACCAATTTACGCTTTTTTGCAGAATAAAGATGGTTAACCCAAAAGCCCAACAAAACTGTCAATGTAGTTGCTAGATAAGCCAGGAAGGCTGTATCGGGCGCTAACTCAATCATAGATTCCCCTCAGCTCTTACAAAAGCAATTTCAATTTGCCCAGGCACTAACGTGTAAGAAGCTATATTCACAAACTGGATGTTTTTCATGGCTTCTTTGATCAATTTGTGTCCAGGATCCCGCTTGTCTTGGTCCGATTCCAGTTGCTGATACCAACAAATGTGCCCTGAGGTTGGGTCTAGTCTTACTTCGTAATGGAAACAACAATCTGGAGGGTGTGAGATAGTGACGTCTTTAACTGTGTATTCTAATTCTGAAAGGGGGCCAGAGATGCGAATTTCCATTTTTACGCCAGTGAGTTGATTAGTTTCAAAGGCGGGTTTTGCCACCATATCTAGCTTTTCAATTTGATAGAAAAGCATGGAGGAGACTTGAGGCTCCCTAAGAGCAATATAAGTTTTGGATTCTACAGGCCATTCAGGGAGCTGGGGAAGCACACTTCGTGGTGCTAGTAATTGTGGAGGCAACAAGTATGTTACAGCGAGGGGGCTCCAGTTGGCACTTGTACTTGGATCAATAGGAAGAATCGCCTCTACCACTGCAGGAGCGGCTCGAGAGAGATTTTTAAAGTTAAGTATCGGAAAGCGAAACAAGACTATGGCTGTCAGATGAATGCTGATGGCAATAGCAAAACCAATCCACAGGTCTCTAGATTTAAACCAAGAGCTTTTCTTGCGTATGGATATGGTGATTTCGCGACTGCGAGGGTCTTTTTTTAATCGTAACATATATTATGTATCAAAAGTATTCTGAGGATGCCTCTTCAGACGGTTGATAAACTAATCGAATACGATGGCCTGAGTCTTGTACGATGGAAAACAGGCGCAAAAAGGTGCCATATTCCACCCGGCGATCTACACTCAATACGATGGTAGGATCAATATTTAAGTGCTGCTGCCTTAAGGTATCGACTTCTTGCATGAGTGATTCTGATAGGGATGCCAGATCTACGATGGATTTTTTAGAGCCTACATAGATGACGTTCTGCGCATCTACTACGACGAGAAGTTGAGTTGTTAGCGGAAGGGAATCTCTTTTTAGTTCGGGGTTTTCGATATGCAATGACTTAAGCGGCAACACGTCAGAGGTGATGATAAAAAAGATGAGCATGAGAAATATCACATCCACCAATGGCGTGAGATCAATCAGGCTATGCGAGGGTTTCAAGTTGGTTTTAAATCGCATTAATAGCCGAGCTCGTCCTTGCGTTGCAGGAGTAAGTCAATGATTTCTGCGGATGTTGTTTGAATTTCCAGGACAAATCCCTCCACGCGGCTCACCAAATAGTTGTAAGCCAATATGGAAGGAATTGCTACAACCAGTCCTGCAGCCGTTGATACTAACGCATATTCCATAGCTTCACCAATGCGTGTTGCAGAGATATCTACAAGGCCACTCAGTCGCATCTCTCCGAAGGCTTGAATAAATCCTAGAACGGTTCCTAATAGTCCAATTAGGGGGGCAACATAAGCAATGATGGAAAGAATACGTGCGTTCTTTTCCAATTGAGCAATCTCAATAAGACCACTGATCTCCATGGCACTTTCGATCTGTTCCTTTTCTCGATTGTGTTTGATAAGTCCGGCTTTGACTATATTGGCAACAGCTCCTCCGGTACTTTCACAAATGGAGATGGCTTCGACAATGTCCCCTTCTTTCAATACTCTGCGGAGTGAAATGATAAATCCATTGGTATCGATTTCAGAGCGTCGCAGTTGGAGCATGCGCTCGATAAAAATGGCAAAGCTAAGGACGGAACATCCTCCTAAGATAATTAATAGGACACTCCAATTGGAGCTATATTGAACAATCGAGGCAATGATATCAGTCATAACGATAGTCTCTATCTAATTTTTCGCGAGCTTCGAGGGCCCACTTTCCCCCTTTCTTAGCTGTTGCTTCTAGTTGTTTCACAGCAAGTTCGGGTCTTTCTTGTAATTCATAGACCTCCGCACGCAAAAGCATGGCTTTAATGCGCTGCGTTGAAATAGCGTCTTCGTTGATGACGCGTGATAATTCTAGCATAGCATTGTCGTATTGACCTAGTAGTCTATAACATTGGCTGCGTTGAATCCACAGATCGAGCTTCTCATCTGTGCTAAGTACCTTACCCTTAGATGATTCTTCGGATGCTGCAAAAAAATCTAAAGCTTCTTTTGGGTTATTGCTTCGGATGGCGATCATGCCTTTCTGGAACTGGGCGCGCGAACGGTAGTAACCTCGCGTTATTTTTGCGGCATCATAACGCGTTAGCATCTGATTTAGTGTGGCACTGGCATCCCCATCATTTCCTGAATGTACTTGAGTGACTGCAAGGCCATAACTGGCTTCCTCCAAAAGGGGGGCGTACGATTCGCCTCGAGCTACAAGAGTAGCGAGTGCATGCGTTGGGTTCTGTAAATCATTTACTAGGCGTTGAAACATATCGATGGCGTATTCCAAATAGATATGTTTTTTTGGACCTTCGGATTCCGTTGCGATTGCCAAATTGGTTAACGATCGCTCGAGAATGGCGCGATAACGTGATGCGACAAAGACTTCGAGGTTTTTCGTAGGCAGCAATCCCTGTTCATAAAGCAGATCAAAACGTGTTTCTGCGGCTTGAAAGGCATCTATCGCTTTGTTCCAGTTGCGCTTGCGTATCAATTTGCCTTCTTCTGAATATCTGGATCTTTTGTGGTCCAGTCCGATTAGTAAGAGGGCATTCACGGAATAGGGGGAATTGGGATAACGTTCCGCCATCTTTTCAAGGTGCTGAAGAGCTGCATAATCACCTGTTAGGTAATCAGATGCGGTGTAGTAGCTGTAGTAGGCTTCTGCTGCTCTAGAGGCTTGAGGATAAGTTATAAATGCTTTGGCCAGAAGAGGTCTATATTCGACTGCCTCTGCTTTACTTTGCTCAAGACACCTTGCATGCCAATAGCATGCATCTCCCGCGATTTGTGATTCGGGGAAATTAATGTGCACTTGGGAATAGTAGCGGGCGGCATTGTTGTAATCACCTTTGTGATAATAACGGGTTGCAAGCAAATAATGAGCGGCTGGAGCGAAATGGCCATTGGGATAGGCTTCCAGCTGCCTTTGTAACACAGCTTCAGTGGTATCTGGCTTGCCTGTTCGCTGAAAATAGCCTGGTTTTTGCGAGCCCAGCCATCCCGTTAGGTAAAAGAACTCATCTGGGTGATCTGCTGAAGAAATTACCTGGGGGTATTTTTGGGGAAGAGTTTGTAAAAGAAGTAAAGCTGCTCCTATGGAGCGGTCGCTATCCGCATTGGCATAAGCATGAATAGCTTTTGACAAGGCGCGAGCAGCAAGCAATGGGTCAACAGGTACAGCCAATTCAAAGGCTTGTGTGAGAGCATAAGCCGATGAATCATAGAGCGCACTATTTGCCGGAGTTTGACTTGCCTCTTCTAAGTCATTAAGACCACGTAAGTACCAGCTATAAGCATAGTGGTCATTGTTCATGCGTGACATATCTGTTAGGCGACGATAAAGGGTATCACGTTCTTGATATGAGCTTGCAGCTTCTGCTCGTAATAGTAGCGCTTGGACACTTCCTTCTGTAGTTTTGAATGCTTGTGCTTGTGAAAGCAAAGCTTCTGCCTCATTTAGTGCATCCACATCGGCCATGCGTCGTCCGCGAATGATGTGGTAACGTCCTCGCAACAATAGGAGCTCATCGGTTGCAGCAATAGTTTTGAGGTTATTGATGGCTTCATATGCCTTGGATAGATAGATAACGCGTTCATCTCTAGCAAGTTCCACTTTGTCAGCTATCTGTAAGCAGCAACCGGCCAGCTTTTGAAGGGTATCTATGTACCAGGCAGTTTTTTCCTTATTGCGCGGTGGTAACGAACTTTCATAGCTGATTACTGCTTTGACGAAGTCACCGCGTTGAGTGTAGGCATCACCCATTAGATGGTGCTTTTCAAAGGTTAATGGATCATCAACAGAGAGGGTCAGTTGATCTAGTTTGTCCAAGGCATTTTGATGCTGGTTTTCTATTAAATCAATACGTGCAAGGTAGAGTTGTGACAAAAGATACAGGCGGGGCTGGTCGTTGGTGAACTTCTCAAATAGCTTTTTAGCTGTATCTCGATCGTCTTTAAGGTAATACACATGAGCCAGCTGCCACTGTAGTTCTGAATTAACATCGTTTTTAAGGGTAAGCTGTTCAAAGATATTAAGAGACTTATCGTAACGCGATAGTTGTTTGTATGCCAAGGCCAAGAGGCTGAGACAACGCTCCGATGTGGCATGATGGGCTATGAGAATATTCACAACTTCAGCATAGAGTCCATATGCATACTGTGCATCCGCTATACG